>NZ_JBVAYX010000005.1:0-237180 GCF_055412825.1 Pseudarthrobacter linnaei
GGGCAAATTCATTTCCTCATTAAGCGTCGGAATAACCACGCTCACCGAAGCCCTCGGTGAGGCGGAAACTCGCTCGGACGACGAATTCGGGGCCAGATTTGAAATAGACAAAAGCCTCACCACTTCATGAAATTTAGGACGCCAAAGGCGTGGCCCTTAGCGAATGAGAACCTAGCGGACAAATTCAAAGAGATCCGTCCATACTGTGCGTAAACCCAATACCCCAGCAGCCACTGAATGGTGGCCCTGCCTAAAGCCTAAAGTTCACCCAAAGTTGTGTCACGAGTGGTTGTTACTTGGTTGTCTGTTCCACTTCCTGCATGGCTCCAGCGGCTCTACTTGGGTCTCCGGTGTGGCCTACTCGGGAACTCTGAGTCATTCCTGAAAGATGTACTCGGTCAGCAGCAATGCAGCCATTTTTCGTTGAGTTTCAGCTGGTTTAACACCATACCTGAACGGTCCCGCCGACGCGATGGCATGGTCCAGAGCCGGCGTACACGGCGGTCTCACCGGCGTTGAACCGGCGGCTGCGGATGAGGGGGAAATGGGATCCCGGCTGCAGTTCAGCGGACACCCGGGAGGTGAATCACAGATTCCATGACCGTTTTTTCTTCGCCAGGAAAGACAGACGAAAGGCTAAAAAGGAGAAGTGTCGTTTTCGCGTCGAGAAAGAGCGGCTAACATCACCCAGTCGGGAGAAAATCTGTAAACTCACCATGGGAACAGCAGCGAGCCATTGACGATCGACCGGACTGCGCCGGCGCATTCTCGGCAATATGGACTCAGGATTCCGGTAATTCAACCAGCGGCTTCAAGAACCCGTTTTCGTAAACCGCCCCGCTCTGCGTGGGTCCAGCTGCAGCTCCCCGTTCGTTATTCCCGTCTGCCGCCTGGGCCTTCAACGTCGCAAAGGCCGTCGCAGTCTGGCGGACGGCACTGAAACCAACCCACGGAACCAGCCGGGCATCCCGCTGCCGCTCAGCGGGGCAACACGGGAGGACGACGGAGGGAAGCTCCCGCCGTCGTCCTCCTGCGTGCGCGTGACCGCGCTCAGACCGCGGACCAGCCGCCGTCGGAGGCCAGGATGGCGCCGTTGACGTTTGTGCCGTCGTCGCTGAGCAGGAACGTGATCGAGGCCGCCAGCTGGGCCGCGGTGGCAGGGGCCGGGATGTTCGCCCCCATGAGCGGGCCGAGGCGCTCGGCGGCGAGCTGGGAACCCCAGGTCGCCTCGATGTTGGTGATGGTGGCGCCGGGGGCCACTGCGTTGAAGCGCAGGCCCCTGGGCCCGTACATCACCGAGGAGTTCTTGGTCAGGCCGACGACGGCGTGCTTGGACGCGGTGTACGCGGCGCCGGCGGCGGAACCGCGGAGGCCGGCCTCGGAGGCGACGTTGACCACGGAGCCTGAACCCGCCTCGAGCATCAGCGGCACCACGGCGCGGGTCAGGCGCATGAGGGCGGTGACGTTGATCCTGAATACCCTGTCCCAGGTGGCGTCGTCGACCTCGTGGATCGGGGCGAAGTGGTCCATGATCCCGGCGACGTTCGCGAGCCCGTCGACCCTGCCGCCCGCGGCGGCGACGACGGCGGCGACGGTGTCCTCGTCGAAGATGTCACCGGCCACGGGGACCACGTCCAGGCCGCTGTTCCCGGCAACCAGGGCGTCCAGCCGCTCGGTGCTGATCTCGGCGGCGATGACCCGGCCGCCTTCCTTGGCAACGCGCAGGGCCGTGGCCAGGCCGATGCCCGAACCGGCACCCGTGACGATGACGGTTTTGCCGGCGAAGCGGCCCGCCGTGATGGATTCCTGCCATGCAGCTTCGTTGCCCATGATGTCCTTCCGAATGTTTCCAGTGCTGACGCCTTCCACCTTATGACACGCTGTGTCATTATGAAAGGGTGAATACTGGTGGGATGCCCCCGCACGATCCCACGCCTTCGGGCATGCGTTCCGCCGGGCGTCCCGTGACCATCGACCCGGACGCCATCGCCAGCCTCGCGCTGCGGCTCTTCGCCGAGAACGGCTACGAACGGACCTCGATGGAGGACATCGCCCGCGCGGCAGGCATCGGGCGCAAGAGCCTGTACCGGTATTTCTCCAGCAAGGCCGACCTCATCTGGGGCGGCATGGAACCGGTGATCGCGGCCTCAGGACTGGCCCTCAAAGGGGCCCGCGGCGGCCGGGAAGACAGCGAGGACCTCATGGCGGGGCTGCGCGCCGCCGCCGTCGCCGGCGTGGCGGCCATTCCCGATCTTTCGGTCTCACGCGGACGGTTGCGGCTGATCGCCGAACATCCCGATCTCGCCAGCCGGAGCTACGAGTCCATGGCGCCCCAGCGCGAGCAGGCCCGGGGGCACCTGATTGTCCTCGGCGTTCCCGAGGACACAGCCAGCTACCTGAGTGCCGCGTATCTGGCGGCCACCTTTGAAGGGTGGATGCGGTGGGCTGCGGGCACGGACCCGGATCCGGTGCCGTATCTGCTGGCTGCCGTCGAGGTGCTGCGGGTGCCGGGGGCCTGACCGGTTCCGCGGACCGCCGCCGTTTGACGTACCAGCCTCCGATTGTCCACAGTGAGTCAGTGCTTGCCAACGTTGAAAGAAGTCTGCCGCGCCCCGCGCTGACGGGCGGTCGCTCCTGGCGGCGGCAGGCCGCGGCACTGACCGGCTTTCTCGCGGTGTCCTGGATCGTGTCGCTGCTGGGCTCCCTGCCGATCCGGATGAACGCCGGCTGGTACGCCCTGGCCGAGAAGGCCCCGTGGACACCGCCGGGGTGGATTTTTGGCTCCGTTTGGCTGCTGCTCTACGCCGCCCTGGCCGTCGCTGCGTGGCTGGTGTGGCGGCAGCGGTATTTTCCCCGCAGGGCCGCGTTCACGGTCTACGGGGTTCTCCTGCTCCTGAACCTGGCGTGGCCGCTGATGTTCTTCGGCCTGTACCCGATGCTGGGGGCCGCCGCCTTGTGGCTGGCACTGCTCGTTATTGGTGCCCACGCCGCGGTGGCGACCCTGACTGTGCTCTTCTTCGGGCCCATCAGCAGGACGGCCGGAGTGCTGATGCTGCCCTACGTTTCGTGGCTCATCTTCTCGGCGAGCCTGAACCTGTACGCCGCCGTGAACAACTGACGGGTTCCGGGCCGCGGCCAGGATAGTGGGGAATTATTCCGTGGGGTGGCATCCTGAGAGCATCATGACCGCACACGAAGAGACCCCCGACTCGTCACACACCGGCCCAGAGGCACCCGGCCGTCAGACACCCGACCGTCAGGCACGCAACGCCGGGGAATCCGGCAGCGAGGTTCAGCCTGCGGGGGCTGCCGGGGCGGAGGCTGCCGGGGCCGTTACAGGCGCAGACCTGGGCCGCCGCGGAATCTTGGCCCGGGCGCTGAGCGGCGGAACCGACCCGGATCCCCGGTTCACCCTGGCCAACGAGCGCACGTTCCTGGCCTGGATCCGGACCTCGCTGGCGATGGTGGCCGGCGGTATCGCCGTGGAGGCCTTCACCACGGGCCTATTGGGCCCGGAACTGCGCAAGACCGTCGCCGTACTGTTGCTCCTGCTGGGGCTGGTGACCGGCGGCGGCTCGTTCTTCCGCTGGCTCAATGTGGAACGGGCCATGCGGCACCAGACTCCGCTCCCGGCGCCCCTGCTCGCGCCGATCCTGGCAGCCGGCGGTTCTCTTGTTGCGGCCGTGCTGATCGTTTTTGTGATCGGACGGCCGGCCTAGCCGTGGGGAAAACCAGGGCCGTGGCGGTGCACGATGACCCGGGGCTGCAGCCGGAGCGTACGGACCTCGCCTGGCGCAGGACCTCCTTGACCCTGATCACGGCGGCCTGCATTTTCCTACGCTGGGTACCCCACTACGGCTGGTTTGCCGGAACCCTGGTGGCGGCTTCACTGTTGGTCGCCCTGGGCATCGCCCTCACTCAGCGACGCCGCTACCACCACCACGCCAGCGGCATCGGCGGAGCGGTGATGGCCGCGAATATCAGGGGGACGGCGGCCATTGCCGGCAGCGTGGTGGCCCTGGCCGGACTGGGCATCTACACGGTGCTGTTCCTGCCGCTGCAGCGTTAGGACACACCCCCACGGGCTCACCCTTTGGGCTCCGGACTCCATCGATTGCTCCACAACGGCCGTTTTGAGTGCTCAAAAGGGCCGTCGTGGAGCAGTCGATGGAAAGTCAGGGGTGGTGAGCTCGTTCGGGGCTGTCACGACGGCGCACTCGATGGCGAAGGGCAGGCCGCCGGCCCTGCGTCGGTGCGGGTGGGTCATTACGCGGGGGCGCCTTCCGGGGTCAGGGCGGGGCGGCTGGCGTGGACGGTCGGTGGGGGGCAGGTTCAGCAGCGCATTAAACGGCTACTTCACTGGCCACCTCGCGCAGCCGGGCGGCGACGGATTCGGGGGTGGTGTCGTTGATGAACGCGCCCATGGCCGCCTCGGAGCCCGCCAGATACTTGAGCTTGTCCGCGGCGCGGCGCGGCGAGGTCAGCTGCAGGTGCAGGTGACCGGACCGGCGGAGGGCCGGCTCCAGCGGCGCCTGGTGCCAGGCCGCGATGTAGGGAGTGGGCGTGGGATACAGAGCGTCGAAGCGCTTCAGGAGCTCGGGGTAGAGCTGCGCCAGTTCGTCGCGCTCGGCCCCGTCCAGGGCGGCCAGGTCAGGGATCTGGCGGTGCGGGACGAGGTGGACTTCCAGCGGCCAGCGCGACGCGAAGGGGACGTAGGCGCTGAAGTGCTCGCCCTCGAGCACCATGCGGCTGCCGTCGCCGCGCTCGGCCCGAAGCAGGGAGGACGACAGTGTCCCCGTACCGTCCGAGGTCTCGAAGTAGGCACCGGCCGCGGCGGCCAGGACCGCGGCGCGCGGCGTGACGTACGGATAGGCGTAGATCTGTCCGTGCGGGTGGTGCAGGGTGACGCCGATGTCCGCGCCCCGGTTTTCGAAGGGGAAAACCTGCTGGATGCCGGGCAGCGCACTGAGCACCTCCGTGCGGTGGGCCCACGCGTCGATCACCGTGCGGGTGCGGCGCCAGCCCAGTTCGGCGAAGGATCCGGTGTGCTGCGGGGTGAAGGCGACGACTTCGCAGCGGCCGACGGCGGGCGCGGTGGACCCCCAGCCCGGCGCGGCGGGGACTGCGTGCGCGTCCGGCCCGAGGGAGGGGAATCGGTTTTCGAAGACGGCGACGTCGTAGTCCGGCGCGGGGATCTCGGTCTGGTTGGCCGGCGTCGTCGGGCAGATCGGGCACTGGTCCGCCGGCGGCAGGTGCGTCCGGGACTGCCGGTGCGCGGCGACGGCTACCCATTCGCGGCTGAGCGCATCGAAGCGCAGCTGGCCCGGTTCCGGGCGGGCGGGCAGCTCGCGGTGGTCCACAAGGGAGGCTGCGGGCCGCTCGGCGGAGCCGGCGTCGTCAAAGTAGAGGATTTCGCGCCCGTCGGCCAGCCGGGTCATGGTGGTTCGCGTCATGGTTCCAGTTGTACACGAGATAACATTTTCAAACAATAAAGCACAAAATGAAGCATAGAGTATGTGCTCATTGCCGTGCGTGGACGTTAGGATGTGCAGGAGGAAGCCTGCGCAGCCGCCGCCGTCCACTCCCCCGCTCTCCCCGCCGGCACACCTAAGGATGCAGAATGCTTGCCGCAGCCCGCCACTCCGCCATCATCGCGGAGGTCCAGCGCGAGCGGATTGTCCGCGTCGCGGACCTCGCCCAGATGCTGGGTGTGTCCCTTATGACCGTCCGGCGGGACATCGAGGCGCTGGATGCGGCGGGCGCCGTGGAGAAGATCCACGGCGGCGCCAAGCTGCCCGGCGGCGTGAGCACGCACGAGCCCGGCTTTGAGCTGAAGGTGACCCAGCTGCAGGAAGAGAAGATGGCGATCGCGCACGAGGCCGCCGCCCAGGTCCGCGAGGGCATGGCGGTGGGGCTCAGCGCGGGCACCACAACCTGGGCGCTGGCGCAACTGCTCTCCGCCGGGCCCCGGATCACGGTCGTGACCAACTCGGTGCGCGTCGCCGACGTCTTCCAGCAAAGCTCGTCCCCGTCCACCGTGATCCTGACCGGCGGCGAGCGCACGCCCTCGGATGCCCTGGTCGGTCCGCTGGCCACCTCGGCCCTGAAACAGCTGCACCTGGATGTCCTGTTCCTGGGCGTTCACGGCGTCGATGCCGACGCGGGCTTCACCACGCCCAACGTGCTGGAAGCCGAGACGGACCGCGCCTTCGTGGCCGCTGCCCGCCGGCTGGTGGTGCTGGCCGACCATACGAAGTGGGGCACCTTCGGCATCAGCACCATCGCCGACCTGGAGGACGCGGACGAGCTCATCAGCGACGAGGGCCTGCCCGGCGAGGCCCGGCGGATCCTTGGCGAGCGCGCGGGCCGGCTGCGGATTGCGGGCGGCGGGGCCGCGGGCAAGTCCGTGCAACCGGACCGTTAGGACTGACCCGCGCCACAGACTAGGCTTGACGACATGACGTTGGGGGACGCTATGAACAAACCACTGCCCGAGGCACTCAAGCCCGATCACCGGACCGCACAGCTGCCTTCTGGCACCGGTCCCACAGCATCACCGGCCCTGAACCCCCTTGCCATGCAGGCCCTGATCGAACACGCCGGGCGTTCTGCCGCCGCCAGGTTCGCGCATGATTTCCTCAACCTGTTCCAGGACCGCCTCACCCGGGTGGACGCAGCACTGACAACGGCGGACCCCGCGGCCGCCCTGAACGCCGTCCTCAGCCTCAAGGCAAGCTCGGCAATGCTCGGAGCGGAGCAACTGACCCTCTACTGCACAGGGCTGGAAACGGAACTCCGCGGACACCGGATACCCCACGCCGGCGCGCTCCCGCGGCTGGCCGCCGATTTCAAATCAGCCTTAGCGTTTGTCACCGCGGATACGTTTCCCAACGACGCCAACGACGCCGCCGGTCCGGCGCCTGCCCCCTGATCACTGCCGGGGCCAGTTCGCCGTAGAAGTAGGATGCCGGGACGGTGCCGACCCGTCCGGGGTGCCGCACCGTCCCGCCGGGGCCAACCCGACCATGCGCCGGTATCCCTAGAAGCCGGCAACCGCGCGCGGGAGGCACTGGGACTACCTGTATCACCAGTCCCTCCCGCTGGAGGATCGCCTCGTGTTCGCGAACAGGGCAGGCTCCATCCTGAACATCTCCTCCATCGGAGCGCGGATCTCGCCGGCCGGATCCGGGTACTACTCAGCCACCAAGGCAGCCCTGGAAGGCCTGTCGGGTTCGCTGCGCAAGGAACTGCAGCCGCTGGGCATCAACGTCACCGTCATCGAGCCCGGCGGATTCCGCACGGACTTCGCCGGCCGCTCACTGACCCCAGTCCGCGACGGCGATCGAGGACTACGCGGAGACGGCCGGGAAGCGGCGCAAGGAGCACGACACGGTCCACGGCACCCAGCAAGACGATCCGGCCAAGGCCGCAGCAGCGGTCCTGGCGATCGTCGAAAGTCCCAACCCGCCGTCGCTGCTGGTGCTCGGCCGGGACGCCTACGACGCCGTCGCCCGGGCGGAGCGCACGGACCTGGTCCATTGGCGGGACTTCAGCCTCAGCACGGGCATCGGGGGCTAAGCCATGGAGTACACCCGGCTGGGCCAGTCCGGCCTGAAGGTCAGCCGCATCGCCCTGGGCTGTATGAGTTTCGGCGACACGTCCCGGGGCTTCAACGAATGGTCGCTCGGCGACGAGGAAGCCGAGCCGATCTTGCGGCAGGCCGTGGAACTGGGCATCACGTTCTGGGACACCGCCAACGTCTACGGCTTCGGCACGTCCGAAGAGATCGTCGGACGCGCCATCAGGACATACGCGCGCCGTGAAGACGTTGTCCTTGCCACCAAGGTGCACTTCAGGATGCACGACGGCCCGGGCGGATCCGGGTTGTCCCGCAAAGCCATCATGGAACAGATCGATGCGTCACTGACCCGTCTCGGCACCGACTACGTCGACCTCTACCACCTCGATCCGGACGTGCCGATCGAGGAAACGATGGAAGCCCTGCATGACGTCGTCAAGGCCGGCAAGGCCCGCTACCTCGGGGCCTCATCCATGTGGGCGTGGCACTTCGCCAAGATGCAGCACAGCGCAGACCGGCACGGCTGGACGAGGTTCGTCTCGATGCAAAACCAGTACAGCCTCATGCAGCGGGAAGAAGAACGCGAAATGTTCCCGCTCCTGGCCGACCAGGGCCTCGGCAGCACCCCCTGGAGCCCGCTCGCCAAGGGACGGCTCACCCGGCCGTGGGGCGAACAAACGAAACGAGCCGACGCCGACCCCATGCAGCGCCGTTTCTTCAGCGACGATGACCGGCCCATCGCCGACGCCGTGCAGCGCGTCGCCCAGGCGCTCGGGGTACCTATGGCCCAGGTCGCGCTGGCCTGGGTGCTGCGCAACCCCGCGGTGACCGCCCCCATCGTCGGAGCCACCAAAACCCGGCACCTCGCGGACGCCGCGGCGGCCCTCGACATCCAGCTCGCAGACGAACAGGCGCAACAGCTCGAAAAGCCCTACACCCTGCGGATGCCGACCGGATTCTGAACAGGATGTCCCTCCACGGCGTGACCGGTCCGTGGGTCCGGTCAGCACCACCTGGCGGACCCGGCGGGGATCCGCGTCGGCGGCGACGCCGGCACCGTTACGATCAAGCGGGGACCGTGTCCGGTCACGGGTGGATCCGGCTAGGATCAGCGCATGGTTCGCGTATTTATCACCGGCTCGACCGACGGGCTAGGCCTCGCCAGCGCCCGGACCCTGCTGGATGAGGGCCATGAGGTCCTGCTGCACGCCCGCACCAGGGAACGCGCCGCCGCGCTCGATAAATTCGCCCCGCACGCGGCCGGCATCGTGATTGGTGACCTCAGCAGCGCCGCAGAAACCCGGGACCTCGCCGGGCAGGTCAACGCGCACGGGCTGATGGATGCCATTATCCATAACGCCGGCGTCTACCTCTCGCCGGGGCGCGTCGCGACCCCGGAGGGACATTCCCGCACCCTCGCAGTCAACGTGCTCGCCCCATACATCCTCACCGCCCTGATCGAGCGGCCCGCCCGGCTGATTTACCTCAGCAGCGGCATGCACCGCGGGGCCAGCCGCAGCCTTCGCGACATCGACTGGACCGCGCGGCGCTGGAATGCCGGCGCGGCCTACTCCGAGAGCAAACTCCACATCACTGCGCTCTCCGCCTCGGTCGCCCGCCACTGGCCCGACGTGCTCAGCAACTCCGTTGATCCCGGCTGGGTGCCCACCAGGATGGGCGGCGCCAGCGCCCCTGACGACTTGGCCATGGGCGGCGACACCCAGACCTGGCTCGCCGCCAGCGAGGACACCGCCGCCCGGGTCTCCGGCAAATACTGGCACCACCGCCGGCCGCAGAAGCCGGCCCCGGCGGTCACCGACACCACCTTCCAGGACAGGCTCACCGACACACTCGCCGAGCTCACCGGCGTCAGGCTTTTCTAAGGGAGCACCGATCAGCCCGGGTACGACCGGCGGACGGCATCCGGTTACAGCGGGCCTGTTCCGTCCGGCAGACTGCTATCGACCGGAAAGGTCATGAACGCCGGCGACTCGTACGGATGCACGGACAGTGCGGCGCCGACGACGGCGTGGCGCCCGGAGATGACCAGACAATCCATGGGCTCCATGGCCGAGAGTCTGCCACGGACACCGGTAGATGGCGGGTGCCGACGCCTACGCGCGGCCGAACCCCACCGCCGGTTTCCGCGCGGGCACCGTCAGGGAAGCGGTTCCAGATCAGCGGTGACGATGACGTTGGTTCCCTGGAGGTCGGCGGTGTAGCAGCTGACCAGAATGAGCCGGTTGGGGATCCTGTCCCAGATGGGGCTGTCTCTGAGCGTGTTTTTGTTCTCCGTGGTGACCGATTTGACGGTGTAGGTTGCCGGTCCGGCCGCTGTGGTGACGATCAGCTGGTTTCCCGGTTTTGCCCGGCTGCTGAGATGGTTGAAGGCCGAGTCGCGGCCCTCCCAGCTGTGGCCGATGAGGTACGTCGTGTCGGTGGAACCCGGGCTGCCGTAAGGGGTGAGCCAGTACGCGTCCGCGGTCAGCGGGGGAACGATTGTCGCCTGCGGTCCCAGGTCCTGGGGTGTCAGGGGCACCACGTCCTGGTCCATACCGATGACCGGATAGGTGATGCGCAGCGGCGGGGATCCTGGGGCTGCCGGGGTGGTCGCCTCCGCAGTCAACGGGGGCTCCGTGCGTGCCAGCGGTTCCGTCACCGGGACGGGTCCCGCCGCGGCAGGGGGCGAAGCCAGCCCAGACGTGAGGTAGACCACAGCCGCCAGCGCAGCCGCAGTCAGGGCCCCTCCGAATATCATCCCGGTTCGTGGCCGGCGGCGGACGGACCGCACGCCGGGCGAGCCTTCGGCTGCGGCCTGGTCATCCACCGGAAGACGTTCCTGTCGCCGCCGTGGCTGTCCGCGCAAGCTGTCGCTGCAGCGTCACTTGTTCCGTCGGAACAGGCGCCTTCCGTTGGTCAGCATCCACACCCCGATCAGCCCCGCCGTGGCTGCCGCACCAAGCACCATCCCGGCGTTTGAAACGGGGGTCTCTGCCGCGGTATCAATATTCACACCACGGCCCGTTCTGGTGTCCTGGCCGGCGTCCTGTCCGGTGCCCGGGCTGGCGCTCCCGGACCCAGCGGCGGGCATGGGCGACGCCGAAGTTGTCGGGGCTGACGATGCCGTGGCGGCTGCGGAGGGCGTCGGTGAGGCTGTCGGGGTTGTGGAGGCCGAGGGCGACGCTGTGGCGCAGCCGGGCATGGTGAAGACGTTTGTATCCAGCGACACCTGCCCGTTCCGGGCCAGTGCCCGGCCCTGGACCGTTGTGCCGGTGGTCGCCGTGATCGAGGTCAGGGCCAGAATGTTGCCGTTGAACGTTGACGCCGTACCCAGGGTGGCGGAGCTGCCGACCTGCCAGTAGATATTGCAGGCCTGGGCGCTGTTGGTCAGGACGATGCTGCTTGCCGTGGCGGTCGTCAGGGTTGAGGCGACCTGGAAGATGAACACCGAGTTCGGGTTTCCCTGTCCGTTCAGGGTCAGCGCGCCGCTGACGGAGAGCGGGCCGGAGGATTTGTAGACGCCCGGGGTCAGGGTTTTCCCGACCAGGTCACCGGCGACACTGGCGGTCATGGCCCGGCCTGNTAAAGCCCGTGATCGCGCTTCCGGGGTTCACCCCGAGGTCTCCGGCCAACGTTGTCGGTCCGGTGTTGGTGACCGTTGTTCCGCCCAGGACGGAGTAGGAAGCAGCCGTCCCCAGCCCCACCGGGGCGTCAGCGGCGTAGGCCGGAGCCTGGCCCACTAAGGCCGATGCCAGCAGCGCCGAAGCAAACATGGCGGTTCCCACCGCGGTCCGGTGTCGTAGACGGAGGCTCCGCTGCCCGGATCCATCACCGGACTCGGTTCGAGCATGGCTGAGGCTAAGAGAATTCGAAAGCAAAATGGGTCCCTTGTTAATCGGCGGCCCGGCCGACCGCGAGGGTCCCGTAGCTTTGCGTCGCGGATTCGCACCCGGTTTGCCCTTGTCGATGAGCGGATGCCCGCTCGGCAACCCTAACAGCCCGAGGCCGGCGTCCATTACCGTAGCCGATGCCCCACCCCGGGGACCGGCGGCCCGTAATGATGTGAGTTTCGCGTCTTTACACCCGGGTCCGCCAGGTTCCATGCGCGTGCACCGCATCGAAGCCGCCGAGCGAATGCCGGCTACGCCGCTCCGGCCTCCGCCGCAGCTGGTCCACTCTTCCGAAGCCGTCACCAGCTAGGCGGTTTGAACCGGCCTGAGGAGTACTCGTTGCCTCGGACCGGCCAGCCGATCCCGCTTCGCTGATTGGCCGGAATCAAGGACAAGCTAAGGATCTTGTGCCATGTCCCGTGGATGGATGCGCGCGTCCTGGTCCATCTGGCCCGCCGTTACTGCGGCGCTAATGGCAGCGTCGACGGATGGTCGCGGAGGAACGGCCCGGGCTTGCGGACCAGTCAGCGGGTACTTCCCGGCTTCGAGAGCCTTTTTGCGCCCCGCCCGAGCAGGTCACCGGAGCGGAACATCGCCCAAGGCTTTGAGTACTCAAATTCAAACGACGTCGCCCTGGGAATGATCGTGGAACGGCTTCGCGCTCGGCCCATCGTCGATGTCCTGCGGACAGACATCGTGGAGCCGCTGAATGCCGCCTGCTGACGGGGCCGGGAATCATCCGAGCGCCAAGATCAGGTAGAGGGCCGTGAGGACGGCCGCGGTGGGCGTCATGACAAGGCGTTCCGGTTTGCTCCGGGAGATCGCGTTCATGATCACACCGAGGGCGAAGTACGCCGTCAGCACCCAGATCGAGGTCGAAGTGACACTCTCATTGACCAGGGGCAGCACCAGGCCGGATTTGGCCACCGCGGCGTACCCGAAGACGGTATAGAGGACTATTGACAGTGCACTGCCGATCCTCAGCCCGGCCGGCAGGACCTCGTGTTGCCCGCCCCACGCCAGCCGTCCCCACGGCGCTCCGCCGATCAGGGCCCCCTGAAAGACGGCCAGGCAGGCCAGAACCGTGCAGGCCGCCAACGCGGCACACTGGTCCACCGTCATAACGATCCCCACCTTTCGGCCCTGCAAGAATCTTTGCTGACTGGGAGCAGGCTACGCAGTGGCGTCCCCTCTAGGTTCTCTCAACCCACTGGGCGCGCCAGGCCGGCGCGTCGAAGGCCTCACTCCAGTACGCCGTTTCCCTGGCAATTTTGCCGTCCCGGAACTCGAAGATGAAGACCGTTTCATACGTCGGGCCCCCATAATCCAGTGACGCCTCGGCCACCACCAGATCGCCGCCACTGACCAGCCTGCGGGGCGTTATGATCGGCAGTTGCGGGAAGGAGTTGTAGATTCCCCTTCGGTTCTCGGCGCCGCGCACGACTTCCCCGGACTGCGGCCAGTGCATAACCGCGTCATCATGAAACAGCTCATCCATGAGCTCCACCCGACGGTCGTTGATGCAAGCGATCAGTCGGTTGACCACATTCTCGTTTGCCATAGATTTATCCACAGTCTCCATGCCTTGCATCTTGCTCCGGCACAGTGGGTTCCGCCACTGCTTTTCGGCTGCGGGGCCGGCCCGGGCAGCACGCCGTCGCGGGCGCCCCACAGGATCAGCGTGGGCTGAGCCCGAAATGACGGACCCCGGATTCCACAGGCTCGGCGACCGGTTCTTCGACAGTGCCGCGCACTTCGGCAGGGCCGCGCACATCGATGCCGGCTCCGGGCCGGCACGCCGACTCTGCGGCGGCCCTCCCGGCTGCCGCAGGTCCCTCCTTTTGACTTATCCACAGCCTGGGTGCGCATAATACAAGAGGACCGCCGACCTTTTTGGATCGTAGGCGGACCGCTCGGAACAGTCATGCAGGACCATTTTCCTGCTGACAACAGACACCCACTGCCCTTTCTCCCGTTGCCGGCACAGGCCCGCAGGGATTGATTATCGAGGCCCGGCTCGCAGCCGCGCCGGCAGTGTCATTGATGAAGCCGATAACCGCCGTGCGTCTTGCGCCGTCTTGCGGTACGGCAGGTTTGCCTCACGGCCACCTCGTGCATTCCGAGCGTCGAATCTGATGGAGAAGATCCAACGAACAGGAGTAGGCATGTCTATGCGAGTCGGAATCATCGGGGCTGGCCCCAGCGGTATGGCACAGCTGCGGGCGTTTGAGTCGGCACGGCAGGCAGGAGCCAGCATCCCGGAAATCACGTGCTTTGAAAAGCAGGGCGACTGGGGCGGCCAGTGGAACAGCAGCTGGCGGATCGGCCTGGATGCCTTCAGCGAACCCGTCCACAGCAGCATGTACCGGCATCTGTGGTCCAACGGACCGAAGGAGTGCCTGGAGTTCGCGGACTACACCTTTGATGAGCATTTCGGCCGGGCGATCTCGTCCTATCCCCCGCGCGAGGTCCTCTTCGATTACATCAAGGGCCGGGTGGAAAAGTCCGACGTGCGCAAGTACGTCCGCTTCAATACGGCGGCCCGCTGGGTTTCCTATGACGAACAGGCACAGGAATTCACCGTGACCGTCGAGGATCTGGTCACCGAGACCACCGAGACCCACGTCTTTGACAAGCTGGTGGTGTCCACCGGCCATTTCTCCTTCCCGAATGTCCCCGAGTTCGAGGGCATCGGCGGATTCCCGGGCGAGGTGCTGCATGCGCACGATTTCCGCGGCGCCGAACGCTTCGCCGGCCGGAACATCCTGCTGATCGGCAGCAGCTATTCCGCCGAAGACATCGGCATGCAGACCCACAAAATGGGCGCGAAATCCGTGACATTCAGTTTCCGCAGCGCCCCGATGGGCTTCGACTGGCCCGAGAACGCGACGGAACGCCCCCTGGTGACGCGTTTTGAGGGCAGCACTGCGCATTTCAGCGACGGCACCACCGGCGCCTTCGACGCCGTCGTGCTCTGCACCGGTTATCAGCACAAGTACCCGTTCCTGCCGAGTGAGCTGTCGTTGACGTCGCGCAATGTGCTCTACCCGGACCACCTCTACAAGGGCGTGGTCTGGCAGGACAACACCAACCTGTTCTATCTCGGCGCGCAGGACCAGTACTACACCTTCAACATGTTCGACGCGCAGGCATGGTTCGCCCGCGATGTGATGCTTGGCCGCATCGAGTTGCCGGACGCCGCGGAGCGGACAGCTGACATCACCCTCTGGCTGGAGCGGCAGGCAGCCCTGGCGAGCCACGATGCCGAGGCGGATTACCAGACTGGCTACCTGCGCGACCTCATCGCGCTGACGGACTACCCGGAGTTCGATCTGGACACCGTTTCCGCACTGTTCAAGCAGTGGATGCGCGACAAGCAGGACAACATCCTCGGCTACCGGGACAATGTGCACCGCTCGGTGATGACCGGCACGATGGCAGCGCGGCACCACACGCGCTGGATCAATGCCATGGATGACAGCCTGGCGCGGTACCTGCAGGGCCCGTCGGAGAATGTGGACACCGGCGCCCTCACCGCCCTCACCGCGGCCACCCCCACGGGACAGCACGGGTAGCATCCTGGATTCCCCGTCTGAGGCGGTACCTGAACAGAGCGGACGACGGCGGAAGGTTTCCGCCGTCGTCCGCTCTGCGTTCCAGGGCGCCGAGTTTCAGCCGGCCCCGGTTACGCGTCACTTAAGCGAAACGGGCTTCGGACTCCAGCACGGTGAATTCGGTCGAGGCGCGGTCGGTCGGGATGCGGCGCGGCACGGTCCCTGCGAAGAAGATCCACACGGCACCGCCGCCGTCGCCGGTCACTTCATCGACGATACCGACGCCCAGATCCTGGTCGCCGAGACGGACGCGGACCTCCTGCCCGCGCTTTAGTTCACTCCCGTGAACGTTCCTCCCAGACTTTCCTTCGAAGCTCATGGCGGCGCCTTCCCGTGAACGGAGAGATGAGTCATCTCCAGCGTATGCGCGCCCGATTAACGGCGGATGAACGGGCCCCACAGGGAACGTCGGCCCGGGAGAGAAAAGCAGGCTTCGGGCAACCGCGGCCCCGCCACTGCGGGGCAAAAGTCCCTTGTCGCCGAAAACGGCCTGAATCACAATAAAAAAATGAGCGACGCCGAGAGGGAACCGACCATCCGCAAGGTTGCGGACCGCCTCGCCCCCCGCTTCCCCGCGATGCCACGGCACCGCATTGAAGGAATCGTCGCGGAGGAATACGACTCCCTGGAAACCGGGCGGATCAGGACCTACATTCCGACGCTGATCGAAAACAGCGCTCGGAGCAGACTCCACCGTGAGCTCAATAGTTAGGCAGCCTGAGACCCCAACAGGGTGACCGGCGCCCGGAGGGGTGCACTGTCAGGCCCTCCCACGGTTCCTCCACCAGCCGTAGCCTGCACCCCTGACCAGCCGAAATGATGTGCCCAGCCCACAGCCGCCGGAGTTGCCGCGGGCTTCGCCGTGTCGGCCGCCCCCGCCGCCTGCACGCCGGCCACCGACACGGTCGCCCAGCCCACCGCCGCCCAGCCCACCGTCAGAGAACGCGAGGACAGCCATGGCTCCTACTGAAGCAGCGCGCAAGAATCACGAGGAACTGTTCCCGGGTCGCGTTTCGACCCTTGCCGGCGTCACCCGGTTCTGGTCCGGCGAAGGCCTGCGTCCTCTCCTAGGACTTTGGGCCAAGCCCGGGCACGGGCAGCAGCCGCAGCGGGTCCGGAGCCCGGCGGCCCGGTGCCGGTCACGCCCGCGCCTGCCCGGGGGCTGAGCCGAAAGCACATGCCCCTCCCCCGTTTCCGGCCCAAGCGGGCCCGTCCCTAGTCAGCGCTGGCCCCGGCCGGCGCCTCCTCGGCGTCCGCCTGTGATGAGTCTCACGGACAATAATGCGAAATAAGCTTGAGGCGACTGCGCCGCGCTGTGCACTATGGAAAGGCGCGGCAGGGACGGAAACTTCCCGGCGGCAAAAGTTTTACCCATCCTGGTGGACGCAATGAGGCCAAACCGGTGAGCTCGCAGAGCCGCCAGCGGTCCCGGAGCGTTCCCGGTATGGCCCCTACGGCGGCTCCGCATCGGTGCGGCGGCCGGACACCCGGATACATGAACGGAAGCACTGAACAATGACGTTTGAAACTGCCACCTCTGTCACGCACAAGCTCTGGGACCGCTCCACGATGCACCACGAACTGGACTCCCTGATCCACGACCTCTCGGTCCGCCACAACACCCCGAAGAGCAACATCGCGGTCCACGCCAGCGGGCCCAGCACGTTCACGCTGAGCCTCAACCACGGCGCCGCCGGTCTCGAGTCCGTCTCCTCCTAGCACCACAGCGACGGCGTATACGTCACAGCCGCCACCTTGCTTATCACCATGCCCATGCTGGTTCACTCCGCTCGGACAACGCCACTTCCTCGAAGGCGCGGCCACCGAAGGCCGGAAGGGCTGACCGGGAGACCAACGGTGAAGCCGGGCACCGCCCCATAATGGGCCGGGGCCCGGCTGCCGGCATGCTTTCCTGGGGCCGCTTAGCGGCTACTCGCTGTGCCCTTGATCGCGGCTCATCTGGTCCTCGGCCGGAGGCGTCTCTCCCGGCGGCACTCCCCCACCCGGCTCCAACCCGGTGATCTTGCCGTTGAGCGGATCCGGGTTGGCCGAGGCCCCCGCATCAGGGTCGCCTGACGCGGCCGGATTCGGGATTGAGTATTTACGCACGCCCGGATTTTTTCCGCCGTCCGCCCGCGGCGGGTCGGGGTTGGCGGGATCGTTTTCGGGATGATAGGTGCTCATCGGCTTGCCTTTCGTTGTTCTCGGATTGGGTCTGGCCAGACTGACTTCTGCGCGACCGTGCTCAGGGCTTCAGGATCACCTTGATGCAGCCGTCTTCTTTCTTCTGGAAGATTTCGTAGGCGGCCGCGGCGCCGTCCAGGGAAACTTCGTGGGTCTTGAGGTCCATCACGCCGAGCGGGTCACTCGGGTCTTCCACGAGGGGCATCAGGTGGTCAGTCCAGTTCCGCACGTTGCACTGGCCCATCCGGAGTTGGATCTGCTTGTCGAACATGGTGAGCAGGGGCATCGGGCTAGCCGTGCCTCCGTAGACGCCGCTGAGCGAGATCGTGCCGCCGCGCCGTACTGCATCGATGGCTGCGTGCAGGACGGTCATGCGGTCCACGCCGGCCGTTTCCATCGCTTTCTTAGCCAGCGCGTCCGGCAAGAGACCCACTGCATGCTGGGCGAACGCGCCAACGGGCGAATGGTGCGCTTCCATGCCGACGGCGTCGAGCACCGCATCAGGGCCCCGACCCCCGGTCATCTCGCGTAGCTGGTCGCCGAGGTCTTCCGTAAAGTCCATGGTTTCCACTCCGTGCCGTTCTGCCATGCGGCGGCGTTCCGGAACCGGTTCTATCGCAATGACCCGTTGGCCGAGGTGGCGGCCGATTCGGCTGGCGAACTGACCCACTGGACCGAGGCCGAAGACTGCCAGCGTGCCACCCTCGGGGACATCGGCATAAGTCACCCCCTGCCAGGCAGTGGGCAGGATATCGGAGAGGTAGAGATAGCGTTCATCAGGCAGCTCATGGCCCACTTTGATCGGTCCGTAATCTGCGTGCGGCACCCTCAGGTATTCTGCCTGGCCACCGGGGACTGACCCGTAGAGCTCGGAAAATCCGAAGAGGCTCGCGCCGCTGTTGTGGTCGTGGACCTGCGTGGTCTCACACTGGGATTGCAGCCCCTGCCTGCACATCCAGCAATGTCCGCAGGATATGTTGAATGGGATGACCACGCGGTCACCGGGCACAAGGTTCGTTACTGCGGTCCCCACCTCCTGGACTATGCCCATGGGTTCGTGTCCGAGGATGTCGCCGGACTTCATGTACGGCCCGAGCACCTCGTACAGGTGAAGATCGGAACCGCAGATTGCCGAGGATGTAATCCTCACAATGGCGTCCGTGGCCTCCTGGATCACCGGATCCGGAACCACCTCTACGCTGACCGACCGCTTTCCCTGCCAGGTAAGTGCTCTCATGCCGTACTCCGCTCAGTAGAAATAATAAGTATGCTGACCACTTGATTATTGCTCGTCGCCGCGTCTATGAAAAGCTCCCCAGTCTGCGGGCGCGGCGAGTGCTTGTCATGTGTTGAGTTGAAGGGCCAGTGCCGGGCGGTGGCGGTCCTGGCGGCGACATGATCCTCTGATCCTCTGGATCTCCGGCCAGCAGGTGCCTGCCGGCGTGGCAGTTGGCGCATACCGGGCGAACGCGCCGGGGTCGGCGGGCGATCTGCGGCCGATATGTGCCGGAGGTGACGGCCATCCGGTTCCGACCACAATCCGGGGAAACCTCTCTTCCCCTATCTGCAATGCAGACATTGCAGGTAGACTCGGACACAAGCAAGCATGCTTACTACTTCGTTAGTGGAAGCCTCTGTCCCCCGCAGAAAATCCCGGTTTGCCTTCGTCCCCGGGACCGAAGGCGCGGCTCAGCAAGAAGATCGTGCTCTCCGCGGCCCTGACCGGCGAACTCTCTGAAAGGCACCAACCGTGTTCCTCCTCTTCGGCCTCAAGACCGTCCTCAACAACCTCCCCGGACGGCCGGCAACCTGCCAGTATTGCGGCCGGTCCGCTCACCACCACCTCCAGGAACGCGCCACCAAGTTCACGATGTTTTTCATCCCGATCTTCACCACGTCCCGGAGCTACCGGATCACCTGCTCGAACTGCGGTCAGACGTCCGCCATCAACTCTCGGCAGAAGAAGGCGGTGGCCTGGTGAAAGCCGGCAGCGCCCGTTCCCGCCCGGCTCAGCGGTAACGCGTGGCCATGGCTACTCCACGGGCTGTGCCCGCTGCCGCCCGGACGCGGCCCACAAGGCTTGCCGGCTTGCTCTACGGGATGGGGCTGGGCGGTTTCGTTGATGGCATCGTCCTGCATCAGATCTTCCAGTGGCACCACATGCTCAGCGACACCCCGGATAACCCGGTTACGACGCTTGCGGGCCTTGAGGTCAACACGCTTGCGGACGGCTTTTTCCATCTGGCGATGTGGCTGCTGGTGCTGGCCGCGTCAGTATCCACGATCACCGCATGGCGCCGGGGGCGGTTGGCGCCGAACTGGAGCTTCCACTTCGGGCTCGTTCTTATGGGTTGGGGAACATTCAACATCGCTGAAGGCCTGATCGATCACCACATCCTTCAGGTGCACCATGTCAGGGATGACCTTGGGGGACCGCTGTCCTGGGACATCGGCTTCCTGCTCGTCAGCGTGCTGCTCATCGGAGCAGGGTGGCTTCTCCATCAGCGCGGCGCGCGCAGCCTGAAAAGGCAAACGGCATGACAATCTCTTTTAGCGGTGCGGCCGGGCAGGCTCTCGCTGCCGCCTTCAAGGCCCTCAAGGCGCTGCGTCCCAACCGGCCCATTCACCCCACGGGCGTGGCCCTCACCGGAACCATCGAACGGCGGCCTGGCTGCGTGGAAAGCGGCATCCTGTGGATAGATTCCCCCGGCCCTGCGGCGGTGAGCGCCCGGTTATCGCGGTCGATCGGCATGCCCTCGGGCTGGCCCGACATCCTCGGCCTGGCGCTGCGGGTTACCACGGAGTCCGGGCCGGCGGACATTTTGCTGGCATCAACAGCCATGTCCTGGCCTGGCCGACTTATGCTCACCGCGCACCGCTATGCCAGCAACAGCAAGCTGACCTCACTCATGCCCTACAAGGGATCCGCGGGGCCGGTTCTGCTGGCAGCCCGCCCGGAGGCAACCGGAAGGGGACTTTCGGCCACCCCCGAGGCATTCCGCGAGTCGCTGGCCGCCGGGGCCTGGACTTTGGGCCTCTACCATGCGCGGCCCACCGGGCCCTGGGTCCGGTTCGGCACCCTCCTGCTGACCCTCGATCCGGAACAGACAGACCTCAACACGCGGTTCGACCCGCTGAGGCGTCCCCTGCCCGGGGCCGGCACCTACGGATGGGCGGCCCAGCTTCGGGCGCCCTCCTACCAGGCCGCCCGCCAGCGGCGCCCGCAGCCGCGGCGTCAGCGGGCCCCCGGACGGTCGGGGTAAAAGGGCACAACACCAAGGGGACCAAATCCGGCACGTGCAGCGCTCCTGCTGGCACACTGAGCCGATGAGTGATCCTCTCCCCCGGCCCGGGCGTCCCGGCATCCGCGCCGCGATATTCGTTGACTTCGACAACGTCTACACCGGCCTGTTGGCCCTGGACCCGGCCGCCGCCAAACGGTTCGCCGAGGATCCCAAGCATTGGACGGAGGCGCTGGCCGACGGCGGTGCCGGCGAGGAATCCCGGCGCTTCCTGATCCGCAACTGTTATCTCAACCCGGTGGTGTACTCGAAGTACCGGACCTACTGGACGCGGGCCGGGTTCCGCGTGATCGACTGCCCGTCGCTGACACAACGGGGAAAGAGCAGCACGGACATCAACCTGGTGCTGGATGCCATGGACGCGCTATCCGGCAGCGGCGGCCTCGACGAGTTCGTCATCGCCTCGGCCGACGCCGACTTCACGTCCCTGATCCAGCGGTTCCGCGCCGCGGACCGGATGACCACAGTCATCGCAGCCGGAGCCGTGGCCTTCGCCTACCGGGAAATGGCGGACCACGTGGTGGAGTCCCACGACTTCGTCGCCATCCTCAACGGCACCACGGCGGAGCCGATTCATGCGGTGGCGTTCCCGAAGCAGCAGCACGGCCCGGCCGCGGCGAAGCCTAAGACCAAGGCGGGCTCGCCCGCGGTCCGTGAGGTTCTGGCGTTCATCCGCACCGCTCCGGGCCCGGCGGCCGGCGCGATCGTGGCCCACCGGGCCCTCACTGCAGACCCGTCTCTGAAGACGGACTGGGGCGGTTTCGGAAAGTTTGGGACCTGGGTGGCCCAGATCGGCCCAAGCGTCGGATATTCCCCGGCGCGGGGCGGGTGGGTCTGGGACGCCAAGCGGTTTTCGAGCGAGGATCTTCCTGCCCCGGCGGACCTGCAGCCCGGCATCGAGGAGCAGGTCACCCGGGTGACGGATGTTCCGGCACTGTCGGCGGCCCAGTTCCGGCAGGTGTTCCTGGCCATGGCGGCCAGGCTTCGGGAGCATCAGCTCAACCGCACCGAATTATCCCGGCTGGTAAGGGATGACTGCGTCAGCGCGGGCCAGCCGGTCTCACGCAACGCCGTGAACTTCGTCCTTCAGGGTCTCGCCTACGCCAATTTCCTGCTCACCGACGAGCCGGCGGCAGCAGATCTGGCAGCAGCCTGGACCGCGAACGTGGAGGAACTCTGCCGGGTGGCCCTGCTGGAGTTCGACGCCGTCGAGAAGTCCGCGGTGCGCCGCTGGGCCAGCGGCGGGCTGCTGGAGTCCAGGCCGACTGAGGCGAAGGCGGCACGAGCGGTTGTGCTACATTTCGGCCCATGATCCCGCACCTGCCAAGCCACCATGCCGATGCACCCGCTGCCGCCGCCATCGGGCTCCTGGCGAGGCAGGGCTATGACGCAACCTCTGTTGACGACCTCGCGGACGCCGCCGGCATGAGCCGCAGCACGTTTTTCCGGAAGTTCGGGTCAAAGGAGGACGTGGTCTTCGCTGACCACGAGCGGATCCTTCGGCAGGTAACCGACCGTCTGGCGGAAACGATTCAGGAACCGCTTGCAGCGATCGAGGATGCGGCGCTGCTGGTTTTCAATCACCACTTGCGGAACCAGGAAACGTCCCGCGCGCGCTATGAGCTCATGCAGGCCGTGCCTGCACTCCGGGACCGCGAACTGGTCACGTCCCACCGGTACGAGAGGGCATTCGTGCAGCACCTGCTGGATGGACTGCCCGACGTCGAGCATCGTGAGTACAAGGCTGTCTCCTTCGCTGCAGCCGCGGTCGCCGTGCACAACGCCTTCCTTCGGGGGTGGCTACGCACTGCACCCGCAGGCAGGGAAGCAGTGACGGCTGACCGGGACAGGTCTGCTGCACTCGCGCATGAGCTTCGGGCCCTCTCGGGGATCTTCCGGCCGGCGCTGCTCGGGCCCGGCACCTCAGCGCAGGCGTCCCCGGCCGTCGTCGTGACCGTCCTTACCGCGGGCGCCGACGAGGACGCGATAGTGCAGGCGGTCCGCGCCGCGCTGCACTAACGTCGACGCTCCCTAGTGAAACTGAGTTTCTTGACGTGGAACCGCGTTTCATTGCATCCTTAGTCGATGTGGTGTGAGCCACAGCCCGCGGGCGATCAGGTCCCGACGCCAAGACAGAGGACAAACACATGACGACGACGTCGCCCGTAGAACCCGGTTTGAACCCGAACGCCAACATCCCTGTCATCCTCGGCGGTGCCCGGACCCCCTTCGGCCGCTTCCGCGGCGGCCTCACTCCCTTCTCCTCCAGCGACCTGGGCGCGCACGCCATCCGCGCCGCCCTGGACCGCGCCGGCGTCGCCCCCGAACAAATCGGGGCAGTCATCGTCGGCCAGGTCATCCAGGCCGGTGCCGGCCAAGGCCCCGCGCGGCAGGCCAGCCTGGCCGCCGGGATCGGTTGGGACGTACCCACCGTGACGGTCAACAAGCTCTGCCTTTCCGGCCTGACAGCCGTGATTGATGCCGCACGGATGATCCGGGCGGGGGAAGCAGACTTCATCGTTGCGGCCGGCCAGGAATCCATGACCAACGCACCCCACCTCGTGCCCGGGCTCCGCGCCGGCGTCGCCATCGGGGAAGCCCCGATGCTGGACTCGCTGAACCGGGACGGGCTGCAGGATCCGGTCAGCGGCCTGCTGATGGGCGCAGCCACGGACGCCGGGAACGCCGAACGCGGCATCACCCGCGCCGAGCAGGACGCCGTCGCGGCCCGGTCGCACCAGCGTGCCGAACAGGCCCGCGCCGCCGGCGTGTACGCCGAGGAAATCGCCCCGATCGACATTCCCCAACGCAAGGGGCCCGCGCTGACTCTCACGCACGATGAGGGCATCCGCCCCGAGACCACCGCCGAATCCCTGGCACAGCTGCGTCCCGCGTTCTCGAAAGACGAAGCGGCGACCATCACCGCAGGATCCTCCTCCCCGCTCTCGGATGGTGCAGCCGCACTGGTGATCGCCAGCAAGGCCGCAGCCGAAGCGGCAGGGCTCGAGTGGATTGCCGAAATCGGTGCGCACGGCCAGACGGCCGGACCGGACGGATCCCTGCATTCCCAACCCGCCCGTGCCATTGAACTCGCCCTCAAGCGGGAGGGCCTCACCGCGCAGGAGCTCGATCTCGTCGAGATCAACGAAGCCTTCGCCTCCGTGCTCATCCAGTCCGCCAGGGACCTGGGCCTCGAGCCGGAGGACATCAACGCGGAGGGCGGCGCCATTGCGCTCGGGCATCCGGTCGGGGCTTCGGGCGCGCGGCTGGTCCTCCATCAGGCGCTGGCGCTGAAGCGCCGGGGCGGAGGCACCGGCGTCGTCGCGCTCTGCGGCGGCGGCGGCCAGGGCGACGCCCTGATCCTGAAGGCATGATTATCCCTACGAAGAAGCAGGCCATGAACACCACCAATCCCGAAGAGGGCTTCGGAACCATCTCCGTCGCTGCCATCCTGGCCGAGTCCGCTCGAAGGACCCCGCACCGCACCGCACTGATCGTCGGTGAGGAAGAAACGAGCTACGGCGACCTCTGGAATGAGACGCGCGCCTACGCCGGGGCACTGCGGGCCCGCGGCATCGGCCCCGGGGATGCCGTCGCCGTGCTCATTCCCAACGTTGCGGACTTCGCCCGGGTGTACTACGCCGTCCTTTCGCTGGGGGCCATTGTGGTTCCGGTGCATGCCCTGCTCAAGGCACGTGAAATCGAATACGTGCTCCAGGACAGCGGCGCCAGGATGCTGATCTGCGCCGCTCCGCTCCTGAAGGAAGGCGCTGCGGGTGCCGCCAGCACCGGAACCGATCTCCTGACCGTGATGGCGCCCGACGACGGCGGGCTGCCGCGGCTGGAAGCCGAGGCCGCCGCGGCCGAGCCGATCCGCAGCTGTGTCCCCTGCCGGCCCTCGGACACTGCCACCATCCTGTACACCTCCGGCACCACCGGCAAACCCAAGGGAGCCCTCGGCACCCACTTCGCCCTGGTGGAACAGACCTCCGTCATACTGACATCCGTCATGGACTTCAAGCCGGGCGATGTCCTCTTTGGCGGGCTGCCGCTCTTTCACACCTTCGGCCAGACAGTAGTTCTCAACGCGGGGCTGCGGGCGGGCGCCACCATCGTCATGATGCCCCGGTTCAGCGGCGAGGGCGCCCTCCAGCTGATGGCCCGGCACAAGGTCAACATCTTCCTGGGAGTGCCGACCATGTACGTGGGGCTTCTTGAAGCGGCCAAGGCCACGGATGTCCGCCCGACTGCCCTCCGCTACGGCATCTCGGGCGGCGCGTCCCTCCCACTGGCCGTCATGGACAAATTCCGCGATGTCTTCGGGGTGGAAATCCACGAAGGCTACGGCCTGACCGAGACATCCCCCGTCGCCGCGTTCAACCATGTCGGAACCCCACCCCGGCCCGGCACCATCGGGGTGGCCATCTGGGGCGTCGACATCGAAATCGCCCGCGCCGAAACGGTTGAAAGCATCGAGCTGCTGCCCCCTGGCGAACTTGGCGAGCTCGTCATCCGCGGGCACCTGCTGATGAAGGGCTATCTCAACCGGCCCGAGGCCACCGCCGAGGCGATCGTCGACGGCTGGTTCCGCACCGGCGACCTTGGGACGAAGGACGACGACGGCTACCTGACCATCGTCGACCGCAAAAAGGACATGATCATCCGCAACGGCTACAACGTCTACCCCCGCGAGGTGGAGGAAATCCTCCTTACCCACCCGGAGGTCGTCAGCGCCGCGGTCTACGGAATCCCGCACGACGTCCACGGCCAGGAAATTGCGGCCGCGATCGTGCTCGACGCGGGGGCAGCCGCTACCGAAAACGACTTGATGGAATTCGCCAGTGCCCAGCTCGCCGCCTACAAGTATCCGCGTGTCATTTCGCTGCTCACGGAACTCCCCCTCGGGCCCAGCGGGAAAATCCTCAAGCGAAACCTGGCGGCCGGGTCCGTCGGGTCATAGAAGGCCGGGCGGCCGGGCAGTGCGGACCCGGGCGCCCGGGCGACCGAAAACTCCCGCGCGGACCAGGCAACATCACAAGGTTGCGGCTTCCTCCTGCGCCAGCCTGATCATCCGAAGTTCGTCCTCCACCGCGCGGGAAGGCCAATAGTCCTTCGCCAGTTCGCCTGCCCGGGTTCGATCTGCCGCCGGGAAGAGTTTGCCGAACAGCCCGGCGGCGTGAAGCAGGGCGATCAGCGCCGTGGTCCTGGCATCGGTGGCCTTGGCAACAGGGGCCTTGGGCTCAGGCTTGGCACCGGGCGCCTCTGCACCAGTGGAATCAGGCGACTCGACATCGGCCGCCTCAGTTTTAGTCTTGGCATCAGGCGTCTCGGGCTCGGCCTTCGCGGGCTCCGCCTGCGGACCGCCGAGTGCCGCTTCGATCCTGTGCATGAGCGCAGCTTCCGGACCGTGGTCCTTTTCCGGGTACCGCGCGGACTTAAACAGACCAAGGTGTTTTTCGCCGACCTGTTCCAGGATGCCCCGTGAGGCCATCCCCTCGTAGACACGCTGCACCTCGGCGCGGCCTTCCAGCATGGAGACCCACCGCTTGGGAGTGTGGGGCCGGGACTTGCCACGGATGAGCTCCAGCTCACGCTGGAAGTCCGTTTGCGGGGCGGACCCCGTCGCCCTGACATTCTTGCCCTGCAGCTCGATGGCACCAAGCAGGTCCAGCTCGGCCAGTATTGCCCCGGCCACCGTGGTCCTGAGCGCGAACACCGGCACCGCAGGTTTGCCGTCGTCGTCGTTCGTGGCCAGGAGCAGGAATGCCTGGGGAAGGCTCAGTTCCGCCGCCTGGGGTGTTTCTGGTGTCGTAGCGTCCATACGATCATGGTGGCGCAGTCACGCTGACACCACAATGAGGATTTGTACCCGAATGCTGCGCGGAACTTCCTGCCGTCGTCCGGCGGGCCCGGCGCCGTGCCTGAAAGGCTCAGCCGGACTTATCCACCATGCGGGTCAGACGTGCTGGTCGACGAGTACCGGGTTGCCGTCCGGATCCAGGACGATGAAGCTCGAGGGCCCCTTTGTCCCCTCGTCTGCCTCGGAGAGAAACTCGATGCCCTTGGCTTTCAGTTCCTGCTGGAGCTCACGGACATCGGTGAAAGGGTCCACCGCCTCCGCGTTCTGGTTCCAGCCCGGGTTGAAGGTGAGCATGTTCTTCTCGAACATGCCCTGGAAGAGGCCGATGACCGTCTCGCCGTTCTTCAGGATCAGCCAGTTCTGAGTGATGTCGCCACCGAATCTACTGAAACCGAGCTTCTCGTAGAACGCAGCGGAAGCCGCGATGTCCTTGACCGTGAGGCTGATGGAAAAGGCGCCGAGCTGCATGTGTTGCTCCACTCTCCAGAGGGACGGATCTTACCGATGATACGCGCGGCTTCCCCGCATTCGGCCGAAAGCCCCCCGGAGATCGAGCACTTCTTCCCTGACGGGGTTGCAACGGATCCTGACGGCATGGCTCGGAACACCAAAGGCCCCTGCGCGCTTCGAGTGGAATTCAAAGCAGCCGCGGGGTCTCCACCACAAAGGTTGCAGCCTCCTGGCTCGCGTCGAGCGGCTCCTACTGGAGGGCAGCCGACGGGCTTTCCAGCCATGCTTTGACAGTGGTGCCGGCCCCCGGCGCGGTCCGGACCTCCAGGGTCCCGCCCGTAGCCTTAAAGGTGTCCCGCAGCATTCGCAGGCCACTATGTCCTTCCGATGATCCGTCGGCTTCGTCAAAGCCGATGCCGTCGTCGGAGACGGAAATCTCGGCCCCGCGGGGGTCGCTATTGAGGCTGACCAGCACGTTGGCTGCATGGGAGTGCTTGGCAACGTTCGCCAGTAACTCCCGGGCAACCCGGTATAACAGGGCTGACTGGTCCCGGTCCAGATCGATTTCCGCCGGGACATCCAGCTGGAGTGAGATGCCGCGGTCCTGGACCGCGCCTGCGAGCGTCGCCAACGCGGCCGCCAAACCACACTGTTCCAGGTCGGGCGGATACAGTTCGGTGGTCATTTCCCGCAGTTTCCTGACATTGTGATCCACGATGGCGCGCGCTTCGGTGAGCACCTTCACCTTGCCCTGGCCATGCAACTGCTCGGACTCGAGGACGTAGGACAGGCCGGAAAGGTCCTGGATCACGCCGTCATGGAGGTCCCTGGCGATTCTCCTGCGCTCCATGTCCGAAGCCTCCACTACGTTCTTGAGCAGGCGATGGCTGGTAGTCCTGTTCGCCTGGATCTTGCGGGCCAGCCCGACAGCGGTTGGCAGTTGCGCCAGCTGCAGGGCGAACAGGGCGAGGAGGAATGGGGGAATCATTCCGAAGAGAACTTCTTCCTGTGCTTCTCGCAGTGGTTCGTCGTCGTAGTAGGCCTCAAAGATCAGTGGAGTCCCGTTTGCGGCGACGAAACGGACATACACCTCTACGAGCTCGCCGGCCGCTGACTCGAATTGGTTCTCGAATTCCTGCTGGTGGCCAATGGCGGCCGTCGCTTCGCCGCTCTCCAGCAACACGCGTTCCGTGTCCGCTAACTGAAATGCCTGGCCAATCAGGGCACTCTGGTCCGAATAGACCAGCTTGCCATTAGGGGTCCATACCTTGATCCGCACTACACCCTCACTTTCCAGCCACGGCCTAAAGTTCAGGTCCAGGTCCGAAATCGCGGCGGGGTCACCGGCCAGAAGTTCAGCAGTGACGAAAGGACCCGCTGTATGGTCTGCCAGCCGCTGAGTGACAACGATCGCATCATGCAGCGTAAGTTTTTCTGCGGCGGCGTGGATCCAGACCGTTACAGGGAGCGCCACAAGTACCAGGGCGAGGACGCCCATCAGTAGGAACTTCACGACGGCGGTGCGGACCTCGGAATGCTCCCCTGATTGGTGGTCATCCGGCTGCGGTCCGGCGTGGCGGCGATCAGCGTATCTGGGCATCAGTGGTTTTCTGCCTGATGGCGTCCAACAAGGTGGCCAGTGAACCGTCCTTGGGCAGGAACGCGCAGATGCCCGCGGCGGCCGCCCGCCGTTCGGCTGCCGGCGTCGGCGCTCCCGCCAGCATCACAATGCGGGTCTGGGGTGCAGCCGCAAGAATACGCAGCGCTGCAGCTATGCCGTCCTCATCAGGCAGACGGTAGTCAATGATGACGACGTCGGGTGCCAGTTTGCGGACCAGGTCAACACCCGCTTGTGCTGAGTCCGCGGCTCCCACACTGTGCAAGTCCAGTTCCCGGTCCAAGGCGCCGGCCAGCAGTTCCGTGAACGTCCGGTGGCGGTTGATGGTCATAACGCGGATTCTGGGTGGGCCCGGCGTGGCCCCGGCGACGGGGAAGGAGGTGTCGGCCGTGGCCTCCAGCAACCTGGCATGGATGGACCGCAAAACGGGACCTGGGGCGCAGCCCATCTCCCGGTCCATGATCCGCCGGCACTGATCAAAGGCCCGCAATGCCTCCGTGGGCTGGCCGCTCTTTTCAAGGCCAAGGACCAGTGCCGTCCAGGCCCGCTCGCTGAGAGGATCATTCGTTACGGATTCCCTTGCCCAAATAGCAGCCAGCCGGGTTTGGCCCGACGCCAGGGCAGACTCCGCCGCCAGCATCCGGGCATGGAAAACGCGGGCAGCATGGCGCGTCCGCTCGGCTTCTGCCCAGGATGGCATCAGTTCATCGCCCATCAACGGACCCGAAGCCAGGCCACGAGCCTCCCGGAGGAGCACAATCGCGCGTTGCGGCGCTGCGGACTCGGCCCGTCGCACCAGGGCCTCGAAGCGGTCCAGGTCCAGATCCACCAGCGATCTGTCCAGCATGTAGCCGCCGGTCACGGTCCGCAGCGGGCCATCCTTGCCCATTCCGGGCTGTAGATGGCGCCGCAGCACACTGACATAGCTTTCCAGGGTGGGGAGCGCCTCAGGCGGCGCCTGCCCGGCCCAGAGGATATCGATGAGGCGGTCCTTGGAAACGGGTACGCCCAGGTTCAACAGAAGGAGTTCGAGAATTTGCCGTGGCTTTGGGCCGCCCAGCTCCCCGTATCCGAGGACCGCATCTCCGCGCCGGATCCGAAGGGGTCCGATGATTCTTGCATCCAGTCGGCAAGGGCCTGGCCGCGTTAGGACGGGCGGTAAGGGTTGGTCTGATGCTGCCAAATCTACTGAGGACAATGAGAGACCTGCTATCAGTCGCGAAACTTTGGTCAATCGTCGCTATTGGGCGAGCAGGGGGCACGAGTAGCGACTACTGGTCTTTTGTCCGTCAGATGCACTTGTGTACGACTCGTCGGTTCCTCCCAGGACGCCACTCTTTGTCATGCTCGGACCTTCACAAGGTTGCTACAAGGAGCGCGGTTCACTATGGCGTCACTCCATCCCTCCTAACGGCAGGCATCTCATGAGACCCTCCACTTGGTTGACCCTGGGCTCGGCTGGCGGTAAGGCGTCCCCGCGCCCAAGTACTGAAAAAAGCAGTTTCCACGCCCCGCGCGGCCGGCACGCCGCCGCTCGCACAGCAGCAGCCTGGCCCGCGGGCGTGCGGATGGTCGCGGCCATCGCGGCCATCGCCATGCCCGTGGGCATGGGCCTGCCCATTGCAGCCCACGCCGTCACGGCCCCGGTTGGCCAAGGGTTCACCGTGAGCCCCGCCGACCTGGCATTCATCCTGCAGCAGATCAAGATCGCCGAGGCGCACGTCGCCAACACAACGTCCGAGACGGGCCCCTGCGGTGCGCTGATCGGCACCGGCCCCAACCAGCTGCCGAGCCCCTTGGTCTCCCAGGGGCTGCGCACGGTGGACGGCTCCTGCAACAACCTCGTGCCCGGCCAGGAAACGTTCGGCGCCGCCGACCAGGTTTTCCCCCGCCTGACGACGCCGGTATTTAACGCCGCCGAAGCTGTTCCCGCAGGCTTCGGCCCGCCAGGTAACAGTTCGTATGCTCAAAAGAAGGGTTTGGTCTTCGACTCCGAGCCGCGCACGGTCAGCAACCTGATCGTCGACCAGACCGCGACGAATCCTTCGGCGATTGAGGCGGCCGGCAACCCGGTACGGACCCAGGGCAACGAAGGCGTCGTCCCGTGCCCGGTTCCACAGCCGACTCCCCCGGTCGCGGACTGTGTCCCCGCGGGGGAAACCCTGTTCATCCCGAACGTCACCACAGACGTCGGCCTCTCCCCGCCCTACAACTCCCTCTTCACCTTGTTCGGCCAGTTCTTTGACCACGGCGTGGATCAGACGGTCAAGGGCGGCGGAACCGTATTTGTTCCCCTCAAGGACGATGATCCGCTCGTCGCGGGCCCGGACCACATCTTCGGCAACACCGACGACCTGAACGTGAACTCGCGCTTCATGGTGCTGACCCGGGGCAAGAACCAGCCCGGCCCGGACAATATCGCCGGAGACGACCCCGCGACACCTGCCGACGAAAGCGCCGACGACGTCCAGGACGCGCTCAACACGGACTCACCGTTGGTCGACCAGAGCCAGACGTACACGTCCCATTCCTCCCACCAGGTGTTCCTGCGGGAGTACACGACCAACGTCGACGGCAAGCCGGTTTCCACCGGCAAGCTGCTCGGCGGCCCGCTGGACAGCAACGGAAACCCCGGTCCCACCACCGGCGGCATGGCCACGTGGGCAACGGTCAAGGAGCAGGCAAGAACGCTTCTCGGCCTCCAGCTCGAGGACGCGGACGCGGTAAACATCCCCATGATCGCAGCGGACGCCTACGGCAAGTTCATCCCTGGCGCCAACGGACTGCCGCAGTACGTCACGGCGGACGGACTGGAGGAAGGCGACCTCGCCGCCCCGAAGCCGGTGCCCGCCGACGTGAAGTACTTCGACACGCCCTTCCTGACCGACATCGCCCATAACGCGGACCCGAGCAAGGCCTGCCGCTCCGCTATCGGTGTCGGGCCTCAGCCAGCCGGTTGCCTGACTCCCGACGACAATGGCTCGGCCTCGGCCGACTTCGCCAGCCAGCCGGCGGGGACCTACGACGACGAGATGCTCGATGCCCACTTCGCCGCAGGCGACGGGCGCGTCAACGAGAACATCGGCCTGACGGCAATCCACCAGGTGTTCCACTCGGAGCACGACCGGCTCGTCGGCGACATCAAGACAACCCTCACGAACGACACCTCCTCCCGCGGGGTCGCCGCCTTGGCCGAATGGCAGTCCGTGACGGGCGCAGCCGGCTGGAACGGAGAACGACTCTTCCAGGCAGCACGGTTCATCACCGAGATGGAATACCAGCACCTGGTGTTCGAGGAGTTCGCCCGCAAGGTCCAGCCGGCCATCAACCCCTTCCAGCCGTTCGCCTTCACACAGACCGAGCTGAACCCGGCGGTCAAGGCCGAGTTTGCGCACGCCGTGTACCGCTTCGGTCACTCCATGCTCACGGAGACCATCTCCCGCCGGAACGAGGACCAGCCCGGCGCCGATGACGTGTTCGGCACGTCCGATGACGTCCGCGGGAGCACGAATGACATCTCGCTGCTCAAGGGCTTCCTCAACCCGCCGGAGTACACCAACGGCGGCCCGGCCGGCCCGCTGACGTCCGAGGAAGCCGCCGGCAGCATCATCGCCGGCATGTCGGACCAGGTCGGCAACGAGCTGGACGAATTCGTGACGGAGACCCTGCGCAACAACCTGCTGGGCCTGCCCCTGGACCTGGCGACAGTCAACATGACCAGGGCACGGTCCGAGGGCATCCCCCGCCTCAACCCACTCCGCAGGGAGATCTTCAACGCGACCAACGACAGCGCGCTGAAGCCCTACATCAACTGGGTCGACTTCGGCGAGAACCTCAAGAACCCGACGTCACTGATCAACTTCGTGGCGGCCTACGGCCAGCACCCGTCAATCACCGGTGCTGGTCCGGATAAGATCCTGGGCAATGGTGACGACGTTCCGGCAACCCTGGCCTCCCGGCGGGAAGCCGCACGGCTCCTGGTCAACCCTGACGTTCTTGCCGGGGACGTTGCTCCGACTGACGCTGCCGCGTTCATGAACAGCACGGGCGACTGGGTCAACACCGGCACCACGTCGGTGACCGGCGTCGACGACATTGACCTCTGGGTCGGTGGCCTTGCCGAGATAACGAACGTCTTCGGTGGACTGCTGGGCAGCACCTTCAACTACGTCTTCGAGAACCAGCTCACCGACCTTCAGAACGGCGACCGCCTCTACTACCTGGCGCGGACACCGGGCATGAACCTCCGGGCACAGCTGGAGGGCAACTCATTCGCTGAGATGATGATGCGGAACACCAACGTCAAGTCACTCAAGGCGGATTCCTTCGCCACGGCGGACTGCAAGTTCGAACTGAAGAACCTTGCTGGCACCACCACCGGCTTCACGTCATTCGGTAACACAGTGGCGGATGACGCGGCGTCGGAATGCAAGGAGTCAGCCCTTCTGATCCGCATGCCCGACGGCACCATCAAGTACCGTGCGCGGAACGCCGTGGACCCCTCCGGGATCAACGGCCAAAGCGTCTACAACGGCACCGCCGGCATCGACCGTATTTACGGCGGCAACGACAGCGACACGTTCTGGGGCGGCCTCGGCAACGATGTCATCGAAGGTGGCGACGGCGCCGACATCGCCCTCGGCGGGGAAGGTGACGATATCATCACCGATCTTGCCGGTGACGATGTCCCGAAGGGCGGCCCCGGCAACGATGCGATCGATGCCGGACCCGGCCTGGACATTGTGATGGGCGGCGACGGCAAGGACTTCTCCAACGGCGGAGCCAACATCAACGAAACCTTCGCCGGCGCCGGTGATGACTTCATCATCGCCGGGCAGGGAGAAGACGTAGTGTTTGGTGACAGCGGCGATGACTGGCAGGAGGGCGGCGATCAGCCGGACCTCCTCCAAGGGGACAGCGGCAACCTGTTCTTCCTGGACGATTCCCAGAAGCCGGGCCATGACATCCTCATCGGCCAGGGCGGTGACGACGATTACGATATGGAGGGCGGCGACGACGTTGGTCTCGCAGGACCCGGCATCGAGAAGGTCGCCGGAGCCTCGGGATATGACTGGGAAATCGGCCTTCAGGATCCGCAGGCACAGGACGCCGATTTGAGTCTCCCGATCCCGCCGCTGGACATCCTGCAGGTGGGGGTCCGCGACAAGTTCAACGAACTTGAGGCGCTCTCCGGTGCGAACCTCGATGACATCCTTCGGGGCGACGACGTGGTTCCCAGCGCCGTCGGCGGTGCCGGATTCATCGGCTGCGACGTGCTGGACCAGGCGGGCCTAGACCGCATCGCGGGCCTCGACCCGCTGGTACCTGCGCTCAACACTCCCGCTAACACGGTCATCGCGGCATCGGCATCCAATAACTGCCCGCTGCTGGTCCCCGGCAGCAACGTCTGGGGCGACGGCAACATCCTCCTCGGCGGCGGCGGAAGCGACCTGATCGAAGGACGTGGCGCCGATGACATCATCGACGGCGACAAGTACTTCAGCGTCCGGCTCAGCGTCCGCACGGACGCGAACAACGCGGCGACCGAGATTGGCAGCGCGGCCGGAATGACCACGCAGTACCTGCGGGACGGCGCCGGCAACCTCACCGGAACCACCCTCCAGGAAGCAGTGTTCGCAGGAACCGTGAACCCGGGCAACATCGTCGCAGTCCGCGAGATCCTGGCGGGCACCGGTGGCACCGACACGGCAGTGTTCTCCGGGCCGCTGTCGAACTACTCCATCGTGTCTACGGCTGCAACGGCAACCGAGCTGGCCAAGGTGACGGTCACCCAGACCGGCGCCAATGTGGTTGGCCAGCAGGCCAGCGATGGGATCGACACCCTGCGAAACATCGAACGGCTGCAGTTCACCGACCAGGTGGTCACAGTGCAGGTGCCCGGCGCTCCGGCCATGGGCTCGGCGACCGCAGGCAACAGCTCCGCCACGGTGACATTCACGGCACCTGCCACCAACGGCTCTTCGGCGATTACGGGCTTCGAGGTCGTCGTGACCACCGGCGGCGCGGCAGTTCTGACGGTCACCGGCATTGAGGCCTCGGCCACCAGCGCCACCGTCCCCGGACTGACCAACGGCACCTTGTACACCTTCCAGGTGCGCGCGGTGAACCAGTTCGGCGCCGGGCCGCTGTCCGCGGCATCCAACGAGGTCACACCGTCCGCTGCGGCTCCGGGTGCACCGACCGCGGCCACGGCAACTGCGGGTGTCGCATCGGCAACCGTGACCTGGACGGCGCCGGCCAATGACGGAGGGTCCCCGATCACCGGGTCCCAGATCGAGGTCCGCACGGGAACCACGGTGGTCACCACCGTCTCCTTCGCCAACGCGGCCACCAGCCAGGTGGTTACCGGTCTGGCAAACGGCACCCAGTACACCTTCGTGGTCCGGGCCGTCAACGCCGCCGGAGCCGGCGCGAGGTCTGCACCGTCGAATGCGATCACTACGCCGAATACACCGGGCGCGCCGGTGATCGGACGGGAACGGCAGGGAGCCAAGCGCGGACCAATAACGGCCAGCATCAACTGGACGCCGCCAGCGGCAACAGGCGGATCCGCGATCACGGGCTACAAGGTTACGGCCCTGCGGATGAGTTCCGCCGCAGTCAACGCCACCGTGGTTTCACGGACGGACTCCGCAGTCCTTCCGGCGACGGCCAGGACCCTGGAGATGACCCTCACCAACAACACCTATCGCTTCGTGGTGGTAGCCATCAACGCGGTGGGCACCGGACCGGAATCCGCACGGTCCGGCAGCACGACGCCGAGATAGGAGTCGAGCAGTTCAGCTAGCCGTTGAGGCTGGCAAGTGAAGGGGGTGGCCAATCGGCCACCCCCTTCGCTGTGCATATCGGCACCTCAAAGTGCCGGGCCTCCCGCCGTGGCTGGCGCCGGTGTGCAGGGGCACACCCTGCCGGGGACACCCGAAGGGGGGATAAGCGAGGGCCAGGCCGGCTGGGATGCTGTCTCAGCCGGCCTGGCCCGTCGTCGCGATCCAGGTCTCTATCTAAGGTGCAGTGGTTCCGACCGGGTCAATGGCCGTGCACGGGTTCTTCGGCAGCGGCGGCCTCCGCCGGCTCCTTGGCCATGTCCACACCCGTTCCGGTTTCCGACCGAGGAGCCACTTTGACGTCGTCGGCGGCGTTCCCTGCGGCGCGGGCAATCCCGCGTCGGACAGCCTCGACCGTCTTGTCGCTGAGCAGCGGGCCGGTGTAGCCCAGTTCGAGTTCGCCATCGCCGGTCCGGGTGTCATAGTTGCCAAGCGCATCGGCGAGGATGCCTTCCAGTGCGATGGCCTCGGCCAGGGCCTCCGGGGTTGCCCTACTGACGGTGAACCGGAGGTCGTGCACCAGCACCTGGGCCACATGCACGTGGTCCAGCCCCTGAAAGGCCTGATCCTGGCCGAATGCAAGGTCCACCAGTTCACCCCCATCGGCGGTGGTGGCATCACCGGGCAAGGCAACGATAAGTTCCGGCACCGTGTGCTGCAGCACGCTGGCACCCAAAACGTCCGGCGAAATCTGCGACACGGCCAGGCCAAGGCTGCCCGCAGCCGAGGAGAGAGCTGCGCGGAGCTTGCCCAGGTCCGCGTCCGCAGCCGGGTGGATGGCCACCACAATGCGCCGGCGGACCATGAGACCGTCGTAACTCACCGGGGGCCGGCTGTTCCCCCGGTCGGAGCCCGCCCCCGACGACAGAACCGCAGCGGACTGCCCTGACGGAGGTGAGCCCGGCGGCGCGCCGGCAGTGCAGCCGGCCACCAGGGACGAGGCCAGCACGACCGAGACGACGACAGCGGTCGCTTGCATCTCACGTGCCCGCCGGGTAGCCCGGCTGGTATTTCGGGATGAAGTAGTTCGCCGGCAGAGTGTCCGGGACGGACGGGTCCGAGGTGATCGGATCATTGTTCCGGAGGTCACCGACGGAGAACTGCACCATCATGTCGTGGTCCTCGTGCACCAGGTTGTGGCAGTGCACCATATAGCGTCCGCCCGTGTGGGCTCCGGTGTCGAACTGGGTAAGCAAGGTAATGGACTCGTTCTCCCCGGCATAGAAGACGTCCTTGGGCCCTTTCTCCCATGCGAACGGTTGCCCGCCGTTGGTGTTGCGGCCAATGATCTTCGCGTCGACCAGATGGATGTGCACCGGGTGGAACCAGCCGCCGGAACCGTTGGTGATGGTCCACTCTTCAACGTCAAAAGGCTCTGGATTACCGAGCAGTTTCGTGAATCCTGAATTTTCCACGTCGGCCCAGGTGACGCCGCTGATGACCCACTCGCCGTTCTGGCGTTCCACTCTCAGGTCCCGCTTGGCGACCACCAGGTCCGGTGTCAGGCTCATGGCGGGCAACCCGCCACGGGCCGCGTTCGGCGAGCCGCCGTCGTCGAGCGTCTTGGGAATCGAAGAGATTGTCCCTTTCCCTGAGCCGGAGCTGCGCACAACCTCGAACTGCATGATCTTGTCCGTATTGGCGAAGTCTTCATTGTTCTTATTGCTCAAATTTCGCAACTGGATCTTCTGCCCGGGCTTGTACTTCCGGAAGTCGATGAGGATCTCATAGCGTTCGGCAGTGCCCTGCCGCCAGGACTTAACTGCCTGGACCTTCGGAACCATGCCGCCGTCGGTGCCCACGATGTAGACCGGCTCTCCCGTGGAGAGCGTGGGGCGGTAGGAGCGCGTGATTGAGGCCACAAGGACCCGAAAACGGTAGATGCGCGGCTTCACCTTCATGGTTGGCCACGGCACGCCGTTGACCATGATGATGTCGCCCCACAGGCCGTCGTGGTCGTTGTCGTTGTAGCCGAACGAACCGTCGGCATTGAAGAGGGCATCGGAGATCATCAGCGGCACGTCGAACTCCCCCTGCGGCAGCTGGTCACGCTCGAATTCATCGGACAGGGAGTAAAAGCCGGCCAGCCCGGAGTACACGTTCTGGGCCGTCACGTGGTGCTTGTGGTCGTGATACCAGAGCGTCCGCCCGGTTTGCGAGTTGGGGTAGTGGTAGTTCTTGACGAATCCAGGCGGGGTCGTGTCGTTGGCGTACCCGTCGTACTGCGGGAGCGACGCCGCGCCGTGGAGGTGGGTGACGGTATGGAAGGCCATCGGATGCAGCAGGCCCAGCGCCGGAAAGTCATTGCGGATCCGCACCTCCGCCCGGGTCCCCTGGGTAGCCCGGATAGTGGGGCCGGGGAACATGCCGTTGTACCCGGCAAGAGTGGTGGTGAGGCCCGGCAAGAACTGGGCTTGTCCGAGCTTCTGCGTCAGCGCGTACTTGGCATACGGGCGGCTGCGGTCGCCGCCGTCGAAACCGGTTTCGAAAGGCTCCAGCACCGGCGGCCGCCGGAAGACACCGGCATACGGAACCGGCGTGTTTTGAGGCGCGAGCCGGCTCGTCGTGATGGGTGGTGTGGTGGGTGGAGGAACGGTGAGTGGGGCCCCTTTCATCCCCACGAGGCTGAATGCCCCTAGCGTTCCGCCCAGCTTGAGAACTTCCCTGCGAGTTGTCATAACCTCTCCTCAGTGGTGAGCGATGCATGCCGTTGCGGATCACCGCATCGGCACCCAATGGCGGAGATCAAGCCGTCCTGCGGCGTGCCAGCCGCTTCCTCACCTTTCTACTTCAGGTCATGGCCTGCTCAATCCTCCTCAGATAGTGCCTCGCGCAACTTGTGAAAAGGCTGGATCGGGCACGCACGGCCAAGTCCTGCACGGGATGGGCGTGCGTTGGGTCCGACGCCGTCGCCGACGGCGGGACCTCCCGCTGTGGGGCAGGAAGCTGCGAAGCGTGAAGTCGAGCAGATACCCATAGTGGTATACAGAAATACCCCTAGGGGTATAGAGTGATTATCACCACGGTGTTTAACAGCATGAAGGCACCGCGGTCCGGTCGCGCAGGCAAAGAGGCAGCCAGAACCGGCTCCGCGGATCTTCCCGGCCCGATCCATCCCCAACATGTCCGGCGTCCGCGCTGATGCGACGCTCGATCCCAGAGAGGCGTCATATTTATGACTATGCACCACGAGATCCTGATCATCGGCGGCGGCAACGCGGGGCTGAGTGTTGCAGCCCGGCTCCGAAATGCAGGGCGGACCGATGTCGGCGTAATCGAGCCGAGCGAGCAGCACTATTATCAGCCGCTGTGGACCCTGGTCGGAGGAGGCGTCGCTCGCCAGGAGGAAACGGTCCGTCCCCAGGCATCCGTCATGCCCCAGGGGGTTGCCTGGATCAAGGACTCCGCGGCGGACATTGACCCTGAGCACCGCAGTGTCGCCCTCGCGTCCGGCGGTTCCGTCACGTATGACTATCTGGTGGTCTGTCCCGGCATCCAGCTGGACTGGGACAAGATCCCGGGCATGGCCGAAGCCATGGAATCCCCGGCGGCGTCCAGCAATTACCGGTACGACCTGGCACCAAAGACCTGGGACATGATCAGGAGCCTGAAGTCCGGGACGGCCGTTTTCACCCAGCCCTCGGGCCCGATCAAGTGTGCCGGGGCCCCGCAGAAAATCGCCTACCTGGCAGCCGACTACTGGCGCAAGCAGGGGGTGCTGGACGACATCCGGGTGGTCATGGTTCTGCCGACGCCGGGGATGTTCGGGGTCAAGGTGTTCGCCGATGAGCTTGAGCGGGTGGTGGAAAAATACGGCATCGAAGTCCGCTTCAACAGCGAAATGACTCAGGTGGACCCGGCGGCCGGCGTGGCAGTGATTAGGGACAACGCAGCGGGCTCCGAGGAATCACTGCATTACGACCTGCTCCATGTTGTGCCGCCGCAGTCCGCCCCGGACTGGCTCAAGCGCACACCGCTGGCGGATCCGGCCAACCCCGCGGGCTACGTCGACGTCGACAAGCACACCATGCGGCACAAGCGCTACCCGGAAATCTTTGCCCTGGGCGACGCCGGATCCACGCCGAACTCGAAGACCGGAGCGGCGATCCGCAAGCAGGCCCCGGTGCTGGTGGAGAACCTGCTGGCCGCCCTCGACGGCGAAACCCCGTCGGCCCAGTACGGAGGCTACGCCTCCTGCCCGCTGACCACGGCGCGGGGAAAGATGCTGCTGGCTGAGTTTGACTACACCCTCCAGCCCGCCCCCAGCATCCCCTTCATCGACACCACCAAGGAACGCAGCGACATGTGGCTGCTCAAGCGCTACGGGTTGCCGTTCATGTACTGGAACCTGATCCTCAAGGGCCGCGTCTGAGGTCTGTGGCGCATCGGCCCTGGCGTAGGGCCTGTCGGTGAACGGACGACGGCGGGACCTCCCGCCGTCGTCCGTTTGCGTCGAGATGAGTACCCGGGTGGGGCCGCCTAGCAACGCCGGCAACGGAATCCAGTGGAGAATGGAACGCATGACCCTTACGACGTTCGCCCTTGTCCGCCATGGCCAGACGGACTGGAACGCCCAGCGCCGGCTGCAGGGGTCCACCGACATTCCGCTGAACGACGTCGGCCGCGCCCAGGCGCGCGACGCCGTCGCCGTCCTGTCCGGCTACGAGTGGGATGCGATTGTGTCGTCGCCGCTGAGCCGTGCCGCGGAAACCGCAGACCTCATGGCGGCGGGACTGGGACTGGGCCCCGCCCGCCGCGTCCCGGAACTCACCGAACGCAGATTCGGCCCCGCCGAGGGCCTGCAGGACGGCCCCGAACTGGACGCGCTGCGCATCCCGGACGGGTTCCGTGGCGCAGAAAGCCAGGACGGGGCGGCCCGCCGCGGGCTGGCCGCGCTGGAAGCCCTCGCCGAGGAGTTCCGCGGCCGCCACGTCCTGGTGGTCGCCCACGGGTCCCTGCTCCGCGTGAGCCTCAGCCGAGCGATCGGCCGCACCCTGCACAGCATCGACAACGCCGTCCTCAACCTGGCCCACCACCATACCGTCGACGGCTGGCAGCTCGAATACTTCAACGGCGAGCGGATTGCCGCCAGCATTCCGGGCTGAGCCGCAGCCAGGGTCCTGAAAATGCCGACGACCTAGTCTGACGACCGGTGCAGGACAAAGATACCTCCGAATGCGGGCCGGTCCGACCGCTGCCGGTCACTGTCGGTGTATTCGCTCAGCACAACGTAGATTCGCGCGGACAGAGGATCAGCAACTTTCCGGCGAAGAAGCACTCATTCCATAGGCCGTGGCCGCCCGCTCCGACCAGCGTCCCTCCGGCAGATAGAAGAGTGCAGCCGCGCGCCGGAACGGTTCTCCCCGCAGGACCTCACGTCACGCCATGCGGTAATGACGGCGTGCAGACGGCTTGTGACATTCCGTGCAGGCGACTTCGGAGATGACACTCTTTCGAAGAACTTGCTCGAGTTATCTTTGGGGCTGTTAGTTCGGAATAGCGGTTTCACAAGCCGGTTTGGCGGTCTAGCTGGTTCCGTGCGGGCACCGGCATATATCGGTATACGCTGTCCAAGTTGAATCGATGGGGGCACGATCAGCGGGTCCCTGCAACGAGGCAGTGAGAACGTGTGCTGCCGGAAAGGCTCCACCTTGAGCACTCCGCAGGATCCGCACCAGCCAGGACAGCCCGACGCCGGGCAACAGCCCTCACCGCACCTGCCGGAAGCGCCGCAGCAACAGCCAGTGCTGCCCTCCGAGCCGCAGTACGCCGGATTTCAGCCTTCCCCGCAAGGGCAGTACCAGGGGCAGTATCAGGCCCAGGGGCAGAACCCTGCCGCCGCCTACTATGCAGCTCCGGGATACAACTCGGGCCCTTCCGGCCTCCCCGGTCAGCCGCCTCCCGTCAAAAGCCGAAAAAAACTCTGGATCATCTTGGGGAGCGTAGGCGGAGTACTGCTCCTGGTCATTATCGGTGTGATCTTCCTGGTCAACCTTGTGGGCGGCGCCACGAGCCAGGCCACGGGCCGGGCGGACGCGTTCAACAAGCTCCTCATTTCCGGCGACACCGACGAGGCCTATGGCTATCTGGACCCCGCACTTCACGTCAAGATGCCGAAGCAATCATTTGTCAGTGGCATCGCGGGCCTCAGGCTGAACGACACCTGCAAGCCGACCTACAACGACGTCAAGGTCAGCTCGAACAACGGCGCTAACTCTGCCGACGTTGCAGGTCTCATCAAATGCGACGCCGACAAGCGGGTTTCATTTTCCTACCGTTTCGGAGGCACGGACGAACCCAAGCTGGTGAGCTTCAAACTGGAGCCCCAGGGATAGCTTGAGAACAACGCCGCTTCCTCGCCTCTCCGAGGCGGCCGCACACCCCACCAATGGCAGGAGTCGGTGCGCCTTCGCGCAGAGACTCCTGCCATTGCGTTGCTGCCCAGCGTTGCGCTGGCGGACTCCCGGGGGGCAGACCCGTTCTACCTATGTGAAGGGCTGGTCGATGAGACGGACAATGGCTCGGGTGTCCCCGTGAGGACGGGACACCGTTATCGTCCGGAGGTTGCACTGACCGCGACGATGCCTCCTTGAGGGTCACTGATCACGGCGCTTCGAAATCCCGGAGTGTCCGCGGGCGCCATGACGATGCCGCCACCTAGAGCGGCAGCATGCTCGGCGGTGGCGGTGGCGTCGGCGTCGCGTACGGCGAAGTTGACGCTCCAATGCGCCGGGACTTCGACGCGCACTGTCATCGAAGTAATCCCCTTCCGACCTGGCGGCCGGAACATCGTTGCCCACGCCGGCACAATCGGGCAAGGGCCAGCCCCTTTGCGAGGGGCTGGCGTTTGTTTTTTACAGCTGTTGTTCAACCACCCCCAGGCGCCGCCATCTTCCGGAACCGTCCGGGTGAGAATTGGTGCATGAGCTTTTCCTCCTTCGGCCGCATCGAGACCCCCGTCCTAGACATCGGATACGAGTCCGCGGGTGATCCGGGCGGAACCCCGGTCATCCTCCTGCACGGGTTCCCGTACGACGTCCGGGCCTTCGACGACGTCGCTCCGATCCTCGCCGGCCAGGGCGCCTTCGTGCTCGCGCCGTACCTTCGCGGCTTCGGCCCGACCCGCTTCCTCGACCACACGACAATCCGCTCGGGACAGCAGGCCGCCCTCGGGCAGGATCTCCTCGACTTCATGGACGCCCTCAATATCGACCAGGCAGTCGTTGCCGGCTACGACTGGGGCGGCCGGGCGGCGTGCATCGTGGCGGCGCTGGACCCCGGACGCGTCACCGGCCTCGTCACCGTCGGCGGCTACAACATGCACAACCTCGCACGGTCCGGCGAGCCCGCCCTCCCGGACTGGGAGCGAAGCTACTGGTATCAGTACTATTTCCACTCGGAACGGGGCCGCCGCGGGCTGGAACGAAACCGGGACGAACTGTGCGAGCTGCTCTGGCGCACCTGGTCGCCCGCCTGGGGTGGCGCACGCCAGGCGTTTCCCGCCAGCGCCCCGAGCCTGCACAACCCCGACTTCGTCGACGTCGTCATCCACTCCTACCGCCACCGTTACGGACTGGCCGACGGCGATCCCCGGTACCAGCGGTTCGAGGACCTGATCGCCCTCGAGCCGCGCATCACCGTCCCGACGGTCGTGCTCGAAAGCGGGGACGACGGCGTCGGCGGCCCCGCAGCGGCGGCCGGCAGAGACTACTTCACGGGCCCCTACCACCAAAGGGTCCTTCCGGGTATTGGACACAACGTTCCGCAGGAGGATCCGGCGGCGTTCGCACAAGCCGTGGTGAGTCTGTTCGACTAAGCGCTCCGCCGCCGGAGGTGTCGCCTCGCGTCAGGGTTAGCCGGCGACGGCGGCCAAATCGGAGCTTTCCGCATCCCTGTCCAGGAACGGTTCGCAGAGGGGGAAGGGATCGACGGGTTGCCGGTGGGTAAGGCCCGTCGCGTGGGCGACGACGTCGGCGAGTCTTCCGCGGCGGGCGAAGGCTTGCCGCTGCTGGTTGGCACCCGTTCCCTGAGAGAGGATCCTTTGCAGTGACTCCGCGACGCAGGCGGCATCCCCGGCCTCGTCCAGGGCGTCGCGGACATGGCCATAGAGCGCGGCGAAGACATCTCGCGCGGTGGCCGGCCGGTGCAGTACCGGGTGAAGGAGCTCCCCGTCCATACCCCAGCGGCTGGCGCGCCAGGCTCCCTGACGCAGGATTGCGGCGGGAACCGTGTCCGGTTGCTCTCCGGCCGCCCACTCCCGGGCGGCGGTCTCCACGAGGGCCCGGACCAATGCGGCAATCAGGGTGGCGTCGCGGGCGTCAAGACAAACATCTGCCACCCGGATCTCGACGGTCGGGTGGCGGCTGGACAGGCGCGCGTCAAAATCCGGGCTGGTGACCACCCCGGTGTCCGACAGCTTTTCCACCAGAGAATGGTAGGCCTGCGCCGAGCCGAAGACATCTGCTGGCCCGGCGGAGGACCACCGGTTCCATGCCTGGGTTCGGAAACTGGAGTACCCGCTGTCAGTGCCATTCCAGTACGGGGAATTTGCGCTCAGCGCGATGAGCGGCGGCAGCCAGGACCTGATCCGGTCCAGGACCGCGACGCCTTCCTCATCGGAGCCCACGGAAACATGGACATGATATCCGCAGGTCAGTTGCTCGCGGGCTGTCAGCGCGTGCTTTTCCATCAACGCGTCATAACGGTCGTTCCTGGTGGCATGCGGTGTGGCCGCCAGCGGCGACGTGGCGAGGGCAGCGATCCTCCCGCCCGCGTTCCGGGCCAGTGAGTCGGCATAGGCCCGACCCGCCCGTATCTCGGCCGCGAGTCCGCTCAGGCTGTCATGCGGGTGAGTGATAACTTCCAGCTGTTCCTGCTGCAGCTCGGCAGCCAGCATCTGGAGGGGTGACGGGTGGTTCACCACCTCCTGCCCGGGATCGTGCAGGCGCAGCATCTCTCCTGCCAGGGGCAGGGGATACCCGCTGACGGGATCCACGATCAAAAATTCTTCCTCAACACCAAAAGTACGCACATGCTAAGTGTGACCGACATAAGGGACAGGGACGACCACGAGTCAGTATCCGCACGCGGGACGACGCTTGCCACGATGGATCGGAAGCAAGCACAGGCAGCCATGGCGTTCCTGTCCTTCAACAGACGCCTCCTGGCACCGGCACAATCCGGAAGGAATCCAGGCGCGCTAACCCGGCGCGGCACCAGAAAACTCCAACCACGCAAGCGCACAGTAAGAGCATGAAATCACTACTAAGCGATGAAGTCGTCGCCGTACGTGGCGTCCTTACCGATACGCACCCGGTCGACCTCCATGTTCTTGGAGTCGCCGGCGCAATTGACCGCTTGACGCGGCCCCTCCGCGAACGCGGAACCCTGGTGCACCTGGAAGCACCGCACCACGGGATGGAAGTAGACCGGCAATCCGCAACTCTTCTGTACCGGGCGGCGCAGGAACTCCTGAGTAATGCCTACAAATTCGCTCAGGCATCAGCCGTCACGGTCCGGCTGGGCTGCGTCACCCAAGGCGTGAGCCACGGCGTTCAGCTCAAAGTGACCGACGACGGCGGAGGTTTCGATGTGCCGGCAGCCATGATTGGCCGGCACTCCGGCATGGGACTGCGCCTCATGCGAATGGCCGTAGGCCTTGCTGGCGGAGAGATGACCATTGATTCGTCCGCCGCCGCAGGAACCTGTGTGACGGTAACACTGCCACTGGATTAGTATCGGCCGGGCTGGCGCACGCACTACCCTGCCCCGGGGGTGACGCCCACAGCCCGGGACGGCCACTCGCCTCTTCAGGCTTCAAGAGCTCACCCGCAGCGACAACGCCCGCCCCGTGTAGGCGCTCCAGTGCGACTACACGGATCGGCAGGCGTAACCTGATACCAGAGCGTCTCTTCCAGCGCCGGGAAGGTCATCATGGACTCTGAAACCGCCGATGTCATCGATCATGATGTCACCACCATCACCTGCATATGCGGCAACACCGTCAGCCAGGACGGGTTGATTCAGGCCAACTCACAAGGCGTCCCCGTCTACATCGGAGACAAGATTCCTGTTCCCGCCGGGCTGGCGGAATGGCCAGCGGATGAGGATCTCTACACCCTGTGTCCCTCATGCGGCCGCGTGTACCGTGACTCGGTCATCGAAGAGACAGGGACCGCGCCCGTTGCTTTCCGGGTCGACGTCAGCGCTGGCCCATTTGCTGAGGCCATCCGAGTCCACTGGAAACTCAGCGCCCAGGAATGAACCTGGAAGCGGACGACGGCGGGACCTCCCGCCGTCGTCCGCTTCCGTCTGGTGCCTACTGGCTGAAGGGGACCCTTTCCCAGGTCAGAACGTCCGCGCCAGCGGCGCTGTTGCCGGCGACGGTGAACCTGGCGTAGTTGGTGGCGTTGGCGGATCCGTCCACGGTGATGCGCTGCAGGTCATCGGCGGCGGGCTGGCCGTAGATGTCCAGCCAGGGTGAGCCCTCCGCGAGCGGCTGGTTCTCGGCGAAGACGTGGCTGTCGCCGTTGATGAGGTAAACCGGGGCGTCGAAGCTGTTGGTTTCGTCGATGATGAGCTGCACGATTTCGCGGAAACCGGACATGGTGTCCGGGTTGGCGGCTGCGGCGTCGAGCAGGGACGGGTCGAACATGTCGGCCTGGGTCATCAGGACAACGGCACGGTCGTTGCGGCGTTCGGCGTCCGCGAAGGTGTCGCGGACCTGGGCCAGGACGGCGTCCGTCCGATGCTCAACTTCGGCCAACTGCTCGGGCGTGGCTGTGGTTTCGCCCAGGCCGGTCCACGGCTGCAGCGAGTTGTTGCTGCCCTGGATATTCAGCACGGAAAACGCCACCCGGTTCTGGGTGAAGCGGACGTTTTCCGGCAGCCCGAGGTCCGCCTGGGTCTTGACCGGCATGGTGGCGCCCAGGGTCTTGCCGGGCTTGTCGAAGAAGACATCCCGTAGCTTGTCGAGCCGTTCCAGCGGGTTGTAGGCGCCGTTGTTCGTGCGGTGGCAGTCCACCCATTCGTTGTCGCCCGGGGTGAAGACCAGAGGGTGCTCGAAAGTGTCGAACTGCGTGCGGATGTTCTCGAAGTACTCGTCCGAGCAGACCGAGGAGCCGTTCTTGATGTCGCCCACGTGGGCGACGAACTTCAGCGCGCTATCGGCGTTGATGTCCAGGATGCGGGCGGGGAACTTCGCGATTTCGGCCTCGCCGTAGGGGATGTCGCCGATCACGCCGAACGTGAACGCCTGAGTGTCGGCGGTGGTGTTGGCGGCGGTGGCGGCGGTGCCGGCGGTGCCGGCGGTGGCGGCCTGGGCCGCAATGAGGCCCAACGCCAAAACGGCTGCCGCCGTCGTCGTTTTGATGGTCTTTGTAGGCATAACGGTGTTCCTCTTCATTGCGGGGTTGGGCAAGAGGCGTGCGGCTTAGGCCGCGCGGACGGCCAGGAACTGCTGCAGCGCGGCGAGGTCGTCGGTGTTGATGTGGTCCACACCGGCGTCGAAGAGTTCGTTCCAGATGGCGTCGCGTGCGGTGCCGGGCATGTCCGGGGTGGCCCAGAAGCGGACGCGGTAGCCATTGGCGTGCGCCTCGGCCACGTAGGCGTGAAGCTTGGCGCGCTCGGCCTCGGGCATGGGGCCCACGCCCTGCCAGGTGAAGAGCTTGGTCCAGTTGTCGCTGACCAGCGGCATCAGGTCGGCAGGCTTTCCGGAAGTGAGGTCTGCGGAGCGGCCATCGTAGAAGCTGAAGCGCGTCTCCTGTGCCTCCATGGTGGCCAGCGGGCGGTTTCCGCTGATGACCGCGGTGACCGGGCCGGTCTTGGTGGTGCCATGGCTGTAGCGGCTCATGATGTTGCGGTGCTCGGCCAGTTCCTGCTCGATTGCGGCGTAGGTGGGGTCGCCGTCGCTCTTAATGTCGATCAGAAGCTGCAGGCTGCCATCCCACTTCGGGAAGACGTTGTGGCCCTGGCCGCGGACCAGGTCCTGGAGCGGATCAAGGTAGAGGCTCTCGAGCGTAATGCCGGGCTGGACATCCTCCAGGTCGTGGGCAACCATCAGCTCGCCGCCCACCAGCCACACGTCCACTTCCACGCTGGTGAAGCCATGCTCCAGCGCATCGAAGAGGGGACGGTCATGCTCATAGTCGTTGTGCGCATGCGCCTGGGCGAGCGGCTGGCCGACGACGACGGGAGCCGGCTTGCTTGCCTCTGCCTGGGCAGGGGCTGCTACTGCCCCGGCCAGGGAGGCAAGGACTGCGACGGCGGCAAGGGTGCTTTTCACGAACACGGGTACTCCTTTAATACAGGGGATTCTCCGTCCGGCACCGGGGGACGTGCCGGGCAAGAGGGTGCGTGAAAAGACTGCTGGTCGCGGGAAAACGCTGGAGGGCGTGTTGGTGGCTGGTGGGTGAACTGGGAAGGATCATTGGCGTGGTGGGCGAGGGAGGCCCTTTTGTGAGGGGCTGAACTGTCGGTTTTCCCGCTACCGCTGCATTCGAGGCCGTGGTACGTTCAGCGTGATCAGGATGTCCCGACGCGGCCCCTGTCCAGCCCGGCTCCTGGCATAACCCCAGAAAGCAGAGGCAACTATGCCAACATTAGTGATTTTCCATGAAGTCGACGACGTTGATCACTGGCTCAGCTCACCAAAAAGGAAAGAAGTATTCGGACCTCTCGGCATCACGGTGCGGACGTTCATCGACCCGGCAAAAAGCCACCGTGTAGGCCTGATCGTTCAAGTCCCCGACATGGAAACGTTCCAGCGGATTATGGAGTCCGAGGCGGCAGCCGAAGCGATGAAATTCGACGGTGTCCGTCCGGAAACAATGCTGATGCTCGTTGAGCCCTAGGCGTCGCCGGGCGTGGCCCTGACAAGCGGTCGGCACCGCCTACTGGGCCCAGTCGGCGTCGTCGTAGGGGCGGCCGTGGAAGTGCGCCCGGAGGTACTCCCCCACCACGGCGGCTCCCAGGTCCCAAGCCTCGGGCGCCACGACGCGGCCGTCGATCCGGCGGGCCATCCGCTGCACGAACCGCGCCAGGCCCGGGTCATCGCCCAGCCGGAAGAACGTGGCCTGCGCGCCGGCCCGCCCGAGGCGGTCCAGTTCGGCGACCGTCACGCGGATGGTCTCCGGGTCCGGTGGCCAGGAGAACCAGGGTTCGCCGTCGGGCAGCAGGTGCGCGGTGGGTTCGCCGTCGGTCACCACCAGCAGGACGGGCTGCATCGACGGGTGCTGGCGGAAGAACCGGCCGGCCAGTAGCAAGCCGTGGTGCAGGTTGGTGCCCTGCTGCCGCAGGGCGGGCAGGGCCGTGAGCTCGCCAATGTCCATGGACTGCGCGTAGCGGCCGAACGTGATCAGCTGCAGCCGGTCGCCGCGGAACCGGGTGGAGACGAGGTGGTGCACGGCGAGCGCGGTGCGCTTCATGGGCACCCAGCGCCCCTCGGCGGCCATCGAGTAGGACACGTCCACGAGCAGGGCGACGGCGGCCTGCGTGCGCGCCTCCGTCTCCGTCACCTCGATGTCGTCCACGGCCAGGCGCAGCCCGCGGCGCGGATCACCGCCGTCGGCAATCGTGCGGCGGATCGCGTTGGTGATGGTGCGGGTGACGTCCCACGGTTCGGCGTCCCCGAACTCCCACGGGCGGCTGGAGCCGGTCTGCTCCCCGGCCGCCCCGGCCACCCGGGTGTCCCGGCGCCCCTGCCGGCCGGAGAGTTGCCTGGCGGTGTCCCGCAGCAAGGACCTGCCGAGCCGCCGCATGGCCTGCGGTGAGAGCCCGAGATCGCCGTCGGCGCCGCGCCGGAGGTAGCCGCCGTCCTGCATGGCCCGCTCGATTTCGGCAAGGGTGCGGGCCGTCACGGCGGCGTCCTGTCCGAGCTGGCGGGCGAGGGCGTCCAGGTCCAGGTCATCCAGGTGCGAGCCGTCGTAGGACTGGGAGAGCTGCTCGGCGAGTTCGTCCAGTTCGGCGAGATCCTGCAGGACGCCGGTGCCGTCGCCGAGCCCGAGCCCTTCCTCCCCCTCGAAGCGTTCGGAGCCGTCCCAGTCCTCGCCGGGGCGCAGGGCGCGGAGGGTGGCGTCCATTTGGCTCAGCTGTGCCATGAGTTCGGGTGAGCCGAACGCCTGGGCGGAGAGCCGCATCAGCTCCTCGCGCTGCTCTGCGGACATGGATTGCAGGAGCCGCTGGGCGGCGGCCGCGCGCTGGGCGAGCGTGTCCACCAGCTCCTCGACTGATTGCGGGTTCTCCGGGAAGAACTGACCGTGCGTGGCCATGAACTCCTGGAAGTCCGCGTCCGTGTCCTCGCCGCGCCGGTGTTTGTCGAGGAGCTCGTTGAGGTCCTGCAGCATCTCGGCCACGGCCGCGCGGTCCTCGTCCGTGGCGCTCTCGAGGGCCTGTTTCATGCCGGCGAACCGCTGGTCCAGGACTTCGCGGCCCAGCAGGTCCTTGATCTGTTCGTAGGCTTCGCGGGCGGTGCTGGACTGCCAGTCGTAGGAGGCGAGTTCGTTGACCGCCGCCGCCGTGGATTTGGGCAGGTTCTGCAGCTGCATGTCCCGGAAGGCGCGGTCGGTGTCGTCCATCCGGACGTCGCGGACGAGCTGTTTGCGCTCCTCCAGCACCGCCGTGTCCAACAGCTTCTGGACCTCCTTGAGGGTGCCGTCCAGCCGGTGGCGGCCCAGCAGGTCACTGCGCCGCTGCTGGACGCGGCCGGCGAGGTCGTCCAGCCCTTCCCGGCTGCGGCCGCCGCGCCGCAGGAACTCCTGGAGGGCGTGCCGGGGCGAGTAGCCGGCCATAACGTCCTCGGCGACGGCGTCCAGCGCCTCGGCCAGGTCCACCGGCGGGGCGAGCGGATCCGGTCCTCCCGCGTACCGGCCGTACCTGGACCGGTTGTGAGCGCTCATGGGCCCTCCTGTGCTCTGCTTTGGACTGCCTGGCCTTAGGACTGCCTAGCCGTAGATGGTCGCCTCGTCGTCGGAGTCCTTGGAAATCCGCCGGGCGAGGTAGAGACCCTCCAGTGCAAGTTCGACGGCGGCGGCGCGCTGCCCGTCGTTTTCCGCACCCAGGCGCTCACTGATTTCGTCGTAGAGGTGCGATCCGTTGAGCGACGGGAGGTTCTCGAGGAACTCCCGCGCCGTGACCAGTTCCCCGGTAGTCACCGTGGTGTGCCCGTCGAGCGCCGCCACCAGGGCGCCCATGTCGATGCCGTGGAAGTGCGCCCGGACGGCTTCCGCGGTGGCCATGCGCAGCAGGTGGTCCAGGATGTCCTGTTCCCGCCCTTCCTCCCCCGATTCGAACTCGATCTTCCCGGCGAGAACTTCCACGGCGGCGTCCAGATCGATGATCCGGGCGACGGCCTCGTTCTCTCCGCGCACACTGGCCCGGCGCAGGGCCGCGGCGGCGACGGTTTCGGCACCGGCGATGGCGAACCGCGCGGACACTCCGGAGGTCTGGTTGATCGCCGGGGACTGCCGCAGCGCGCGGGTGTAGCGGGCCAGGATCTCCAGGATGACGGGCGGGACGCCGGCCACCAGGTGCCCCTCCTGCCGGATGACGGCGACTTCGTCGTCGAGCTCGATCGGGTAGTGGGTGCGGATCTCGGCGCCGAAGCGGTCCCGCAGGGGTGTGATGATCCGGCCGCGGTTCGTGTAGTCCTCGGGGTTGGCGGACGCGACGACGAGGACGTCCAGCGGCAGCCGCAGCACGTAGCCGCGGATCTGGATGTCGCGTTCCTCCATCACGTTGAGCATCGAGACCTGGATCCGTTCGGCGAGGTCGGGGAGTTCGTTGATGGCGATGATGCCTCGGTTGGAGCGCGGGACCAGGCCGTAGTGGATGGTTTCCGGGTCGCCCAGGCGGCGGCCCTCGGCCACGCGCATCGGGTCGACGTCGCCGATCAGGTCGGCGACGGAAGTGTCCGGCGTCGCGAGCTTCTCGACGTAGCGTTCCGAACGGTGCCGCCACGCCACCCGCAGCCGGTCCCCCTCGGTGAGGACCCGGGCGCGGGAGTGCTCCGTGATCGGCTCATACGGGTGTTCGTTCAGTTCCGAGTCCTCGATCACCGGCGACCACTCGTCCAGCAGCCCGGCCAGGGTACGCAGGAGCCGTGTCTTGCCCTGACCGCGTTCGCCGAGCAGCACGACGTCGTGCCCGGCGAGCAGGGCCCGCTCCAGCTGGGGCAGCACGGTCCGGCTGAACCCGAACATCCCGGGCCACGGGTCGCGGCCGGCGGCGAGCGCGGAGAGCAGGTTGTCGCGGATTTCGCGGCGCAGGTCCTTGTGCACGTGGCCGGAGGCACGCAGTTCACCAACAGTGAAGACATCGGGGCGATCACTCACCCCTTCACCGTAGACCTCTACCCGGCGGGGAATCGAGGAATTTCTTCAGATTCCTGCGCATTGGCCCGCCGTGCGGAATACGCTGGATGCTGATGACTGCAGCAATCCCGCCGGCGTCGCCGGCACCATTGGGGCCCCCGTCCAGAGAGCAAGGCACGCTCCTTCTTCTGGTGCGCCACGGGGAGACGCCGACGACGGGCACGGTGCTGCCGGGGCGGGCGCCTGGACTGCATCTGTCCGAGCGGGGCCGGGTCCAGGCCGAGCGGGTTTCTGAGCGACTCTCTGGCCTGCCGGTGGATGCCCTCTATTCTTCGCCGCTGGAGCGCGCCTGCGAGACGGCGGAGCCCACGGCGGCCCAGACGGGGCTGGAGGTGAAACACGACGACGGCCTGCTTGAATGCGACTTCGGCGACTGGACCGGCGCCGTGATTGCCGAGCTGGCGGCCCTGCCGGAGTGGCAGACCGTGCAGCACAGCCCGTCCGCGTTCCGCTTCCCTAACGGCGAGAGGTTTCCGCAGATGCAGGAGCGGATCGTCGGATCGCTGGAGGCACTGCGCACAGCCCACGCCGGGGGCGTCGTTGTGTGCTTCTCCCACGCCGATCCCATCAAGGCCGCCGTCGCCCACGCCCTGGGCACGCCTTTGGACCTGTTCCAGCGGATCGTGATCAGCCCGGGTTCGGTGTCGGCCATCTCGTTTGTGGAGGGCCAGGACCCCGCCGTGCTCATGGTGAATTCGACGTCGGAACCGCTGAGCGGGCTGAGGGCACCGTGAATTTTGTACCGCGCAAGTTAGAACAGCCCGTGAAACGGAATAGACGGTGTCCGAGCGGGAACTGACGCTGCTCGCCGAGGGCCGCGTCGAGTTGCTTGGCCGCATCCTGCGCAGCAGCAACGAGACGTTCCTGGTCCGGGTCTCCTGCGGGGACGATTCCGCGGACGCGGTTTACAAGCCGGAGGCCGGGGAACGGCCGCTGTCCGATTTCGAGCCCGGGCTCCACCGGCGGGAACGCGCCGCTTACCTGCTCAGCGAGTCCCTGGAGTGGGGACTCGTGCCGCCGACAGTCATCCGCGAGGACGCGCCCCTGGGGATCGGTTCGCTGCAGTGGTTCATCGAGTGCGACTTCCGTGAGCATTACTTCACTCTGTACGAGGACGCCCCCGAGACCCACGGCGAGCTGGCCCGCATGGCCCTGTTCGATTACGTCGCCAACAACACCGACAGAAAAAGCGGGCACGTGCTGCGCGGTGCTGACGGACGGGTGTGGGGCATCGACCACGGGCTGTGCTTCTCGGCAGCGTTTAAGCTGCGCACCGTGATCTGGGACTTCGCCGGCAACCCCATCCCCGATGCTCTGCTCGAGGACATCGCTCCACTCGCAGAGGCCGTGCCACCCGAGGTGGCCGAGATGCTCGACGACGACGAGGTCGCTGCGCTGCAGCAGCGTGTGCAGCGCCTGCTGAACGCAGCGGTGCTGCCGGTCGACCGCACCGGCATGCGGTACCCGTGGCCGCTGGTGTAGGCGCAAATTGCGTCCACGTTTCGCTAGCCTCGGGCGCCGTTGCCTTAATGAGTCGACCAGCCGCCGGAGGCGACAATGGCGCCGTTGAGCTGGCTATCAACATCACCACGGAGGACATCGAGCAGCTCTCCGACAACGTCGATACGGTTCACTCAATCTCTGAGGACCCTGGTGCAGGCCTGCCACAGACTCAGCGCCGGGTTAGCGCCTTGAAGCGATAATTTCAGCGACCATGTCTAACTGCCGCTCGTCGGCCAAGGCTGAGCCGACAGCAACGGTTGCCGCTCCAGCGTCAAGGAAGGCCGTGGCGTTCGACGCGTCGACGCCGCCCGTGGCCACGAACGAGACACCGGGAAAGGGGCCCAGCATCGCCTTGAACCATGCGGGTCCGAGGACGGATGCCGGAAATGCCTTCACTACGGAGCAGCCCAGTCGCACAGCTGCCTGGATTTCACTAGCCGTGGCTACACCGGGCAGGTGGGGCAGCCCTGCTTCCCTGCATAGTTTGACGATCTCCTCGTCGAGTCCGGGTGCCACGGTAAAGGCAACGTCGAACTGCACACATTTAAGGACCTGCTCAGACGAAATAATGGTCCCCGCTCCGACCATCTTGACCCGCTCCGCGCCGGCTTTGACGACGGCGGCAAGAGAGGGGATCGCGTCTGGGGATTGAATCGGCACTTCCACCAGATCGATTCCCAAATCCCAGGCCCTTGTGGCTAGAGCGACCGATCGATGGGGATCCATGTTCCGGAGGATAGCCATTACCGGCTGCCGATGGATGATGTCGGTGACTTCAGTCGTCATGGGAAATTCCTTTGAGTAGGAGCAGATGCAGGTTGTTGAGATGGGAAGGACCCAGCCGGATGTTCGCCCAACCTTCACCTTCCACGGCGCTGACTGCAAGGATGTCCTCGGCAGCAGGCATCGAGGGCAAATCACTTACGTGCTGCAGGGTAAGCCCAGCCATGAGATGCCCGAGACGAAGCGATCGCGGAATATCAAATTTGCGCACGAGCCCTGAAAGGAACCCGGCGGCGAAAGCGTCGCCTGCCCCGACAGGTTCGACCACGTCGGTTTTCAGCGCAGGCTGGAATGTTGCGAGACCTTCAGCGAAATGCGTCGCACCGATAGCTGCATCCTTAACTACGAGGTGAGCAGCGTCGGGAAGAATTTCGCGAACGTCTTCGGCCCGTGGCGTGCCCCATAGAGTCTGGGCTTCATCTCGTCCCACAACGACTATGTCGGCACCGCGGGCCAGCTCCAGCAGTCGGGGGGCAGCGTCGGCTTGCGACCAGAGGGCGGGCCGGTAATTGACGTCAAAACTGACCAGCCCGTCCCCCGGATTACGGTCGATGACCAACCTCTGCATAAGGGCATTCGCGCTGGCCGAAAGGGCCGCCGTTATACCGGAAACGTGGCAGAGCGTACGGCTTTCCAGGCGCAGGTGGGGTAGGTCCGCGGGGCCTAGGGCGGACGCAGCAGATCCGGACCGGTAATAGTAGACGTGGCTGTCGTTGTCGTCCCGATCTTTGAAGTAGATGCCCGTGGGGCGTGTCCGGTCTACCGCGACGTTCTCGAGAGAAACACCGCGCGCCCGCAGGAACTCGCAGATTATCCTCCCGAAAGGGTCGTTCCCGACTTTGCTGAACCATTCGACGTCGTGCCCCAGGTGGGCCAGCCCGGCGGCTAAGTTGCTTTCGGCTCCTCCGACATGAATGCCAACGTGCCTGTTCTGCTCCAGGGAGCCTTCGTCGGGGGTGAGTAAAACCATCGTTTCCCCAATGCACAGCAGCGCCGGCACTTTGGTCGCCGCCGTTCTTTCTCTGATCATGCGAAATTTCCCACGCCCGTCCTCGTCGACTAACTCGATGCCATCTGCGCGCGTTCGAGGAGTATTCCACTGTCCGCGGAGTACCAAAGAACGTCCTCCGGATCGAACGAGATGCTGACCCGCTCACCGTGGGCAAGTACTACATCGCCGACGAGCTTTGCGTAGAACAGGTCCTTTGACGCTTTTGCTCCGACCTCGGCTGCGTGCGGTTCAGCACCGAATTTGAAGCCCACTACCGTTTCCGCGCCGAGATGTTCCACAGTCAGGACGCGTGCGGGGTAGTCTGGCAGGCCGTCGATCCTGCGGGACGTGTGAATGCGGACCTTTTCGGCACGAATCCCGAGTTGCACTGCCCCGGCGTCAGAAATTTCGGGGGATGCAAACGGCAAGGCGTTACCGAACATGTCCGCGTTGCCGTCCGTGAAAGTTACTGGAACGAGGTTCATTGGCGGTGAACCGATGAACTTCGCGACAAAGGTATTGGCCGGCTTGTTGTAGATTTCTTTGGGCGTCCCGTATTGCTGAACGACGCCGTCGTTCAGCACGATGATCCGGGTCCCCATGGTCATTGCTTCGACCTGGTCATGAGTGACGTACACAAAGGTCTTTTGGACCCTGTCATGCAGCGCGGATATTTCCGCCCTCATCTGCGTCCGCAATTTGGCGTCGAGATTACTCAGGGGCTCGTCCAAGAGGTACAGCGCGGGTTCGCGGATCAGGGAGCGGGCTACGGCGACACGCTGGCGCTGTCCGCCGGAGAGGGCCTTGGGGCGCCGGTCCAGGTAGTCCGTCAGCTCCAGCATCTCGGCGACCTCATCGACTTTCCTTGCGATGTCGGCGCGCCTCATTAGCGAACGGCGTGCCAGACCGCCCACGAGCGGGACATGGTGCCACCATTTGAAATTGTCCATCACCAGCGGGAAGGCAACGTTGGCGCGGACGCTCATGTGCGGGTACAGGGCATAGGACTGGAAGACGAAGGCGATGTTCCGCTTCTTTGGCTCCAAATCGTTCACGACAACCCCGTCGAAACGCAGCTCGCCGGAGGAGATGTCCGTCAGCCCTGCGATCATCCGAAGCATGGTCGATTTACCGCAGCCCGAGGGCCCCAGGAGGACCAGGAACTCTTTGTCCGGAACCGTTGCATCGAATCCCTTGATGACGGTGTTGCCGGCGAAGTTTTTGCTGACTTGATCAAATTCAATCGTTGGCATGGATCTATCCCTTTACTGATCCGGCGGTAAGTCCGGAGACGATCTTGCGTTGCATTAGGAGGAAGAAAATTACTGCAGGGATCGTGAAGACCAGAGCTGCACTGAATACCGTGTCGAGGGGAGTTGAAAACTCGCCGATGAAAGAGGCGAGACCAGTCGACGCGACCCAGGATGAGCGGTCCTGAATGAATGTGGTGGCGAAGAGGTATTCATTCCAACCGTCAAAGAAGGTAATGACCGCTGCGGCCGCCATGGACGGCGCCACAAGCGGCACCACCATAAACTGCAGAATGCTCAAGGGACTGCAGCCGTCCACTCGGGCAGATTCCTCGAGTTCGTAGGGGACGTTATCAATTGCTGATTTGAGGATGAAGAGTGCCACCGGCATTGCAAAGGCTGTATTGACCAATACCAGCCCCGAGAGCTGGTTCAGTAGCCCGAGAGCGGCAAACAGTGAGTATAACGGCACTACGAGCAACGCTTCAGGAAGCATTTGGGTGGCAAAGAAAAGGAAACCCATGGGTCCCTTGCCCACGAACCTGTAACGGGACAGGGCGTAAGCGCCCATAGTTGCCATCAGCAGACTCAACATGGTGGTGCCGAAAGCGACGAAGGCGGAGTTGGCCATCCAGCCCAGGAACGGCGTGTCGGTAGTTAGCACGGAGAACAGATCCAAGGCCCGGGAGATGTCGGGCAAGGGCTTCTGCTGACCTTGGTAGAGATCATTTGTGGGGGTCATCGCTGTGTTGATGATCCAGTAAAGCGGGAAGCCCGCAAGACAGGTGAGAAGCAGCGCGAGCAGGGCTCTTACTCCGGTGCTCAGACGTCGGCGCACAATCATGCGTGGACTCCGTTCTGCTTGTTGGCACGTTGTTCGGCGACAAAATAGACTGCAGTCACGATCAGCGATAGCAGCAGCCCGAGGACGCCTGCCGCGGCCGCCATGCCGAGTTCACTGTTGCTGAATGCATGCCGGTAGACGTCGATGACGATCGTCGTGGTGGCGTCCACAGGGCCGCCGCCGGTAAGCAGCCAGATGATTTCGAACCGTCTGAAGGACCAGATCGTCATCAGCAAAGCGACCACGCGCAGAGTCGGCAGCAGGAACGGCAGCACCACGAATTTGAATGTGCTGTAGCTATCGGCTCCATCAATTCTTGTGGCTTCGTATAGATCCTCTGGGACTGACTGCAGGGCTGCCAATACCACCAGCATGACGAAGGGGGTGACCTTCCAGACGGTCGCAATCACGACGGACAGCATGCCGTAGTTCGGATCGGTCAGCCAGCCCCTTTGCCCCAGGCCGAGTGCTGCGGTGGCTGCGTTGGCTACACCGGTGGAATCGTTGTAGATCCAGCGGAAGACGAGCACGACGGCAACTGTGGGCACTGCCCACGGCATGACCATGACAGCTCTGGCCAGTGTGCGACCGGGGAAGAAGCGGTTGATGACAAAGGCCGACACAGTTCCCAGTGTCAGGGATCCAACGACGGTGAAAACGGTGTATATGAGTGTGGTCGCCACCGACTTGAAGAAGGCTCCGCTGCTCAAAAGTTGGTTGTAATTTTCGAAGCCGATGTACTTACCGGCGGTCGGATTCAGCAGGCGAGTGTTCGTGAAGCTAAGGTCAAGACCCTTCAGCAGCGGCAGCACAGCGAACACCAGCAGATACAGGACAGCCAGTCCAATGAACAGATAGGGGGTCCAGCTAAAGCGCCGGCGTCGGGACGGAGGGCGGAACGGAGCTTGCGTCCTGACGGGTGTGGTGACAGTCATCGATACGTTCTCTCGATTCAGGAACAGGCTGCCCCGGACGGTTCTCCGTCCAGGGCAGCCTCCGGCTTCTAGGGGGTGAGGCTTGCGGCCTGTTGCTGGGCGGCGTCCATAGCGTCCTTAGCGGAAATTCCGGTAGTCAGCATTCTTGCCACTTGCGTGAGGACTATGGTCCGGACCTGCGGTGTCTTGGTTTCAAATCCCGGAATGACGACGGATGAAGAGTTGTCCAGCTGCTTGTAGAAGGCGTCGATCCAAGGATTGGCATCGATCTTGGCCTGCGGAGCAGATACTCCGGTGGCGATACCGGAGGGGAACAGCGCGTCCGCAAACTTTGACTGCGTGTCAGTGGTCATCATCCATTTGATGAAGTCCTTGGCCAGCTCCTTGTTCTTAGAGTTGGCGTTGATGCCAATGGAGAATCCTGCATAAGCGGATCCTCCGCCAGGGAACGGTAGGACCGAGGCGGAGACCTGGGATGACTTCACGCCGTCTTTGCTTGAAACCATGGTCAGCAGGGCAGATGAATTGTCGATGACCATGCCGACCTGTCCGGCCGCGAATTTGCTGCGGTATGTCGAGGCGTCATCGCCTACGCCGAACCCACCGGACTTGTACGCCTTGAGGAAGGCGTCCGCAGCCGCAATGTTCTCTTCACTGTTGAGAGTCAGTTTTTTTCCATCGGACCATTTGCCGCCGAACCCGTAGGCCCAGTTGCTGTAGTCAGTGAACCACGGTGATTCCTCGTTGAGCTGGTGTCGGACGGCGAATCCCGTTTTGCCGGTTTTGTCCTTGATCGTTCGGGCGGCAGTGGCCAGCTCGTCCGGCGTGGTTGGGGGCTTGACGCCGGCCGCCGACATGATGTCGTTGTTATAGAACAGGGCGTACGGCACAGCCTCCCAGATGAGGCCCAGCTGCTTCCCATCGAATTTGTAGTTCTCATTCGTCTTGCGCAGTGCGCTTTCGCTGGCCGGATCAAGCACCCCGTCCAGTGGTTCGAGTGCCCCGCTGGATGCCAGTTCGGGGAAGAACGGGTCCGGAATGATAAGAATGTCCGGACCCGCCCCGGATCCGATCTGGGTGCTGATCGTCTTCTCGTAATCGGCCCGGGTGATCTCCTGCTTCTCGACTTTGGCCTTGGGGTTGGCACTTTCGTACTGTTTTACCGCGTCCAGAATGTTGGCCCCGCGACCTGGCTCTAGCCACTGCCAGTTGGCAAAGGTCAGTGTGCCGCCTTCCGCTGCCGGGGGGCCCGAGGCCTTGGCGGCTCCCCCGTCGGCGCCGCCGCTGCAGGCGCTCAGCGCCAGCCCCACCGCAACCGCCATGATTGCGCTCTTCATCGCTGTTCTAGTCTTCACTAACACTCCTGATGTGTGCATATGTTGCAACGCGTGTTGCGGTAGCTGCCATCCTGTCAGGTGCAATCCCGGCTTGTAAACAGTTTTTACAAAGAAGTCGGTCCTGGCGACCTGCGCACGGCCCGCCCGGGCCGGATTTCCGTCCTTTTTCCCCCCGCGATGGTGGGCTCCCCGTTAACGAATACGTACGGGATGCCATCTGGCCAGACTTTGGGGTTGTCGTACGTGGCGCGTGATCCCACAGTGCCGGGATCGAACACCACGAGATCGGCCCAGTTGCCTTCCGCCACCACTCCGCGGTCGGTCAGGCCCAGTCGCCTGGCAGGACGTGACGTGGCGTGAAGCACCGCCTCCTCCAGGGTCATCACGCCCAGGTCGCGAACGTAATGCCCCAGGAACCTCGGAAAAGTACCCCACCCGCGAGGGTGGGGACGTTCTCCGACCAGGATGCCGTCACTGCCGATAGTGTGGGCGGCGTGCCGCATAACAGCTTGGACATTCTCTTCATTGCCGACCTGCACAAGGCACCCGGTACCGAAGTTATCGTCGAGGAGGAGGTCAAGGAAAACTTCCCCGGCGGGCGACTGCCGTTCCCCGGCCAGGTCCAACACAGATTTTCCTACCGCCCAGTCGTTCCTGGGCTGCTGAGTTGACGCGATAACAATCGTGGACCAGTCCATGGGGACTCCATGGTGGCCGTCAGAACCCTGCACCTCGATTTCCTGGAGAATATGCGCACGCGTTCCGGGGTCGCTCACACGGGCGCTCATTGCGTCATTCCCGCCTTCATGAACCCAGCTTGGCAGTAGTGCGGCAAGGTACGTGGCGCCGGCCAGATAAGGGTAGGAATCCAAGGTGATGTCGACGCCGGCCGCAATCGCCTCGTCGAAGGCTGCGAGAACCTCGCCCGCGCGACCTTTGTTCTGCGGAAAATTGACGTGGCAGTGGGCCAGGTGAAGCGGCACCTCGGCGGCCCTGACTATTTCAAGGCAGGCACGATAGCCATTCACGACGTCGACGCCGTAGTTCCGGTGGTGCGGACAGTAGTAGCCGCCGAGCTCGCTGACAGCGGACAACGCGTGAATAATCTCCTCGTCGGAAGCGTACATTCCGGGCGTGTATGTCAGCCCGGTCGACATACCCATGGCCCCGTCCCGTAAACCCTGGGCCACAATCTCGCGGATTCGCTCCAGCTCTCCGGGCGTCGCGGCCCGTGATTCGGTCCCCATTACTGCCATTCTGGCCGTTCCGTGCGGGACGAGCACGGCTACGTTGACAGCCGCGCCTTTGTCTACCTGATCCAGATAGTCGGCTACGCTGCGCCAGGCGTAGTCGAGATCCGGAGTGCCATTCCACCCCGCGATCTGCTCTCTGGTCACAGCCATGACGGCATCAGTCACCGGGGCGTATCCGAGCCCGTCCTGGCCAACCACCTCCAGCGTGACACCTTGGGCAGCCTTGGATACATGTGCGGGATCCGCTAGGACTGCCAGATCCGAGTGTGCATGCATGTCAATGAACCCGGGAGAGACCACGAGTCCCGAGACGTCAATGTCATCTCCGGCCGCCCCCTGCCCCGGAGCAAGTATGCCTGCGATGCGGCCTTCACTGATGAGAATGTCGGCTTCATAGCGCGGGCCCCCTAGACCGTCAATTACGGAACCGCCGCGCAAAACCCAACTCGCCATAGTTGCCTCACTTCGGAATGATGTTGCATAGTATGCACATATGTGTGCAAAATTGGACGAACCGGATCAGTATATAGGGGTGAAGAATGTCTCAAGCTGTGCAACGGGCCACCGAAATACTGGAGTTTCTCGGTGAAGGGTCGCAGAGCCTCAGCGCGGTAGCCAAGCGCTTTGACGTGCACCGGTCTACGGTTCTGCGCCAATTGCAGACGCTTGAAGAAGCGGGATTCGTGCTTCGCCGCGGAAACGGCCATTACAGCATTGGACCCAAAATGATCTCCATTGCCCAGCAGGCTCTGGACAGTTTGGACCTGCCTTCCGTTGCCCACGACGAAATCCGGAAACTGCACGCCCGCACTGGCAACACCATCCATCTTGCCCAGCTCGTGGAATCGACGGTGATGTACGTGGACAAGGTGGAAGGTCAGGACAGCGTGCGGATGTACTCACGCATAGGCAAGACCGTTCTTCCCCACTGCACCGGCGTGGGTAAAGCGATTCTCAGCCAGATCTCAGAAGCCCGTCGTGACGCAGTGCTCGCCGGTGCCGAATGGACACCCTTCACCGAGCACACCGTCGTTTCGAGGGAAGCTCTGGACGAGCAACTGGCTGTAATCGAGGCCCAGGGGTGGGGGGTCGATGACGGAGAATTCGAGGATTTCGTTAACTGCATCGCAGTTCCCGTCTCAAACACCAGCGCCACGATCGTCGGTGCTATTTCCCTCACCGCCATCAAGGCTGTGGCAACCATTGAGGACCTTAAGGTCTATCTGGAGGACATCCGCAGCACCGCCCGGGCAATTTCCCGGCAACTCGGCTAACTAGGATCTGAAAGACACTATGACCTTCTATTCCGATCTGGGCCTGAAACCCGTCATCAACGCAGCCACAACCTTCACCGCACTCGGCGGTTCGCTGATGCCCAAAGAGGTGCTGGATGCAATGAGCGACGCAGCAGGTTCGTTTGTGGACATGCACGAACTGCACCTGGCCGCCGGGAAACGGCTGGCACAGATCACTCGGAACGAGGCAGCATATGTCACGTCCGGTTGCGCCGCCGCGCTGATCCTGGCGCTGCTGGGGATCCGGACCAAGGGGGATCCCCAGGTTTTGACCTCGTTCCCAGGGCGGGACCTAGCGCCGAGCGAAGTAATCATGCACGCAGCGCACCGCATTCCATATGATGCCGCCATTGCAATGGCGGGTGTAACCATCCGCCAGATCGGGAACATCCAACAGACTTTTGACTGGGAACTGGAGGCCGCCATCAACGACAATACGGCCGCCATCCTCTACGTGGCAGGTTCGCATCTGCCCCAAGTCGCCCTTCCTCTCGCTGAAGTGGTCCGCATCGCGAAGTCCCGTGGGGTGCCAGTCCTAGTCGATGCCGCCGCACAGCTGCCGCCCGTGGAAAACCTGTGGCACTTTACCCGCGAGGCGGGTGCTGACGTAGCCGTGTTCTCCGGCGGAAAGGCGCTGCGGGGTCCCCAAGCCAGCGGATTCATGGTCGGCCGCGCCGATATTATCGAGTCCGCACGCCAGAATGGAGCACCCTACCAGCGATGGGCCCGCGCCATGAAGGTGGGCAAGGAGGAAATCGCGGGTCTTGTCGCCGCAGTGGAACGCTTCATCGACCTGGATCATGCCTCCCTTCACGCGCAATGGCTAGCAACGGTAGGTGCCTGGTCCGACGCCTTGCTCGATCTTGATGGAGTTTCACTGCGAACCGAGATGCTAAATGAGGCCGGCCAGCCAGTGCCCCGGCTCTACGTGGGAATGTCGGACACCACCCACGCCAGCCGGACGCTTTCCGCGCTTGCGGAAGCGACACCTCGGGTGGCAGTGCATCCGGATCTGCGCAACGGCACTCCGCACGGATTCTGGATCAGCCCCGACCTTCTCAAGGACGGTGAAGAGCAGATGGTCGAAGATGCCGTCCGCGCCGCCGTCGGTACCTCAGCTGCCTAACGAACCATCAAACCGAACGAACACCACAACACTAGGAGCATCATGCCCAAGAAAGCCATCGTCATACCGAACGCCCCGGCCCCGGCCGGCCCCTACAGCCAGGGCATCGTGGCCAACGGTTTCCTCTATACAGCAGGCTTTGGTCCCCAGGATCCCATCACCGGCGAGGTCCCCGACGGAGTCGCGGCGCAGACCCGTCAAGTATTGAGGAATCTGCAAGCGGTCCTCGCTGAAGCCGGCGCCACCTTCGCCGACGTTGTCAAGGTCACCACACACTTGCAGCACCTCAAAAGGGACTTCGACGAGTACAACCAGGCCTACGTTGAATTCTTTCCTGCTCCGTTCCCCGTCCGCACCACCGTCGGCTCGGACCTTTACGACATACTGGTGGAAATCGATGTTGTCGCGGCCCTCCCCGAGTAACGCCAGGCCGATCTGATGGTTTCGTAATGTCGGGATCAGCGTCCGCGGAACGGCCCGTGAGGATTGGTGTGATCGGGGCAGGCGTCATGGGACGCAAGCACGCTGAGGTTATTGCCCGCAACCCAAACGCGAGGCTTGCGGCGGTCGCGGACCCGGGCAGTCGTGCATTGGCAGCGGAGCACGCTGTCCCATACTTTTCCGGGCACGCCGCGCTGCTGGCGGCAGGAGAAGTGGATGCGGTGATAATAGCCAGTCCCAACGCCTTCCACGTCGACACGGCATTGGCCTGTCTGGACCGCGGTATTCCTTCCCTCCTGGAAAAACCGATGGCCACCTCTTATACGGAAGCCGCGCGGCTCGTTTGGGTCGCTAAAGCGTCTGCTACACCCATTCTCGTCGGCCATCACCGACGCCACCACCCGGCAGTCAAGGCCGCCAAAGATCTCATTGCCGGCGGAGAATTAGGCAAGCTGGTTGCCGTCAACGGCACCTGGCTCACCAAGAAAGCCGACAGCTATTTCCATGAGCCTTGGCGCAAACGTCAGGGAGCAGGCGTGATGCTGATTAATCTGGTGCATGATCTGGATCTGTTCCGGCATCTGTGCGGGGACATCATCGCTGTGCAGGCCAAAGTCAGCAACCGGACGCGCGGATTTGAAGTCGAGGACACAGCCGCAGTAATCGTCGAGTTCGAAAATGGCGCACTGGGGTCGTTCATCATCTCAGACACAGTTGTGGCCCCGTGGGGGTGGGACCAGGCGACCGAGGACGACCCGACATTTCCCTTCAATCCCACCATTTCTTGCTACCAGATTGCCGGAACACACGGGTCCCTGGCGTTCCCACAGTTGGCGCGATACCATCACGAAGCACTCTCGGACTGGACGCAGCCGCTGAGCATGACGTTTGCGGAGAAGGCCACCGGCGATTCCTACAGCAACCAACTAAGTCACTTCATCGACGTCGTGCGCGGCGTTGTCGAGCCGCAAGTAACAGTGGGCGACGCGGCACAGTCGGTGGCCGTCATCGAAGCCGCGAAACTTGCGGCCGCTACTGGCCAGTCTGTCGAGGTCTCGACTATCACAAGCCTCTCCTAGCGACGCCCACTGGGCAGATTCTCGTCGGCCGCGGCGCTGAAGGAAAGATCCGCCGATCCCCATCGCGGCAACTGGCACAGTCTGACACAGAGTCTCTGTCGCCAACTTAAGTTGTTGCCATATCAACTGCCGTCGACTTTGATTCAGTCTCCGGCAGGTACTTCGCTTCAATGTCGTCGAAGGTCCATTTTTGACGACCCGGAAGCAGAAACTCGAACTCAGAGTCGGACATCGAATACCCGGCCCCGGGAAGCCACCGCCAGCACCTTTAAACCTCCGCCACAGGAGCCGCGACCTGCGCCGCATAGGCCCCGCCCGCGGCGAGCAGTTCCTCCATCACCCGGATGAGGTCGGCGTCACGGATGATGGAGGGGGCAGTGCGCGATCACGAAGCTCGTCCGGTCGGACCGCAGCGCGCTCATCGCCTTCTGCACCAGCACCTCGGTGCGGGTGTCCACCGAGCTGGTGGCCTCGTCCAGAGGGCCGGGCCAGGAACGCCCGGGCAATCGTCAGCAGCTGCCTCTCGCGGCGGACACATTGGAGCCCTCGGTCGTCGAGCACGGTGTCGTAGCTCTCCGGAAGGGACCGCACGAACCGGTCCACGTAGGTCGCTTGCGCGGCCTCCAGGATCTCCTCCTCCGTGGCGCCGGGCCGGCCGTAGGCGATGTTGTCCCGGATGGTCCCGCCGAACAGCCAAGTGCCCTGTAGCTCAATCACCCGCTCGGGTGACGCCGCTCCGGCCCGCAGCAGGTTCGCCATCGACCCCAGGTAGGTCAGCGGCCGGGTGAACTGCCGCGAGTACTGGATGAACGCCTGCACATTGCCCAGCTGCATCGCCCCGGCGGCTACCGATCCCCACATTCAGCAGCCAGTAAGGAACCCGGGCGGCGGGCTAAGGTCCCGGCGCTACCGGTCGTCAGTGCTTCTTGAAAGCGTCCTTCACCTTTTCGGCAGCCTGCTTCAGGTCCGCCTTGACTTGGTCGCCCTTGCCTTCGTTCTTGAGGCGGTTGTCACCGGTTGCCTTGCCTGTGGATTCTTTGGCCTTGCCGGTCAGCTTTGTTGACGCATTCCGAATCTTGTCACCCAGACCCATGGTTTCCTCCTTTGGGATACCGCCCGGCGGGCTGCCGGGGATCATAAATTCATGCTATCTGCCGCCCGGCGCGACGGCCATCCCCAACCCCGCACCGCGGCACCGGCCGTGCACAACTGCCCGTCTCAGAGCTCTCGGTAGTAGTACAGCATTGGGTCTGTCTGGTTGGGTTCGGTGTTGGTGAACCCGTGTGCTTCGTAGAAACGGCGCGCATCGGTGTCCTCGCCGTCGACGTTGATCTCAAGGAGCGCACCGCCCCGGTCGCGTACCAGATCCAGGGCCGCGTCCAGGAGGGCGCTGCCGAGCCGGTGACCGCGCAGCTCCGGACGGACGTAGAGCTCATCCAGGATCGCGACCGGCCCCCGGTACCAGACGCTGGGCCGGAAACTCAGCACAGCAACTCCGCTCGCCGGCTCGCCGATCAGCAGGACCACCAGGTCGTCGCCCGCCAGGAGCTGCGTCAGACGCGATTGAAGCTCACCAGCGTCGGGGGTCGGCGTCGAGAACTCAGTGTTGAAATCATGAAGCAGCTGGGCAACGACGGCGGCGTCGGCCGTCGTCGCCCGCCGCGCGGAACCGCCAGAGGTCATGGCCCCATCTTGGGCACTGGGCGAAGCGGTGTCCATGCTGATTTCCTGAACGCGTGGCCAAAGTGCGGATCACGCTGGACCGCTGATCACCCGGTCACGTCCAACCAGCAGACCCATCACGGCGAGAACCGCCATGATGCCGGCCGTGACGAGGAGCGGAAGCGTCCAGCCTCCGCTCACGTCGCGAAGGCCACCGAACAGTACCGGCCCCGCCGCGGCGAGACCGTAGCCGACAGATTGCGCCATCCCGGACAATGACGCTGCCTGCGGATAATTCACGGTCCGGAGGCTGAACAGCGACAGAGCGATGACTATGAGGCTCCCGCACCCGATTGCCCCGAGAATGACCCACAGCAAGATGAGGTCCGGCGCGAGCGCCAGCCCGAGAAACGTCACGAACGTGAGCCCGCCGCTCGTGAAGGATACAAGCCGCTGGTCCGAACCGCGGTGAAGGATTCCCCCGGCGGCAAGGCTGGCGAACACGCTGATGAGCAGGAAGACGGACAGGTGGACGCCCGCAACAGTGGCGGGAACCCCTTGGCTTTGTTCGATGGTGGGCAGCCATGCCATCAGGACGTAGAAGGCGATCGATTGCAGTCCCATAAAGATCGTCACCTGCCAGCCCAGGGCTGAGGTCCAGGGCGACCGGAAGGAAACCTCCGGCCTGGTGGCGTGCGCGGTCCCTGACCTGTGGCGGCGCAGCCACGGCAGGAGCACCGCCATGGCGATGAGAGCCAGCCCCACCCAGATGCCGAGGGCCAGCCGCCATCCCGCCGGGGACGTTTGTGCCACGGGAACGACGACGGCGGCCCCGAGGGCGGCGAAGGCGGCCTGTGTGGCGGTGTAGCTTCCGGTGACCTGGCTGACCCGCATCGGAAAGTCCCGCTTTACCAGGGAGGGCACCAGGACATTGAGAAACGCGATAGCCAGGCCGATCAGTGCCGTGCCCGCCCAGATGACGCCGGGCAAGGGTAAGGAGCGAAGCACGATGCCCGAGGCGAGGATCAGCAGGGACATCCACAGTGCCCGGTCGAGACCCAGACGGGAAGCGAAGCCGGGCGCCAGCGGGGAGAAGACTGCGAACGCGATGAGCGGAAGACCCGTGAGGAACCCTGCCGCGGCACTGGATAACCCAAGGTCGCTGCTGATGTTCCCGAGGACCGGTCCCACGCTGACAAAGGACACCCGAAGGTTAACTGCGATGAGCAGCAGGCCGATGAAAGCGACGCCGAACCTGGCAGTGCGGTCCGGCGCGTTCCGGGTGGCAGCGGGCATCGTGCGTTCTTCCATCCTTCGAGAGGTGAGGAGCGCCTCCGCGCCTCCTACGATTCCGCCTTTGCCAGATAAGTATCCGGCTAGGCATGTCAGTTTGCCGACAACCTACCTTACGCCGAGCCGGTTGCCGCCCCTCGCGTCCGCAACAACACCGTCAGTAAGGACGGGTTGATCCAGGCCAATTCGCAGGGCGTCCCCATCTACATCGGAGACAACGCCCCGGTCCCCGCCGGGCTGGCGGAATGGCCCGCGGATGAGGACCTCTACACCCTGTGTCCCTCATGCGGCCGCGTGTACCGTGACTCGGTCATCGAAGAGACAGGAACCGCACCCGTCGCTTTCCGGGTCGACGTCACCGCTGGCCCGATTGCCGAGGCCGTCCGAGTCCACTGGAAGCTCAGCGCCCAGGAATGACAAGGTGAGCGGACGACGACGGCGGGAGCTTCCCGCCGTCGTCGTCCCTCGCTCTGGGTTCAGTCCACCTCAGGCCTGGCGGTACACCTTCCGCGAAATGGTGAGGCTGACGGCGGCGATCACCGCGACGGCAACAAGATAGAAGCCGGGCACCAGAAGAGAACCGGTGCTGCCGATCAGCCACGTCAGGATAAAGGGAGCAAAACCGCCGAAGACGGTGACTCCGATGTTGTATCCCAGGGAGAGTCCCGTTGAGCGGATGCGGGCCGGGAACATCGAGGACATGAGGGCCGGCAGCGGCGCAAAGTAGGCCGTGGCCAGCACCGAGAGCACCAGTTCGACCACGATCATGGTGGGCAGTGCAGGCGCCGCGATGAGCAGCATGAACGCAGGAATCCCGACAATCATGGACCCAATGGCAGCCCACGTCATGATTCGGGCCGGCCCCACTTTGTCGGCAAGCATGCCGATGAACGGGGAACCGATGCTCATGACCACACCGAAGATCAGGGTAGAGAGGAATGCCACGGATTTCGGCATCCCGAGATTCACGATCGCGTAGGTAGGCATGAAGAGGGCAATGTAGACGCCCACGGATCCCAGGGACACGACGCCGACGATGGCCCAGAGCCGACCGCCGTTGCCGATGAACGTCTCCCGCAGGGGCGACTTGGAACGTTCCGTGGCCAAGAACTCCGGCGTTTCCTCCATCTTGGACCGGATGTACCAGCCCACGGGTCCAATGGCCAGCGCGAAGATAAACGGCAGCCGCCAGCCCCAGGAGTCGAGCGCCTGGGTGCTGAGATAGGTGTTCAGTACGAACCCGAAGATTCCGGCCAGCAGGATTCCGCCTCCCTGTGTAGCAACCTGCCAGCTGCCATAGAACGCCTTCCTGCTGGGTGCGTACTCGATCAAGAAGGCCGTGGCCGTGCCGAATTCCCCGCCGGTGGCGAATCCCTGCAGCAGCCGGGCCACCAGCATCAGGATGCTCGCCGTGACCCCGATGGCGGCCGCCGTGGGTGCCACAACAATCAGCAGGGTGCCAACGAACATGACAAAGAGGGACACCAGCATGCCCGCCTTACGGCCGGCCCTGTCAGCGTAGCGGCCGATGATGATGCCACCGAGCGGGCGCATGATGAACGACACCCCGAATGAGGCGAAGGCCAACAGCAGCGACGCCGTTTCATTCGTCGTCGGGAAGAACAGCTTGGAAATGGTGACAGCGAACGTGCCGTAGACGATGAGGTCGAACCATTCGAGCCCGTTGCCAATGGAAGCTGCGACGACGGCCTTACGGGCGTTGCTTTGTTCCAGCGCCAGGGCGGCCGGCGAACGCGGTTCGACGATCTGGTCGCTGGAACCAAGGCTGGGGGCGGTTTGATGGCTCATGGCTATGCAGTCCGATCGGTCGTGGCGAGGTGACCGGCGAGAGCCTGGAGAAAACGCTCGCAGGCGGCGATCTGGGTCAGTTCGATGTATTCGTTGGCCGTATGGCCCTGGTCCATGCTCCCGGGCCCGCACACCACGGTGTCGATGCCGGCCCGCTGGAAAAGACCGGCCTCGGTGGCGTAGACCACGGACTCTTCGACGGCCTGGCCGGTGAGGTCCTGGGCCAGTTCCAGCGCGACGCGCGGGCCCTCGGGACTGAGTCCCGGGACCGTGCCCAGCGGGACCATGCGGATGTCCGCGGAGGGATTCTCCTGCTGGATTTCCACCCGCAGCCCGGCCAGATTGTCCTCGATGCGGGATATCACCGCCCCCGGGTCGTCGCCCGGAATGGTCCTGAACTCAAACTCGAAGTCGCACTTTTCGGCAACGGTGTTCACAGCCGCACCGCCACTGACGATGCCGACATTGGCGGTGGTGTACGGCACCACAAAGCTCTCATCGAACGGGCCGGACAGCCGGTATTCATCGGCGAGGGAGCGGATGAAGGCAATGGACCTGGCCGCGTATTCGATGGCATTGACGCCGGTGGTCGTCATCGAGGAGTGAGCGGCAATCCCGCTGACACTGACGCGGTAGAGCTGGCTGCTCTTGTGCGCCGAGACGGGACGCATGCTGGTGGGCTCTCCAACGAAGCACAGCCGGGGACGGATCCCGCGGGCGGCGAGCTCGGCCAGCAGAACGACGGCGCCGTGGCACCCGACCTCTTCGTCGTAGGTCCAGGCGAAGTGCAGCGGCTCCGCCAGCGGAGCGGACAGGAACTCGGACAGGAGGCCCAGGATTGCGCCGCTGAAGGCCTTCATGTCAGTGGTACCGCGGCCGTACAGCCGCCCCTCGCGGACCTCGGGTGTGAACGGCTCGCTGTCCCACTCCTGGCCGTCCACGGGGACGACGTCGGTGTGACCGGCCAGCATGATGCCGCCGGTGACCGTGCCGTCATGGGCCGGAATCGTGGCAAAAAGGTTGGCTTTGCGGCCATCCGGGCTGGGAACGATCACCGGGGTGAGTCCGTGGGCGGTGAGCTCCTCCGTCATGCTGTGAATCATCGCAAGGTTGGAATTGCGACTGGTGGTGTCGAAGGCGACCAGCTTCTTGGCCCAAGCAAGCGCGGCTGCGCTGGGGGCTGCGGTGGCAGGATTTTCAGTGGTTGGAACGTCGGTCGCCGGTGCGGTGCTGAGCGTCATGGGCAGACTCCTTGGGGTGGCGGACGGCCGGGGTGGGCGGCCGGCTGCGGCAGGCGTTGGCAGCCGGCTGGCTCCACGCGTTCCCACAAGTATTTGGCCGGCCCGCTGCCCATGTCAACACTTTGAATGCGATTTATTCATTAAATTGAATAGCCGGGTTCGTCCTGGCGAGCCTGGCAGCCCGCCGCCGATGGCTGCGTCCCGAGTCCCGGCGGGAGGCGACAGCTAGAACGACGGCGGCGTCATGGCGCCGATTAGCACCGCGTCTTCCGACGTTGAGTTGCGGTACCAGTGCGGCAGCGAGGAGTCGTAGGTCAGCGAATCGCCTTCCTCAAGGTCGTACCCCACGCCGTTGACACAGACGTGGAGCCTGCCCTGCACCATGGTCACGCACTCCTCGCCGGCATGCCTGAAGGGAGCATCCTCGTTGTCCCAGCCAGCCGCGATTTGAGCCCGGAGCATGCCCAACTGGCCGCTCATATGGGGTGTCAGGAGCTCATAGATGAGGTTATCCTCGGCAACTTCGAGGCGCCGCCTGTCCTCGCGCCGCACCAGCGCACCGCCCTGGTCCTTCGTGTCAAAAAAGCGCCCGACCGGCACTTTCAGAGCCTGGGACAGCTTAATCAGCGTGGTCAACGACGGGTTGCCCTGGCCGCGCTCGATCTGGCTGAGCAGACCCGGACTCAGGCCGGCCGCTGCCGCCAGGCTCCCGATGCTGTACCCGGCCTCGCGCCGCAACTGCAGGACCAGCGCACCCACGACCGTCATTGCCCGCTCGGCCTGATCCTCCACGCCGGGGAATTCCTGTCCTGTGCCGGTGTCGCCGCCGTGATTCTCCATCCCACGATCGTCCGCCATAGTGAAGATATCGTCAAGATAATGAATCGAAGGGTAGCCGGCAGAGTACCGCTGGCGCACGCCCACCTTGGCCGCGCGCGCGAGGACACAGCCGGCGTCCCGCCACACATGCAGAGCGGGTGGTTTTCGTCTGCCGTGGACCCCGGAGTACACGCGAAGGCTGTGGTTGTCCGCGTGGCCGCTACTAATGGTCACAGGGCATCGTAACGCCGGGCGCTTCCGACGATAGGGGTCTGGTCCTGGCTCCACAGCCTGATCCCCGCCCTCCGCACAGTGCAGACCCGCCGCCGTCGAGGCGAGGACGGCGCCGTTGACGCTGGTGCCGTCATCGCTGAGCAGGAAGGTGATCGGGGGCCAGGAGATGCGTCTGCAGCCTCAATCCCGCGCTAAACCCTGTTTTCATCAAAGTGACACAGGGCTGCGCTACGGTTGGCAGCACCATCAATTCCTAGGGGGACAATTGGAGTTTGCAGAAAAACTTTCAGCTTTGGCAGCAAAGGTGCGCCAACAACGGGGTGTAATCCAAACAGAAGAGGCAACAAAAAACGCCTTCGTCATGCCCTTCATTTCCACCATTCTTGGCTACGACGTCTTCAATCCCATGGAAGTCGTTCCGGAGTTCATCGCGGATGTAGGGCTCAAGAAGGGCGAGAAGATCGACTATGCGATCGTCAAGGACGGCGAGGTCCAGATCCTGATCGAATGCAAGAAGTCCACGGAACCAGTGAAGATCGAGCACGCATCCCAGCTTTTCCGGTACTTTGCCGTTACCAACGCCAGGATCGCGATCCTCACCAACGGCGAGGTCTACCAATTCTTCACGGACCTCGATGCACCGAACCGCATGGACGCCAAGCCGTTCCTTGTGCTCGATTTAGACGACATCGACGAATCCCTCATACCGGAGCTGCAAAAGCTGTCCAAGGACGTTTTCGATCTCGACTCGATCATCAGCGCAGCTGGCGAACTGAAATATATCGGTGAACTTAAGAGGACCCTCGCAGCACAATTCAAGGAGCCGGAGGACGAGTGGATCAAGTTCCTTACCGGACGGGTGTATCCGGGCCCCTACACCCAGAAGGTGCGCGAGCAGTTCACCGCGTTGGTAACCAAAGCGTCAAGGCAATTCCTGAACGACCAGGTGAACGAACGACTGAAGAAAGCCCTCGGCGCCCCGGCCTTCCCGCCAAATGACGACGCGACGTTGGCGGCCAGCGTTACCAGCGCACCCGTGGCCGAAGCGGATCTGGCCGAGGCTGACGGGCTGGAGACGACGCTGGAGGAAATTGAGGGGTACCAGATCGTGCGAGCCATCGTCTGCAGCGAAGTAAAGCCCGCTCGCGTGGTTCAGAGGGATGCCAAATCCTATTTCGCGGTGCTGCTGGACGACAACAACCGGAAGCCGATCGCGCGTCTGCACTTCAATCGCACCCAGAAGTACATCGGCATATTCGACGAAAGCAAGGAAGAGACCCGAGTGCCCATTAGCTCACTGGAAGAGATCTACGAGCACACGGAAGCCCTTCGCGCGAGTGTAAAGAGCTACCTGTGAGTGAAGCAGCTCCTGACCTCGACCTGCTACTGGTTGCAATCGCGGCTATGCCGACACCCTGGAAGAAATGGCCCGGCGGTTATCCCGACCGCTTGGACCTAGCGCTGGTCGATGCGGTCATGTCGATCCGTTTCCGGTACGGCAGGGAACGTAACGGTGGGTGGACTGGTGCACGCGGCGCAGTATTGCGATACGAGAAGCACACGGAGCACGTCACTTCTTCAGAGGCGATGATCCATCTGGCGGGTCAGGACCCGATTGCCCTCGAAAAGATCCTGAATCGCCAGAAAGTGCATGCAGGAAAGACCAAGGCTTTTGCCATCGTGGAAGCGGCTCAGCGCTTCGCGGCCATTGGCGTCACCGAGCCAGCGCACCTCCGACCCAACGACCCTGATCACCGGGCTCAGTACATAGGGGTTTCGGGCCTGGGTCCTGTCACGTGGGAGTACTTCACCATGCTTCTGAGCCATGACGGTGTGAAGGCAGACACCTGGATCATGGAATTCGTGAGGCGGGCGCTCGGTCGTCAGGAGACGTCTGATCGTGCCTGCGTTCTGATCAAGGAGGCCGCCAAGAAGCTCGGGGTCGAGGCGAAGGAACTAGACCACGCCATCTGGAGCTACGCCAGCACAACAAGGCTGAAGGATATGCCGGAAGTGCCCTGAGCCACCGATGCAGGAAATGCGGACGACGGCTAGATCTCGCCGTCGTCCGCGTGCGTTTGGTGGCCCTCCCGACAGCGCGGACCAGCCGCCGGCCGAGGTGGCAAGGGCCTGCGGGTTTGCGACGTTGGCTTACCTGGAGACCTAACGTCACACAACGCGACGGCCTCCGCATCCGGATCAGCAACGCCCTACCCTTGACACGTGACTTTGACTCAAATCCGCACCGCCGCCGCGACCTCCCTCGCCGCTGCCGGTCTACTGTTTACCCTCGCCGCCTGTTCCACGCCGGCCGCCACCCAACCAACCACCTCTGCCCCGGCGCCTACGGCAGCGGCTTCATCCAGCGCCGCCTCCGGGCCCTGCGCCGGTGTGAACGTCATCGTCGATTCGGGCTCCCTGAAGCAGGCCGCCGCTGATTCCTCCGTTTGCGTGACCGCGGACGGGCCGACTCCCGCTTCCAAGGTGCTGGAGGAGGCGAAGGTGAAAACCGAGGGCACAGCCGAATATCCCAACGAACTGGTCTGCCGTGTGAACGGTGTGCCCGCCGCAGACCTCGACATCGCCCACAAGGGCGGCACGTACCGGGAAGAATGCAGCAAGATGCCCGCAGCCTTCGCCTACTGGGCGCTCTGGGTGAAGCCGGCCTCCGGTGACTGGGCGTACGCGCAGGAAGGCCTGACCACCTTGCAGGTGAACCCGGGCGAGAGCCTGGAACTGCTCTACACGGTCGACGGCAAACCGGCCGCCCCCGCGGCATGACCTTTCGACCCGCGCCGTTACGCGCGGCGGCGGTCCTCGCCGTCGTCTTCATCGCGGCGCGGGTCATCTACCGCATCCTCTTCAACGGGGCGGGCATTGGCGAACCGGTGCTGCTCGACCTGCCGGCGATCCGGCTGCCCGCCCCGTACGCCCATGTGGTCCTCCTCGGTCCGGTGACGGCGCCCGGGCTGTGGGCGGCGGTCGTGTCCGCCCTGCCGATTGCCGGGATGTTCCTCGCCTTCGGGCTGCTCAACGCCTGGGTGGATGTGGCCCGAGGCTTCGTGCACCTGGCCCGCGGAGGCCCCATGCAGGGCCTGGCCCGGACGCTCGTGGTGGCGTGGGCAGCGCTTCCGGCCCTTGCCGACGCCGTGACCTCCGTCCGCCTGGCGTTCCGGTTGCGGGGCGAACGCTTCGGACCCCGCGCCCTGGTGCCGGTGCTCGAGCGCACCCTTGAGCACGCGGGCCGGGTTGCCGCGGCCCTGGAATTGCGCGGCTTCGGGAGCGGGGCAGCACACCAACCCGGCCAAGGTACCGAAACCCCGGTTCTCGTCCGGGACGCACACTTCCGCATCGGCGACGCGCAGGTGCGCGTCGCCGGCTTCACGCCGCCGAGCGGGTCCATCACGGTCATTACCGGCCCGACGGGCTCCGGCAAGTCCACCATCCTGCGGGGTATCGCCGGCCTCCTCTCCCACGTGGACGGCGGAGAAATTTCCGGTACCGTGCGCGTCGCCGGCACGGACCGTGCCACCACGCCGCCGCGCGATACCGCCCGCCTCATCGGCGTCGTATTGCAGAATCCCCGCGCGGCATTCGCCAGCACCCGGGTCCGGGACGAAATCTCCCTCGCCCTTGAGCTGCGCGGCATGGCCTCCGGGACCGCCAGGGTCCGGGTGCTGGAGGTCGCGGAGCGTATCGGAGTGTCGGCGCTGCTGGACCGGAATGTCAGCACCCTCTCAGCGGGTGAGGCAACCCTGGTTGCCATCGCCGCCGCGGTGGTGGAGCATCCTGCCCTGCTCCTGGTTGATGAGCCCCTGGCGGACCTTGATACCGCAGCTCGGCGGCACGTCATCGCCGTGCTGAAGGATCTCGCCCGCGATGACGGTGTCTGCGTCATCGTGGCGGAGCACCGGGCGGTGCAACTCGTACCGGTGGCCGATTCGTGGTGGACCATCGACGACGGCGCCCTGGTGCCGGGTGCCGCGCCATCCGCGCTTGCATCCCCTGCCGTTGCCGGTCCGACGCCGGCGGAGCCAGCGAAGCGGGCGCCCGTGCTGACTGCGGCAAATCTCGCGGTGCACCGCAAGGGCAAGCCACTCGTGCGCGAGGCATCCCTGACCCTGCACCGTGGTGAAGTGGTGGCTCTGGTGGGTCCGAACGGCGCCGGGAAGTCGTCCCTCCTGGTGGCGCTCGCCCTCGGTGAAGGAACCGTCAACGGCCGCACGGTCGACGGCGGCCGCGTCGCCCTCGTCCCGGACGCCTCAGACGACCTCTTCACCAGGGACACGGTGGCGGGAGAGCTCCGCGCGGCCGAGCGGCGCCAGGCGCGTGCCGCACGCCAGGCTCGCACCGGGCGTCACCAGGACCGGCGCAATGACCAGCTCCCCCCAAGGCCCGCGGCGTTACGTCTGGCCCGTCTGCGGGGCGAGGGCAGCATTCCCATTGGGCACGTGCATCCCCGGGACCTCTCGGCGGGAGAGCGCAGGATCTTGGCCATCGCGCTGCAGACCATGGACGACCCCCAGGTACTCCTGATCGATGAGCCCACCCGAGGACTCGATCCTGCGGCGCGCGCAGCAGTTTCGGCGGCGTTGCGGGCGGCAGCGGACTCGGGCGCGGCGGTCCTGATCGCCACGCACGATCTCGACTTCGCCGACAGCCTCGGCGCCCGGATCCTCCCGATGCGTGACGGCGTCGCACCTTCCTCCGTGGCGGCCCCGACGCCGGAGCCAGAACTCCCGCCTGCCCGGCAGGCACATGCCGGACCGAGGCCACGGGTCATTGACCAAACAGACACCCGGAGCCCGGGAAGGCAGCGCCGCATCCGGATGCCGCGGGGCGTCGAGCTCGCAGTACTGGCAGCGGCAAACGTGCTGGCCCTCGCAGCGTTCTGCTGGCCGTTGCTTGCCGCGGCCTTCCCGGAGGATGCCGCCGCGGCCCTCCCCTTCGCGGCGCTGGCCATTGCGCCGCTCGCCGCCATCGCCGTCGTCGTGTCAATGGACGGTTCGGTCCGCTCCGCGCACACGGTGGCGCTGCTCGGCGTCCTGGCCGCCGTGGGTTCCGCGGTGCGGGTGGCGAGCACCGGCGTCGGAGGTGTTGAGGCGGTGTTTATCCTGCTGATCCTGGCCGGCCGGGCCTTCGGTCCCCGCTTCGGCATGCTCCTCGGCGCCGCCACCATCACCCTCTCGAGCGCTTTGTGGGGTGGCTTCGGGCCCTGGATACCGTTCCAGATCTTCGCCTGTGCGTGGGTGGGCGCGGGGGCCGGCCTGCTCCCCCGGCAGGTGCGGGGCAAGGCCGAGCTGTGGATGCTGGGCGGCTACGGCGTCCTGGCGTCCTACCTGTTCGGCCTGCTGACCAACCTGTGGTTCTGGCCCTTCGCGGTGGGCGCCGGCACCGGCATCTCCTACGAACCCGGCGCGCCGCTGGGCATCAACCTCAGCAGTTTCCTGCTCTACTCGCTGGTGACCTCGACGGCGGGCTGGGACACCCTGCGTGCCATCACCACTGTCATCGGAATCGCCGTGGTGGGCCGGGCTATTCTCGCCGCACTCCGGCGGGTGAAGCCGGTCTCCAGCGTGGGCGGAAGTGTGGGCGGGCAGGCCGCGCAGGCCCAACCCGCCCAGTCCCAACCCGCCCAGTCCAGGGACCGGCTTCAACTCACACCTTGAAGTACTTCGCCCCCGGGTGGTGGAAGACGAACGCGTCGGTGGACTGTTCGGGGTGCAGCATCAGCTCATTGCTCAGGACCACGCCCATCCGCTCGGGCTTCAGCAGTTCGGTCACTTTGCGGCGGTCCTCCATGTCCGGGCACGCAGGGTATCCGAGCGAGAACCGCGCACCGCGGTAGTCGAGCTTGAACAGGCCGGCCTTGTCCTTGGGCTCCTCGGCCGCGAATCCCAGCTCCGAGCGGATGCGTGCATGCCAGAACTCCGCGAGCGCCTCGGTGAGCTGCATGACCAGGCCGTTGAGTTCGTAGTAGTCGCGGTACTGGTTGGCGGCGAACATCTTTGATGTGAACTCGTCGATCTTGGAGCCGGCGGTGACCAGCTGCACCGGCAGCACGTCGATCTGCCCCGATTCGCGCGGGCGGACGAAGTCGGCGAGGCACAGGTGCCGGTCGCGGCGCTGGCGCGGGAAGTCGAAGCGCAGCCGCTCGGTGCCGAGCGGGCCGCCGGAGCCGCCGTCGGGGGCGAGTAGTCCCGCGGTGCCGAGGACGCCGTCGCGGTCCTCCCCGTGGTGCAGCACCACCACCTGTTCCCCCTCGGAGACCACCGGGAAATAGCCGTACGCGACGGACGCGTCGAGCATTCCCTCGCCGAGGATACGGTCCAGCCAGTACCGCAGGCGCGGCCGGCCTTCGCGTTCCACCAGTTCCTCATAGGAGGCGCCGTCCTCGCCGCGGCCGGGCTTGAGCCCCCACTGCCCCATGAAGGTGGCGCGTTCGTCGAGGAAAGTGGAGTAGTCGTGGAGTGAGACGCCGCGCACGATGCGTGTGCCCCAGAACGGCGGCGACGGCACGTGATTGTCGGCGGCGACGTCGGAACGGCCGGGCATCGCTTCCGGCTCGGTCACCGTGAACTTCGGGCCGCTTTTATGGATTCGCTTCTTCAGCGGCGGGAGGCCGACGGCGGCCGGGTCGGCGCCGCGGGCCACCTGCACCAGCGGTTCCATCAGTGCCAGGCCCTCAAAGGCGTCCTTGGCGTACCTGACGGTTCCTTCAAACTGCTCCGCCAGGTCCTGCTCCACGTAGGCGCGGGTCAGGGCTGCGCCGCCGAGGATGATGGGCCACTTTTTCGCGAGGCCCCTCGACTGGAGTTCGGCGAGGTTCTCCTTCATCACCACGGTGGACTTTACGAGCAGCCCGGACATGCCGATCACGTCCGCGTTGTGCTCCTCCGCCGCGGCCATGATCTCGGCGATGCCCTGCTTGATGCCGATGTTGATCACTTTGTAGCCGTTGTTGGTGAGGATGATGTCCACCAGGTTCTTGCCGATGTCGTGCACGTCGCCGCGCACGGTGGCGATCACCATGGTGCCCTTGCCGGAGGAATCCGATTTCTCCATGTGCGGCTCAAGCAGGGCCACCGCGGTCTTCATCACCTCGGCGGACTGCAGCACGAACGGCAGCTGCATCTCGCCGGCTCCGAAGCGCTCGCCCACCACCTTCATGCCCTCGAGCAGCTGGTCGTTGATGATGGCGAGCGGGGTCATGCCCTCGCTGCGTGCGAGGTCGAGGTCCTCTTCAAGGCCCTTGCCCTCGCCGTCGATGATGCGCCGCGCCAGGCGTTCGCCGGTGGGCAGCGCCGCCAGTTCCGCCGCGCGCTGGTCCTTCAGCGCTGCGGTGTCGACGCCGGCGAAGAGGTCCAGCATGCTGTTCAGGGGGTCGTACGTGACGTTGCCGTCGGCGTCGTATTCGCGGCGGTCCCAGACGAGGTCCAGGGCCACCTTGCGCTGCTCCTCCGGCAGGGACGCGAGCGGCACGATCTTGGCGGCGTCGATGATGCCGCTGGACAGTCCCGCCTGCACGGCTTCGTGCAGGAACACCGAGTTCAGGGCCATGCGCGCTGCCGGGTTCAGGCCGAAGGAGACGTTGGAGACGCCGAGCGTGGTGTGGATGCCGGGGTACTTCGCGGTGATCTGGCGGATGGCCTCGATCGTTTCGATGCCGTCCCGGCGGGTTTCTTCCTGGCCGGTGGCGATGGGGAAGGTCAGGCAGTCGACGATGATGTCTTCCACGCGCATCCCCCATTCACCCACCAGGGAATCGATCAGGCGCGAGGCGATGGCCACCTTGCCCTCGGTGGTGCGTGCCTGGCCCTGTTCGTCGATGGTCAGGGCGATCACGGCGGTACCGTGTTCCTTCACGAGGGGCATGATGCGCCCGAAGCGGCTGTCCGGGCCGTCGCCGTCCTCGTAGTTGACGGAGTTGATCACCGGGCGCCCGCCGATGTGTTCGAGCCCGGCCTGCAGCACGTGCGGTTCGGTGGAGTCGATGACGAGCGGGAGCGTGGAGGCCGACGCGAAACGCGAGACGATCTCCTTCATGTCGGCCACGCCGTCGCGCCCCACGTAATCAATACAGACGTCGAGCAGGTGCGCGCCGACGCGGACCTGCCCGCGGGCGATGTCGACGCAGTCGTCCCAGCGCTCGTCGAGCATCGCCTGGCGGAAGGCTTTCGAACCGTTCGCGTTGGTGCGCTCGCCAATGGCGAGGTACGCGGACTCCTGGTCGAAATTCACGTGATGGTAGAGGGAAGCGATGCCTGCTTCCCTCTCGGTGGGAACGCGGCTGCCACCATTCCCACCGGCGGAGCCGTTCCCGCCGCTGGAGACGGCGGCGCTGGCGCGCAAGGGCGCAAGACGTTCGACGACGGCGGCCATGTGCTCCGGCGTCGTACCGCAACAGCCGCCCACCAGGCCCAGGCCGAATTCGCGCACGAACTGCTCGTGCGCGGTGGCGAGTTGGCTGGGCGAGAGCGGATAGTGCGCGCCGTTGGCGCCAAGGACGGGGAGGCCGGCGTTGGGCATGCAGGCGATCGCTACGGAGGACTGCTTGGCCAGGTGGCGCAGATGCTCGCTCATCTCATCCGGACCGGTGGCGCAGTTCAGGCCGATGGCGTCGACGCCGAGCGGCTCGAGCGCGGTGAGCGCGGCGCCGATTTCGGATCCCATCAGCATGGTTCCGGTGGTTTCGACCGTCACCTCGACGAAGATGGGGAGCCGGACGCCGCGGGCCACGATGGCCTGCTTGCAGCCGTTGACCGCGGCTTTGGTCTGCAGGAGGTCCTGGCTGGTTTCGATGAGGAAGGCATCCGCTCCCCCGTCGATGAGGCCCCCGGCCTGCAGGGCGAAGGTCTGCTTGAGGTAGTCGTAGCTGGTGTGCCCGAGGCTCGGGAGCTTGGTGCCCGGCCCCATCGAGCCCAGGACCCACCGCATCCGTCCGTCTGTTTTTTCTGCCGCCTCAGCGCGGTCACGGGCGATCTCCGCACCCTTCCGGGCGAGCTCCTCAATCCGGTCATCGATGCCGTAGTCGGAGAGGTTTGACCAGTTCGCGCCGAAGGTGTTCGTTTCGACCGCGTCGATGCCCACTGCGAAGTACGCGTCATGAATGTCCGCGAGGACATCGGGACGCGTGGCGTTGAGGATCTCGTTACAGCCTTCCAGCCCCAGGAAATCGTCCTCGAGGGACAATTCCCGGTCCTGCAGCATCGTGCCCATCGCCCCATCGGCAATGACGACCCGATGGTTCACCGCATCCAGCAGCTCCTGCGAACGGACGGGGCGGGGGACGGAGTCGATATCGAGCGCAAAACGAGGCATCCAAACAGGTTACGTGTGGGGCCTGCAAGTTGCGCTGTGTGTCCGTGTACTACGGCGGCGGGTGGTGGGAAGTTCTGCCTGTCACAAGAACGAGCGGTCGACGGCGGGATTGCCGGGGCTCCGAGAGCCAGGCGCCGCAGCGGGACAGCACCCGGGCATACTTGTTCGGTCGGTGTCCGCGACGACGTGGCGGGGCATCTGTGCGGCGCACTGATCGGGGCTAAATTTGAGCCTTGATGCAGTGGGCGGCGGGGATGGATCCGGTGCGATATTAGGTGGCGGCGGCGTGAGGTGCCGCGCAGCCAGCCACGTAGATCAAACGCTTCGGACCTAAGCAAGCATCCCGAAAACTCCGCAACCATCGCCTATATCGGATATTACGTAAGGTTGAGCCGTCCAGAGACGATCCGTACCTCTACGCCTCGGGAGCGACAAGAAACGTCTTGCATGTCCCCTAGACCTCCGCCACCGGAGCCGCGAACTGCGCCGCGTACAGCTCCGCGTAAGCCCCGGCGGCCGCCAGCAGCTCAGCGTGCGTCCCCTGCTCCACGATCTGGCCGTCCTCCATCACCAGGATGAGGTCGGCGTCGCGGATGGTGGAAAGGCGGTGCGCGATCACGAAACTCGTCCGGTCCGAGCGCAGTGCGCTCATCGCCTTCTGGACCAGCACCTCGGTGCGGGTGTCCACCGAGCTGGTGGCCTCGTCCAGGATCAGCACCGACGGGCGGGCCAGGAATGCCCGCGCGATCGTCAGCAGCTGCTTCTCCCCGGCGGAGACGTTGCCGCCCTCGTCGTCGAGCACCGTGTCATAGCCCTCCGGCAAGGACCGGACGAACCGGTCCACGTACGTCGCCCGCGCCGCCTCCAGGATCTCGACCTCCGACGCAGCGGGCCGGCCGTAGGCGATGTTGTCCCGGATGGTCCCGCCGAACAGCCAGGTGTCCTGCAGCACCATGCCCATCCGCGAGCGCAGCTCATCCCGGGTCATCGCGGTGACGTCCACGCCGTCGAGCGTGATCCGCCCGGCGTCGAGCTCGTAGAAGCGCATCATCAGGTTCACCAGCGTGGTCTTGCCCGCCCCGGTGGGCCCAACGATGGCCACGGTCTGCCCCGGCTCGGCCACCAGGTTCAGGTCCGCAATAAGCGGCTTGTCCGGCGAATACGCGAACGAGACGTTCTCGAACACCAGCTTCCCCCGCGTCGCCGCGGGAGCGACCCCGGGAGTGGGATCGGGCGATTGCTCCTCGGTGTCGAGCAGCTCGAACACCCGCTCGGCCGAGGCCACGCCGGACTGCAGCAGGTTCGCCATCGACCCCAGCTGGGCCAGCGGCTGGGTGAACTGGCGCGAGTACTGGATGAACGCCTGCACATCCCCGAGCTGCATCGCGCCGGCGGCCACCTGCAGCCCGCCCACCACGGCGATCCCCACATAAACCAGGTTCCCGATGAACGTCATGGCCGGCATGATCAGGCCGGAGACGAACTGCGCGCCGAAGCTGGCCTCATACAGCTCCGCGTTCTTCTGCCGGAACCGCTCCTCCACCTCCCGCTGCCGGCCGAACACCTTCACCAGCGCGTGCCCGGTGTAGGTCTCCTCGATCTGCCCGTTCAGCTCCCCGGTGTGCTTCCATTGCGCCACGAACAGCTTCTGCGAGCGCTTGGCGATCAGCGCCGTCGTCACCAGCGTCAGCGGCACGGTGACCAGCGCGATCAGGGCGAGGGTGGGCGAGAGGATGAACATCATCACCAGCACCCCCAGCACGGTCAGCAGCGACGTGACCGCCTGGCTGATGGACTGCTGCAGGCTCTGGGAGATGTTGTCCACGTCGTTGGTGACCCGGCTCAGTAGCTCGCCGCGCTGGACCGTGTCAAAGTAGCGCAGCGGCAGCTTGTTGATCTTGGCCTCGATCCGCTCGCGCAGCCGGAACATGGTGCGCTGCACGACGCCGTTGAGGATGTATGCCTGCATCCACATAAAGCCCGAGGCCAGCACGTACAGCACCAGCGCCCAGAGCAGCACGGTGGCCAGCGCGGCGAAGTCGATCCCGGCGCCGGGGGTCAGCGTCATTGCACTGAGCATGTCCGCCTGCTGGTCCTGCCCCTCGGCGCGCAGCTGCGCGATCAGCTGCTCCTGGCTCACCCCGGCCGGCAGGTCCTTGGACACGACGCCGGCGAAGATCAGGTTGGTGCCCTCCCCCAGAAGCCGCGGCCCGATCACCGAGAACGCCACACTCACGACGGCGAGCATCAGGACCACCACCAGCCAGAACCGCTCGGGCCGGAGCTGGCCCAGCAGCCGTTTAGCGGAGGGGCCGAAGTTCGTGGCCTTTTCCGCCGGGACGTTCATCCCGGCGAACGGTCCGCCGTGGCCGGGGCCGCCGCGCGGACGGGGGATGCGTTCGACGGCGGGAGCAGCACCGGGAGCCCCGGTTCCCCCGCCATCCGGCGTGCCCGGAGCGGCGGCCGGCCCGATGCGGTTCGGAGCGCTCATGCCGCCTCCTCCGCCGCGAGCTGGGAGTTCACGATCTCCTGGTAGGTCTCCGAGGTCTCCAGCAGCTCCTCGTGCGTGCCGTGCGCGACCAGCCGGCCGCCGTCGAGCACCAGGATCTGGTCCGCGTCGAGAATGCTGGAGACCCGCTGGGCGATGATCACCAGGGTGGCGCCGGCGGTGTGCTGCCGGAGGGCCTGCCGCAGCCGTGCGTCGGTGGCGGTGTCCAGCGAGGAGAAGGAGTCGTCGAAGATGTACAGCTCGGGGCGTTTCACCAGTGCCCGGGCGATCGCGATCCGCTGCCGCTGCCCGCCGGAGACGTTGGTGCCGCCCTGCGAGATCGGCGCGTCCAGCCCGCCCTCCATTTCCCGGACGAAGTCGTCCGCCTGCGCAATGGACAGCGCCTGCCAGAGTTCGTCCTCGGTGGCGTCGGGTTTGCCGTAGAGCAGGTTGCTCCGCACCGTGCCGGAGAACAGGTAAGGCCGCTGCGGGACCAGGCCGATGTGTCCCCAGAGCAGGTCCGGGTGCAGCTCGCGGACGTCCACGCCGTCGATCCGGACCGAGCCGGCGGTGGCGTCGAAGAGCCGCGGCATCAGGTTCACCAGGGTGGTCTTGCCGGAGCCGGTGGCGCCGATGATCGCCGTCGTCTGCCCCGCCCGGGCGGTGAAGCTGATCCCGGACAGGACCGGCTGCTCGGCCCCCGGGTAGGCGAACCCGACGTCGCGCATTTCCAGTTCGCCTCGGCCGGTGCGGCCTTCAAAGCCCACCGGATGCTCCGGCGGCCGGACGCTGGACTCGGTGCCGAGGACCTGCCCGATCCGGTCCGCAGAGACCGCCGCGCGCGGGATCATGACCGCCATGAAGGTGGCCATCATGACGGACATCAGGATCTGCATGAGGTAGCTCAGGAACGCGATCATGGTGCCCACCTGCATGGAGCCGTCCTGGATCCGGAACGCGCCGAACCAGATCACGGCCACACTCGAGACGTTCAGGACCAGCATCACGGTGGGGAACGCGAGCGCCATCAGCCGGCCGGCGCGCAGGGCGGTGTCCGTGACGTCCTCGTTGGCCCGGGCGAAGCGGGCGGTCTCCACGTCCTCGCGGACGAAGGCGCGGACCACGCGGATGCCGGTGAGCTGTTCGCGCAACACCCGGTTCACGGTGTCGATCCGGGTCTGCATGAGCCGGAACAGCGGCACCATCCGGGTGATGATCAGCCCCACCGCCCCCATCAGCACCGGCACGCTGACCGCGATCAGCCAGGACAGCTGCACGTCCTGCCGGATCGCCATGATCACCCCGCCGACACTCAGCATGGGCGCGGCCACCATCAGGGTCGCGGACATCAGCACCAGCTGCTGGACCTGCTGGACGTCGTTGGTGGAGCGGGTGATCAGGCTCGGCGCGCCGAAGCGGGTGACCTCCTGCTCGGAGAAGGCCGCCACGCGGCTGAAGATCGCCCCGCGCACGTCCCGGCCCATCGCCATCGCCGCCTTCGCCCCGAAATACACGGCCGCGATGGCGCAGGCGATCTGCAGCAGGGTCACCAGCAGCATCACCCCGCCGATGCGCAGGATGTAGTCCGTGTCCCCCCTCGCCACCCCCTGGTCGATGATGTCCGCGTTCAGGGTGGGCAGGTACAGCGAGGCGATGGACTGCGCCAGCTGGAAGACGACGACGGCGAGCAGCAGCCTGCGTTGCGGTGCCAGGTATTCAACGAGCAGTTTCCAGAGCATCCGTACTCCCAGCCACGCGGTGTTTCCCGCTAGGTGATCCGGAGGTCAGTTTACGTCCGGATGCTGGGTGCGGACCGTGCCCTGTCAGGGCGAACCCCGCTGTCGGCGTTCGGCGGCCATCTGCCGGCTGGTCAAAGTCCAAGCCTTGATGTGTTCCCTCTCGAAGTCTTCACCATGGCCGTCAAGGGCCAAAGCCCACCAGTCCTCGCCTGCTTGCGTCATCTCCCGAGCGCCAATAGGTTGACGGTGTGCAAGCGCGCAGACCCCACCACCCCGCCACGGAGGCCGCTGGCATTGTTGCCGTTCGTCCTGGAGAAATGAGGAAGACATATCCAGTTTTGTGGCTACCGCCCTGAATGACCGTATCGCCTTCGACATGCGCGGAACCGGCCCGTCGGTGATCTTCGTCGCCGGCGCTGGCCCGTGGCGCGAGATCGATCCGGCCACCACCGCAACGGCCGAGCTTCTCGCCGACAGAGGGTTCACCACGGTGGTTGATGACCGCGTGGGCCGAGGCGAGAGTAGCGCCGACGCCCCGATCTCCCTCAACAGGGAACTGGCTGCGATCACCGCTCTCGTCGAAGCGGTGGGCGGGAGCACCGTGCTGTGCGGGCATTCGTCCGGGTGTTCACTCTCCCTGTTCGCCGCTGCGAACGGTGTCCCGGTGACCGGGCTCGCCCTCTGGGAGGCCCCCTTGGCCCCGCCTGGCAGCGGTGCGAGGGAGCTTGCGGATGACCTCCGCGTCCTGATCGCCGCGGGGGAACGGGGGCGCGCCCTCGAGCTGTACATGCGGGACATGCCGCCTGAGATTCTTGAGATCGTCCGAGCGATCCCGGCGATGATCAATCAGGCGGACAGTCTCCAGCCTGACGCGGACTCCCTGGCATGGGCGGAATCGGCACCGCATCAACCAGCCAAGCGGGCCGGGGGTTCCCTCGCGGCCCCGGTGGTTCCAAGTGGTCCGCACCTGCCTGCCGGTATTCCACGGCCAAGCCGCTGTTCGGGACAGGTCCGGTGTTTTCGCAGGTCAAGCCCTATAGGGGGACGAGAGGACACACTCGAAGAATTCATCTGCGGGACCCGTTCCGGCTGGATTCCGCCCCTAGGATGGACCGTCAGCGCACATCAAACAAGGAGATCCACTTGTCGAACACACAGCAGTACCAGCAGGTCAAGCCCGTCGGCGCCGTCCCCCTGTGGGCACCGTACTATGGTGCACCGATCGGGGAGGCCGCGCAGCGCTTCTTCAAGAAATACGCCACGTTCACCGGACGCGCCAGCCGCAGCGAATACTGGTGGTGGACCCTCATTTCAAGTGCGGTCTCCATCGTCTTGAACGTCATCATGTCCGTGGCCGGTGCAGCGGGTTCGACTACTGACGCAACCGGCGCCACAGTGCCGGGCCCCGGCGCCGTCGTCGGTATCATCCTTCTGGCCATCTGGGCCCTGGCGGTCATGGTCCCGTCCCTGGCGCTGGTTGTGCGCCGACTCCACGACGTGAACTTCAGCGGCTGGATGGTCCTTATCGGGCTCGTGCCGTTCCTCGGCAGCCTGGCGCTGCTGGTCTTCATGATCCTGCCGTCCAAGCCGGAGGGGCAGCGCTTCGACGTCCCTGCGGCCGTTTAGTTTCACTGCCGGGTACCAGCACCCCGTTGGGGCCCGGCGTTGATGTTTGTCGGGACCATTCCCCGCGCGGTTCTCGCGCCGGCCGATCTGTTCGTCCCTGCGACGAAGAGGCCGCGCGGGGCCGCGGACGTAGCAAAGCCGCACGACAGGCTCGCGCTGCGTGCAGATTCGCCTGCGAGGTTGGGGCTCGAAATATTCTTGTGGAAACGATGCCCAATAAAGGGCTGCTCGCGCGGGGAGCCACCTGCGGGCAGGCGGACGATGCGTACTGCTTGATCTTTGCCGACCCACGGCAGCGTGGTCGGCGTCGTGGACACCGTGCGGCAACCCGACGCCGCCCGAGCAGCCCGGCAGTTAGCCGCCCAGCACCACGTTCACCGGGGGTTCGCCCGCGAGCATGAGCTCGATCTGCCGCTGGACGAGCTTCCCCATCCTTGGCCGCATGGCCGAGCTGGCCCCGCCCACGTGCGGGCTGATGATGACGCCGGGGGTCCGCCACAGCGGGTGGTCCTGCGGCAGCGGCTCGGGGTCGGTGACGTCCAGGGCGGCGCGGATCCGGCCGGTGCCGGTGTGCCGGACCAGGGCGTCGGTGTCCGCGACCGGTCCGCGGGCCACGTTGACGACCAGGGCGCCGTCGGGCATGGCCGCGAGGAAGGCGTCATCGATGAGGTGGCGGGTGGCGTCGCTGAGCGGCACGCCCACGATCACGATGTCGTGCTCCGGCAGCAAGGTGTGCAGCTCCGCGATGCCGTGGACGTGGCCGCGCGGGTCCGTCCGTTCCCTGCTCGCCACCCGGGTCACGGTGGTTTCGAAGGGCAGGAGGCGGTCCTCGATCGTCCTGCCCACACCGCCGTAGCCGACTATCAGCACCCGCCGGTCCGCGAGGCTGGCGGTGGGCCGGGTCTCCCAGCGGCCCTCCTGCTGGTTCTGCAGCAGCCGCGGGAACTCACGCTGGCTGGCCAGGATCAGGGCCAGGGTCAGTTCGGCGGTGGAGGTCTCGTGGACACCGGCGGCGTTCGCGAACACCCGGCCCGCGGGCAGCGATTCCGCGACTCCGTCGTACCCGATCGACTGGCTCTGCACGAGCTCGGTGTCCACCGATTCCAGGCCGCGCAGGATCTCCGTGCTGCCCATGTACGGCTGGACCACGATGTCCAGACGCGGCCGGGGCGGCTCCCCGGTCAGGTCCCACTCCAGGACGGTGACGTCGGGGTGGGGCTGGAGATACTCGCGCAGGGTCGGGTCCGGCAGGCTCATGGCTATTTTCCTCGGCATAGCTGCCAGCCTAATGGTGCAGAGGCCCCCGGACGGCGCTTCCGCCGTGGGCCGTGTCACACGTCCGGTGCCGTGCCGGCCGGGAGTTTGCCCTCACCTTCGCGCCGCCCCGCGCGGCATTTGGACATGCCCATTCCCCGGGCATACATTGCAGGAAACCCCTGCCCCTAACTGACCTGGAAGGTCCTGCACCATGAACACCTCGGGACCCTCCCGTCCGCCCGCCACGCCCCTCACAGCCGGGGCGAAGCTGCTCCTGGTCTGGGCGGCCACGGCCCTGCTGCTGCTGGGCACGGTGACCGTCGCCGTCGTCCGCACCGGGCCGGTTCCCGGGACGGAGTTCCTCGCAGGCCCGGTGGACCCGTGGCAGGACCCGTGGCACGAACAGCCCGGGGACGACGCCCCGGCGGCGCAGGCCCCGCAGGCCGCCGTCGACCTCGACGCCCTCGACGCCGGGGTGCGGCGGGTCCTGGCCGAAAACTCCGGCTACCGGATCGGCGTCGTCCTCGCGGACACCCACGGCGGTGAACCGCGCGGCTACGGTGACGGGTCCGATTTTGTAGCCGCCAGCACCGCCAAGATCATTACGGCGGCCGCCTACTACCATCTGGTGGAGACCGGCGAGAAGTCGCTGGACGTGCCGCTGGGGAGCTACAACGCCGCGTTCCAGATCCAGGCGATGGTCAATGCGAGCAGCAACGACGCCTGGCTGCTGCTGATGCAGGACATCGGCTACCCCCGGCTGATCGAGTACGCCGCGTCGATCGGGATCAGTTACGACCCGGAGCAGAACCTGCTGACCCCTGCCGAGATGGCGGACCTGCTCAAACAGCTGTCCACGGGCAAACTGCTCAACGCGGAGCACACGCAGGAGCTGCTCGGCCACATGCAGCAGACGAACAACGAACGGCTCATTCCGGCTGCCGTCGGCCCGGGCATCACGGTGCAGCACAAGTACGGCCATCTGGAGGGCTATGTCCACGACGCGGCCCTCCTGAGCTCCGGCGACCGGTCCTACGCGCTGACCATCTACAGCTGGGGCGAGGATGGCGAGAGCGAGGAACGCCTGGCCATGATCCACGATCTGACGGATGTGGTCACAAAGGCGGTGCTGGGGTAGCGGGAGCCACGCGGGTGCGTGAGTGCGGACGGCGTCAGCGCTGGGCCTTAACGCCCGGGCTGACGTAAGCGCCCGGGCTGTTAACGCGCCGAACCCCGCTGCACGGTGTGCAACGGGGTCCCGCGCTCCAGCTGGAGAACCGGCTTAGCGGCCGAAGAGCTTGGCGAAGAAGCCGGTCTTGGTGCTGACTTCACCCTCGTGACCCTTGCAGCGGTCGGCGCTCTTGACGCCCCGCATGACCGAGTCAACGTGCTGGCCGCAGCCGGCCCAAGTGGTCTTACCGCACTTCTTGCATGCAACCTGTCGGCACATCTGGTTCTCCTTGTTGGTAGGTCCGTTATTACTACTATACCCCTAGGGGTATTTGGGTCCAAATGCGCGCCGCCAATCGCGCGGGAACACCCTGCGGCCTGCCGGCGTTGGTTCCGTACAGTGGCACCAGCGCTGCGCCGCTCCTGCACGAACTGACTTCCGAACCGTACCGAGAGGACCGCTGACATGGCTTACATCAAGGTTGGAACCGAGAACAGCACCGACATCGAGCTCTACTACGAAGACCACGGGACCGGGCAGCCGGTGGTCCTGATCCACGGCTACCCGCTGGACGGCTCCTCCTGGGAGAAGCAGACCACGGCCCTGCTGGGCGCCGGCTACCGGGTCATCACCTACGACCGCCGCGGCTTCGGCCAGTCCAGCAAGCCCACCGACGGCTACGACTACGCCACCTTCGCCGCCGACCTCAACACCCTGCTCACCGCACTGGACCTGGACGACGTCGTGCTGGTGGGCTTCTCGATGGGAACCGGCGAGGTGGGCCGGTACCTCGGCAGCTACGGTTCGGCCCGGGTGGCGAAGGCTGTGTTCCTCGGCTCACTGGAGCCCTACGTCCTGCAGGCCGAGGACAACCCCGACGGCGTCCCGCAGTCCGTGTTCGACGGCCTGTTGGAGGCTGTTACCACGGACCGCTACGCCTTCTTCACCGAGTTCTTCAAGAACTTCTACAACAGCGATACCTTCCTCGGCACGCCCCGGCTCAGCGAGGAAGTCATGCGGGCGGGCTGGAACCTGGCAACCTCGGGCGGCCCCACGGCCTCCGCGGCCGCCCAGCCCTCCTGGCTCACCGACTTCCGCGCCGACATCCCCAAGATCGATGTCCCGGCCCTGATCGTGCACGGCACCGCGGACAGGATCCTGCCGATCGACGTCACGGGCCGGCGCTTCACCAAGGCCCTGCCCGGCGCCGAATACGTGGAGATTGAGGGCGCCCCGCACGGCATGCTCTGGACCCACGCCGCCGAGGTCAACGAGGTGCTGCTGGGCTTCCTGGGGACGCCGCGGGCGTAGCCCGAGCCGGCCCGGGCTCTCGGGGAGACTGCCTGGGGCACTCTGGCCCCAACCCTGACCGAGCTTGTGCCGCCCGGGGGCACTTTGACACGAAACGCCGGGCCGGCGTCGTCCATTGCGACGCCGGCCCACCAAAATGCCCCGCCCGCCGAGAGCAAAAGTGCCAGCGGCCGCCGAGGACACCGGCCGGGAAAGCTAACCTGCGCCTATTGATCATGGGCCGCGGCCGGCGGAGGATTAGAGGACCGGGTCCCCACATTGTTATGGGCGGACGCCGGCTGGAGCCCCCGCAGAGTACGGGCGAGCTAATTGAAACTGGAACGGGATGCCGCCGCCTGATTTGCAGCGCCACCGCGGTGTGATCATGGCGGCCAGACGCCGTTTAATGCTGAAGATCCGCACCATCAGGCAGAAGAATGAAGACAATGTCCATCACCAAATCACCAAGTAAGACCCGCCCCCGGGCGGCCCGGATCGCCCTGATCCCGGCTGTCGCCCTCGGGCTCATCGGGGGACCTGTTGCAGCGGCCGGGCCGGCCGTTGCCTCACCCTCCGAACGCGGCTGCACAGTCGATCCCCTCAGGCCCGTCAAGCAAGACAACAAAGACAACAAAGACAGAGGCAGAGACAGAGACAGAATTAAGTTGGATTTCCGGATCTATGTGAACTGCGACGGCAACAAGACCGTGCAAATCCGGCAGTTGCGCTTTGAAGACGACCGCGGCAGGCACGACGATCTCCTGGGGTGGTCCAAGTTCTGGGAGTCCTTCGATCGCCGTGACGACGCCGTGACAATTCACAGTTACGACAGCGTGCTGGACCGCCGGGGCACCGAGGAGGTCTACCAACTCGTTTCCTTCCGCGTCCGCAGCGGCAACAGCGATCACTGGTCCGATTGGACCCGTTGGGACAAGAGCGAGGTAGCCAGAATCTACTAGTGATCATCCCGGGGCCCACGCGCCCGCGCACCGAGAGCCAGGGGACATGTCCCCTGGCTCCCTGTTGCCTGAAGTTCATGGCGTGACGCCCGCCGCGGGGTGCCGTTCCGGTGCCCATTCGACGCCGTCCCCCCGCGGTCCGGCGTCATCCCCTGCCGTCCGGGGGCACTTTGACTCGAAATGACGGTCCGCCGTCGGCCACGTCGACGCCGGACGGCCGCAAAGTGCCCCCGGACCGCCGGTCGACGCCGGCCGGCGCCGGCCTGGGGCGAAGCCATCCGGACGGACCCTCGTCTAGAACAGGGCGTCCGCCACGGCCGCCGTCACCTGGTGGATGATGTCGGTCCGCTGGGGGACGCTGCCCAGGTCCTCACCCTTGGTGAAGATCACGAGGGCGTAGGCATTACCGTCCTTGGCGAGGATGCCGGCGTCGTGCAGCTCCCCGCCCAGCAGCCCGTACTTGTGGAAGACGGTGATGCCGGCAGGGACGGCGGCCGGGATGAGCGTTTCATAGTTGGTGTGCTGCATGTAGCCCAGCAGCTGCGCGGTGTTGCCGGGTTCCAGCAGCGTCCCGTTATACAGCCCGGCCAGACTGCGGGTCATCTCCGAGGGCGTGAGTGTGTTACTGGTGGGGGCGTAGTCCACGCCCATCGCGGCCGCGTAGTCTGTCAGCTCTGGGTGGCCCACGGCGTCCATGATCAGCGACCACGAGTCGTTGTCGCTCTGCTGGATCATCGCCCGCAGCTGGAATTCCGCCGGAGTTTTAGGTTTCGTCGTCCCACATGCCGGCGTCGGCGGCGTTCTCGGGCTTGTTCTCCGCCTCGGGGTCGCCGGATCCGACGTAGCTGGCGGGCACCGTTCCTGCGGCCTGGGTCAGTTGCTCCTCGCGGATGTTGCCGGCCTGGCCGGGTTCGGCGTGCGGCTGGTAAGCCTCGACGGCGTCCGGGTCGCCGGGCCCCCGCAGGTCGGCCGGATCGGTGCGCGGTTCGTTCGGATCCCTCATGACACTGCCTTTCATCCGTGGATTGGCTCCGTCCCACACTAACGTGGGGAGGGAATTCGCGTCCGGACCTTTTCGCCTGAACCTTTGGCGCTCCGGAGCTTTCCCCGTGGATGCCAGCATCAAGACCAAGGACCCGCCCTATGCACCTTGACCAGTTCAATGCGGCCAGCCGCACGGACGCCGCCGATGCCCTGCGGCCCTGCCTGGACATCCAGCGCTGGATCGACGCGCTGGCCGACGCGCGGCCCTTTTCCGGGGTTGACGCACTTCTTGAGGCGGGCCGCGCCGCAGCCGACCCGTTCACTCCGGCGGAGATCGACGCAGCACTGGCCCATCACCCGCGGATCGGCGAGCGGTCCCAGGGAAACAGCACGGAGGCCAGGCTTTCCCAGTCAGAACAGGCCGGACTTGGCGAGGCCGGCGCGGCCGTCACGGAAGCCCTGGCGAAAGGCAACCGGGCCTACGAGGAGAAGTTCGGGCAGGTGTTCCTGATCCGTGCAGCCGGCCGCAGCCGCGCGGACATCCTGGCCGCGCTCAACACCCGGCTCGGCCACACGCCCGCCGAAGAACAGGCAATTACTGGCCAGCAGCTGCGGGAAATCGCTGTGCTCCGACTCGAAGGACTGATGGGAAAATGAGCATGTCCCACGTCACCACCCACGTACTCGACACCGGTTCCGGCAAGCCAGCGGCGGAGGTACCGGTCACCCTCCATTTGCTCGACGGCGATCGCTGGGTCCAGATCGCCGGGGGCGCCACAGACACTGACGGGCGCATCAAACAATTGGGACCGGACCGGTTGCCCACAGGGACCTACCGCCTGGCCTTCAATACGGGAGAGTACTTCGCCACCAGCGGGACCGAAACGTTCTTCCCCGAAGTGATCCTCACCTTTGGTGTGGTGGAGTCGGAGCCGCACTACCATGTGCCGCTGCTGCTGAGCCCGTTCGCGTATTCCACCTACCGGGGCAGCTGAGCGCCGTCCGGGACCACCGGCAGAACCGGGGGCGACGCCGGACCTGCGACGTTAGGGTGGGCAGATGAGCGACAGTGGAGCACTGAGCCGTAGCGGAGCACCAGGCACTACGGCGGTGCTGCTGGCCGCCGGCGCCGGGACGCGGCTGGGGCGCGGGCCCAAGGCGCTCCTCCGGTTCCGCGGCCGCACGCTCGTGGAAGTGCTGGCCGGGGTGCTGCTCGCGGGCGGCTGCCGGGAAGTGGTGGCGGTGCTCGGCGCGGACGCGGCAACGGTCCGCGCCTCCGCCGACCTCAGCCGGCACCGGGTCATCGACAATGCGGACTGGGACACCGGGATGGGCAGCTCGTTCCGGCTCGGAGTCACCGCGGCCGCCCCGGCGGACCATGTGCTCATCGCGCTGGTGGACCAGCCCGGGCTGACAGCGGCGACCGTCGCCCGCGTGCTGGCAGCCCACCGGCCCGGCCGCGTGACGGCGGCCGGCTACCGTGGCGCGGAGGGGAAACTCATGCGCGGGCATCCGCTGCTCCTGGATGTCAGCCTCCGCGCCGAGGCTGTGGAAATGGCAGCGGGCGACGCCGGGGCACGCTTTTTCCTCCAGGGCCATCCGGAGCTGATCGACCTTGTGGACTGCAGCGACCTCTCAGGCGGCGAGGACCTCGATTACCCCGGCCAACTGCACCTCCTCGACTAGGGCCCAGCGCAGCCGGGCCCGCCGCCCACCGCCGCAACGCGGGGTCAGCTACTGCCCAAGGAACACCCCGGCATGGGCCAGGCAAGCCGCGTCGGGTTTTAGCGGGAGGTGCCCAGAAGCTCCTGCAGACCGAGCTTGAAACCGGACCGGCCGCCGTGGGCGGGATGCCTGATTTTCGGCACGTCCAGGCCGCTCCGCTGCAGGCTGCGGTGCGCGACATTCCCCACGGCCACCACCGTTTCGATGGGAAACGCCTCGGTCAGCGCCTGCCAAAACGGGGTTCCCAGTGCTGCCTCGGAGGCCTTCGGGGTGCGGTTGGACAGCGGGCGTCCCGGCACATGGGTATGCCACGGGCAGGCGCTCCAGAGCAGGGGCAGGACGTCCAGCTCGGCCAGCACCTCCCACATCACCGTGGCCGTCGGTTCCGCCGCCACTCCCGCCGCCTCCGCCGGCAGCACGTAGCCCTTGCCAGGCCCGAACAGCCCAAACGCGTTGGCGGGCCCCTCGAACATGGTGCGGTTGGTGAACGGGACCCCGGTGATCCGCATGCCCCGGAAGCCGGGGGCTTCCCCGACCAGCAGTACCGTCGGGGAGCGGTCCTGCATTTCCCTCAGGTAGATCGCCAGGTTCCGTCGGCGCTGGGCATTTCCCGGCACGGTGTGGTCGAAGAAATTGTTGCACCCCGGCCCTGTTGGCACGGCGGCGAGCCGGTCAACAAAGCCCTCGATGAAGGATGATGTCATTCCAGGCCCGTTCCCTTGGCAATTCGTCGGGTAATCAGACTAACCGGGCCGCTTCGCCGCCGACACGCGCTTTATGGCCGTCTCACGCCAGCCACAACGCGGGGTCAGCTACGGCCCAAGAAGGGCCCCAACATGGGCCGTAGCTGACCCCTCGTTGGTTTTGGGCGGGGCTACCAGCGCGGGTGGATCGCTTCGCGGAAGTACTTGTCGTAGATTTCGTGGACGCCGACGTCGAACGTTGCGTCGATGCCGCTGGCCCCTGCCGCTTCGGCGTTGGAGCGGGCCTGGTCCACGTTCCGCGCGCCGGGGATCACCGTGCTGACGCCGTCCTGCGCCGCGATCCAGGCGATGGCCGCCTGGGCGGTGCTGACGCCGTCGGGCACGAGTTCCTCGAACTCGGCCACCGCCCGGAGGCCCTGCCCGAAGTCCACACCGGAGAAGGTCTCCCCGACGTCGAACGCCGCGCCGGTGCGGTTGTAGTTCCGATGGTCATCCGCCGCGAAGGACGTGTCCGCCGTGTATTTGCCGGAAAGCAGCCCCGAGGCGAGCGGCACGCGCGCGATGATGCCGACACCGGCGGCCTCCGCCGCGGGCAGCACCTCGTCCAGCGGCTTGAGCCGGAAGGCATTGAGGATGATCTGCACGGTAGCCGTGCCCGCGTGCCGGATGGCCTCGAGGGCCTCGTCGGTCCGCTCCACGCTGACGCCGTAGTTCCGGATGGCCCCCTCGGCGACCAGGGTGTCCAGCGCATCGTAGACTTCGGCGTTGCTGTACACGGCGGTCGGCGGGCAGTGCAGCTGGACCAGGTCCAGCTGCTCCACGCCCAGGTTGCGCCGGGACCGATCCGTCCACTCGCGGAAGTTGGCGAGGTTGTAGTGCTCCGGCAACTGCGCCATCCGGCGGCCCATCTTGGTGGCCACCGTGATGTCCAGGCCCGGGTTGTCTGCCAGGAATTTGCCGATGGCCTGCTCGCTGCGGCCGTCGCCGTACACGTCCGCGGTATCGAAGAACGTGACACCGGCTTCCGCGGAGGCGGCCAGGAGGGCCTGCGCCTGCGCGGGGTCCACGTTGCGCCAGTCCGCGCCAAGCTGCCAGGTCCCCAGTCCAACAATGGAGACGTTCCGTCCGGTCTTGCCCAAGATTCGCTTTTCCATCATCCGACTATAGGCCGGAACAGCAACGCGGGGTCAGATCCGGCCCAAGAACCCCCACAACATGGGCCGTAGCTGACCCCGCGTTGGTTTTGGGGGTTGGTTTTGGGGGATGCGGTTAGGGGCCGGCGGCCAGGCGGGCTTCCTTCAGGCCGAGGTAGATTTTGTCCCGGGCAATCGGCAGCTCCGCGAACCGGACCCCCGTGGCGTTACGGATGGCGTTGGCCAGTGCCGGCGCCACCGGGTTGAACGGGCTCTCGCTCATCGATTTCGCGCCCAGCGGGCCCAGCTTGTCGGACGTGTCGGCAAAGTACACCTCGCTGCGCGGCACGTCGGCGAAGGACGGGATGTGGTACTGCCGGAGGATGTCGGTGGTGACCTTGCCGGCGTCGTCGACCCTGACCTCCTCGTACAGCGCGGCGCCGAGCGCCTGCGCGATGCCGCCCTCGATCTGCCCGCAGCACTGCCGCGGGTTGACCACGACGCCGGCGTCGGCGGCCTGGACGCTCTGCAGGATCCGCAGCTCCCCCGTCCCGGTGTTGACGGCCACCCGGAATCCGTGGACGTTGAAAGCCACCGACCGCGGGGTCCCGCCGCAGCGCCCCTCGCCGGAGAGTTCGACGCCGGCCGCTGCGGCGGCGCCGTACAGGTCCGCCAGCGGCACCCGGGTTCCCCCGCAGACGACCGCGCCGACCTCCAGCACGCACCCGGAGGCCTGGATCTGCCGGATTTCGGCGGCGAAGGCCCGGATCCGCACCGCCAGTTCCTCGGCCGCGGCGAGCGTGGCCTTGCCCGCCACGACCGTCCCTGCCGAGCCGAAGGCGCCGGAATCGTGGTCGACCAGGTCGGTGTCCGACTGCCGGACGGTGATCCGGTCCGCGGTGGTGGACAGGGCGGTGGCGGCGAGCTGGGCGTGCACGGTGGTGGTGCCGTTGCCGAATTCCGCGGTGCCCACGTCCACCTGGTAGCTCCCGTCGGGCAGGAGCCGGAGCCGGGAATGCGCGAAGTGGCCCCGCGGCGGGACGGTGGCGATCATGGACAGCGCCGAGCCCTCCCCGGTGACCCAGTCCGGGCCGAAATCCTCGAGTCCGGCGTCCCGGTAGCGTTCCCGGCCGCGGGCCAGGGCGTCCTGCACCAGCCGGGTGCACTGGTCCAGCCCGTAGCTGCCGTAAAGGACGTCCTCTTCCGGGTTGGGGTGGGTGGAGAGCATGTCATCGCCCTCGCGGACCATGTTGCGGCGGCGGAACTCCATCGGGTCCATGCCGATCCCGGCGGCGAGCTCGTCGACGGCGGACTCGATCGCGAAGACCATCTGGCTCAGTCCGTAACCGCGGAACGCGCCGGACGGGACGGTGTTGGTGTACACCGCCTGCGCATCGACCTTCTTGTTGGCGCAGTTATAGACGGCCAGGGATTCCCCGCAGCCGTGGAACATCACGCCCACCGAATGGTTGCCGTAGGCGCCGGCGTTGGTCAGCACGTCCAGCTGCAGGGCCGTCAGGTGGCCCTCGGTGCTGGCGGCGGCCTTGAGCCGGATGGTGAACGGGTGGCGGGTGGTGGCTGCCGTGAATTGCTCCGTGCGGGTGAATTCGAGCTGCACCGGGCGGCGCAGTTTCAGCGCGGCGAGCGCCACGATGTCCTCGGTGAGGACTTCCTGCTTGCCGCCGAAGCCGCCGCCGACCCGTCCCGCAACCACCCGGATCCGGTCCTCCGGCAGGGCGAAGACCCGGCCCAGGGTGCGCCGGACCAGGAACGGCACCTGGCTGGAGGTGCGGACCTGGAGCCGGCCGTCGTCGTCGATGAAGGCGATGGCGGCGTGGGTCTCCAGCGCGGTGTGCTGCACGCGCTGGGTGCGGTAGGTCTGCTCGTGGATGAAGTCCGCGGCGGCGAAGGCCGCCGCGACGTCGCCGAGTTCGGAGTGCAGCTCGGCGACGACGTTCCGTTCCGGCCGCCCGATGCGGGCCGTGGCGGCGTCCTTGTCCCCGTGGATCGCCGGGGCGCGGGGGCGCAGCGCGTCCTGCGGGGTGAACACGGCGTCCAGCACCTGGTACTCCACCTTCAACGCCCGGACGCCGGCCTCCGCCGCGGCCACCGTATCGGCGACGACGGCGGCGATCCGCTGCCCGACGAACCGGACCACGTCGTCGAGCACCCGGGTGTCGTCCGGATCGTCGGTGTACAACTCGTGCTGCGCGGTGGAAAACAGCTGCGCGGGTGAGTCCTCATGGGTGAAGACCGCCTCGACGCCGGGACTTGCCAGCGCGTCGGTGGAATCGATGGACAGCACCCGGGCGTGGGCGTGCGGCGAGCGCAGGAGCTTCACGTGCAGCAGGCCCGGAAGTTCCGACGCCGGCACGTCCAGGGTGTAGCGTGCCGTGCCGGTGACGATCGCCCGGCCGGCGGGGGCCGGGACGTCGTCGCCGAGCTGGCCGGGACGCGGCTCGGGCTGGTTCTCGCCGGCGATCCCGGATCCGGGCCCCGCGGGGTCGGGGTGGCTGGATCCCGGTCCTTCGGGGTCGGGGTGGCTGGATCCCGGTCCTTCGGGGTCGGGGTGGGCGGATTCGTTGTGTGCGGCCTCGCCGCCGACGGCGTCCGCGATGGCCCGGTAGCCGGTGCAGCGGCACAGGTTCCCCTTGAGGTTCCGCGGCAGGTCCGCCTTCTGTACATCATCGAAGGTGGCCGCCGTCATCACCATGCCCGCGGTGCAGAAACCGCACTGGAAGCCCTGGCGATCCAGGAACTGCTGCTGCATGGGGTGCAGCTGGGCGCTGGCGCCGGGGCCGGTGCCGGCGAGGCCCTCCACCGTCGTCACGGCCCTGCCTTCGGCCCGGACCGCGGGGTAGATGCAGCTGTGCACGGGAACACCATCGACGTGGACGGTGCAGGCGCCGCAGTCGCCGCTGTCGCAGCCCTTCTTTACACCGAAGTTGCCCTGCTCCCGCAGGAAGGTCCGCAGGCACTGCCCCGGCCTCGGGCCGGTCTGCGCCGCGGCACCGTTGATCTCGATGGCCATGCTCAGGCCCCTCCCTGCGGCGGCGGAGCCGGCCGTGCTGGGCGACGCGGCGGCCAGAAGTCGCCGGACACGTGTGCTGCGGTCCCCGCGGAGGCCGCCAGCTCGGCGCGGATTTCCTCGGCGAGCCGGTAGGTCATGTCCTTGCGCCAGGCGGGCAGTCCGTGGATGTCGTCGTGGTAGAGCTCGTCCGGGATGGCGGCGTCCAGCGCATCGGACAGCCCGGCGGCCGAACCTTGGCCGTCTGCGGTGTCGCCGGACTCGCCGAAACAGTCCCCGAGGCGCAGCTCCACCGGGCGCTTGGTGGCGGCGGTGACCGTGAGGACCAGGCGGCCGTCGGCGTCGAGCCTTCCGATGAGGAGCACTCCGGACCTGCCCAGGTTGCTCAGCGACAAGCGGCGGAACGCAACCCTCGAGGCAAGGGCCGACGCCGGGAGGTGGACACTGCGGAGCAGTTCGCCGGGCGCCAGGCAGTTCCGCCCATCCGCCGTGACGAAGTCGAGCACCGGGACGGTGCGGCAGGCCCCACCCGGGCCGAGCACTGTGGCCACGCCGTCCAGTGCCGCGCAGAGCGAGATTATGGGTCCCGCGGGCAGGGCGGTGCAGAGGTTGCCTCCCACTGTGGACATGTTCCACACCTTGAACGACGCCACGAACGAGTCACAGCACGGCCGGATCAGCTCCAGCGCAGGCCAGATGGCCGCGTGCGGCCAGCCCGTTTCGCTGCCGGAGAGCGCATAGAGCTCGGCGATGGTGCAGGTGGCCGCGAGTTCGATCCCGGCTTCAGACACGGTGACGGCCGGCCAGCCTGCGGAGCCGAGGTCCAGCAGCCGCCTGAGCGGTTCCGCGCCAAAGGCGAAGCTCCCGTAGGAAAAAAGTACGGTGCCGCCGGCCAGCCAGGCATCCCCGACCTGCCAGTCGGCCGGATCCGTCGTGCGGACCACGGCCTCGATGGTGTTCATGTCCATGGCACCTCCTGGTGCTGCGGGGCGAGCTGCTGCGTGCTGCGGGGCCAGCTGCTGCGGGCTGCGGGGCGAGGTTCCTTGTGCCCCGCACTGTGTGGCGCGGTGTGAGCACATTCTCGCCCCTGGCAGGCCGGGTTAGTAGTCAGTCCGGGTCTGCAGGCTGCGCCAGGTGGTGAAGGGCTGCAGCGCAGGCGGCGCTTCCGGACCGAAGAGCTCCAGCTGGCGCACGTGAAGGACGGAGTCGGGCCGGTTGTTCTCGAAGTACTCGTAGAACGCGGCGTCGTCGAATCCGACCGAGGCTGCGTCGTGGCGGTCGGCGGCGAAAACCACCCGGTCCACGCGGGCCCACAGGGCGGAAGCAAGACACATCGGGCACGGTTCGCAGCTGCTGTACAGGGTCGCTCCGCTCAGAACGAACCGGCCCAGCTCGGTGCAGGCCCGGCGGATCGCTGTTACCTCGGCGTGGGCGGTGGGATCGTTGGCGGCAGTGACGCGGTTGACGCCGTCGAACGCTTTTCCGTCCGCGGTGACGATAACGGCCCCGAACGGGCCTCCGCTGTCCATGACATTGGCCGTGGCGAGCTCGATGGACCGGGCAAGATACGCCTGGTCCGTGACGACGACAGTCATGGTGACACTCCCTGGTGCTGTGGAAGCCTGCTCCGGCTGGCGAAAGACGAAGTGCCAGTTCCGCCGGATACCAGGCTTCAACGGGTGCGATGAAGGTTCAATTGTGCCTGGTAGCTAGCCTCCCGAGTCCGGGTGCTCGCCGTTGACACCAGCGAGACTAACAGCGCATCTTGGGCTGCGCCATGTTTTGTGGAAGAACGCTTACGCGACGTGGGATTAGTGTTTCCACGTTTTCACCGTGCGGCCGGGTTGTGGTGTACACGGCCGCCTGACCGGGTTAGCCTTGGGATAATTCGTGGCCCCGGCCACGTAACCTGGGAGCAGCAGGCAGGGTCGTAATGAGCTGGCGCCAATTGGCGCCAGCTCTTTTTTGTGCGTCGGAGAGGCAAGCAACAAACGCGTAATGCGCAGGAATTCCTTTACAGGAATTTCATTCCACCTACCGGAAGTTGGGAACCGCACCATGAACAGCAGGATCATCCTCGGACAGAACCAGTACGGCAAGGCCGAAGTCCGCGTCGTCAAGATCACCCGCGACACTGAGCGCCACGAAATCGAAGACCTCAACGTCACCTCGGAACTCCGCGGCGACTTTGCCGCGGCCCACCTCGCAGGCGACAACAGCCACGTGGTCGCTACCGATACACAGAAGAACACCATCTACGCGTTCGCCCGGGAGGGCATCGGTTCGCCGGAGGCCTTCCTGCTCCGGCTGGGCGAGCACTTCACGTCAAGCTTCGACTGGGTATCCGGCGGCCGGTGGGAGGCGGAATCCTATCACTGGGACCGCATCCAGGCCCACGGCGCGGCCCACGACCATTCCTTCGTGCGCAGCGGCCAGGAAGTCCGGACAGCAGTGCTGGTCCGCGACGGCGCCGACCGGCACCTCATGGCAGGGCTCAAAGACCTCACCGTTCTGAAGTCCACGCAGTCAGGCTTCGCCGGCTTCCCGCGGGACAAGTACACCACCCTGCCCGAGACCGCCGACCGGATCCTGGCCACCGATGTTTCCGCCCGCTGGCGGTTCAAGACCGGAACGGACTTCAGCTCCCTCGATTTCAACAAGAGCTACGGCGACGTCAAAGCGCTCCTGCTGGAGGCCTTCACCGAGAAGTACTCCCACGCCCTGCAGCAGACCCTGTTCGACATGGGCACCAAGGTCCTGGAAGCACACGGCGAGATCGAGGAAATCAAATTCTCGATGCCGAACAAGCACCACTTCCTGGTGGACCTTTCACCGTTCGACCTCGACAACCCCAACGAGGTGTTCTTCGCGGCCGACCGCCCCTACGGCCTGATCGAGGCGACGGTCCAGCGCGAAGACGCCGTACCGGCCGAGGCCGCATGGTCCGGCATCGCCGGCTTCTGCTAGGCAGGGACCGCGGCGCAGCGCGGGAGGAATCCAAAGGGTGGCAACCATGGCCAAGGGCGCTAGTGTGTTCGCCATGGCCACCGCGCCGGAATAGCGTCCAAATCATCGCCTCACGCCGCTTTGCCCGCACGATTCGCGGGCTGCTTCGAGGCACACCGCAGCACGATCGCAGCCCAGGAAAGGACCACCATGGCTCTCACCATTTCAGCCCCCAGCCCTATAGACCGTGCGGAGGAGATCCTCACCCCGGAGGCCCTGGCGTTCATAGAGGAACTGCACCAGCGCTTCGCCGCCACCCGCGGGGAGCTGCTCAGGGAGCGGGCGCTCAAGCGCGGGGAAGTGGCCCGCACCGGCCGGCTCGATTTCCTGCCGGAGACCCGCGACCTCCGTGCGGGCGACTGGACGGTTGCCCCGGCCCCGGCCGCCCTGCAGGACCGCCGGGTGGAAATGACGGGCCCGGCCGCGCCGGCCAAGATGGCGATCAATGCGCTGAACTCAGGGGCGAAAATCTGGCTGGCTGACCTCGAGGACGCCAGCACCCCTACCTGGCCCAATGTGATCGAGTCGATCCTGAACCTCCGCGACGCCGCGGCGGGCACCCTGTCCTATACGTCCCCGGAGGGGAAGGAATACCGGCTCCGGACCGATGCCCCGCTGGCGGTCGTCGTCGCCCGTCCGCGCGGCTGGCACCTGGGCGAAAAGCATCTGCTGATCGACGGGGAACACACCGTGGGGGCCCTGGTGGACTTCGGGCTCCACTTCTTCCACACCGCCAGGCAGCTGCTGGAGAACGGCCAGGGACCCTACTACTACCTACCCAAAATGGAGAGCCACCTCGAGGCCCGCCTCTGGAACCAAGTTTTCGTTTTTGCGCAGGACTACCTCGGCATCCCGCAAGGCACCATCCGGGCCACCGTCCTGATCGAGACCATCCCGGCCGCGTTCGAAATGGACGAGATCCTCTTTGAGCTCCGCGACCACGCCTCCGGCCTGAACGCCGGGCGCTGGGACTACCTGTTCAGCATCATCAAGTACTTCCGCGACGCCGGCCCGCGCTTTGTACTGCCGGACCGCGCCACCGTGGCGATGACGGCGCCGTTCATGCGCGCCTACACCGAACTGCTGGTCAAGACCTGCCACCACCGCGGCGCCTTCGCGATGGGCGGCATGGCGGCCGTCATTCCCAACCGCCGGGAACCCGAGGTGACGGCCCAGGCCTTTGAGAAGGTGCGCGCGGATAAGACCCGCGAGGCGAACGACGGCTTTGACGGTTCCTGGGTGGCCCACCCGGACCTGGTACCGGTCTGCCAGGACGTTTTCGACGCCGTCCTGGGTGAGCGGCCGAACCAGCTGGACCGGCAACGCCCGGAGGTTTCGGTCACCGCGGACCAACTCCTGAACATCGCCTCCGCCGGCGGCACGGTCACCGAGGCGGGCCTGCGGCTGAACCTCTACGTCGCCGTCGCCTACACCGCGGTGTGGATCTCGGGCAGTGGCGCCGTCGCAATCCACAACCTGATGGAGGACGCCGCGACGGCGGAGATCTCCCGCTCGCAGGTCTGGCAGCAGATCCGCAACCAGGTGGTCCTGGCCGACACCGGCCGGACCGTGACCCGCGAACTGGTGTCCGGGATCCTGGCCGAGGAAACCGAGAAGCTCCGCGGCGAGGTGGGCGAGGACGCCTTCGCGAAGCACTACCTGCCCGCCAGCAAGCTCATCGGCGACATTTGCCTCTCCGAGGACTACACGGACTTCCTCACCACGCCGGCCTACGAACTGGTGGACTGAGCCGTGGCCCTGCCGCCGTCAGGGTCCTTGACGGGCGCCGATGTAAGCAGGATCGATGCCCAGCTGGCGGCGACGGACCTGCTGCTGGCGCGGAACTATCCGGGTGACGACGGCACGCGCCAGCCCGTGCACACGGTCTACGTCCCGGCCGACCGGTTCACTCCGGGCTTCGCCGCCGACTGGGGCGCCCAGGCGCTGGCTGCCGCCGACGCCCACGGCGGACTGGAGCAGCTCGGAACCCTGCTGGGCCAGGACGCTGCCCTGGCCGCCGACGTCGCGTCCCGGGTGGCCGCGAAGCTAGGCAGCGAGCCAATCGAGGATCTCCGGCTGGACTTTGAGGACGGCTACGGGGACCGGGGTGACGCCGCCGAAGACGCCGACGCCATCGGCGCTGCGGCCGCCGTCGCCGCCGCAGTAGCGGACGGCAGCGCCCCGCCGTTCATCGGGATCCGGTTCAAGTGCTTTGAGGCGCCGACCCGGGCCCGCGGGCTGCGCACGCTGGATCTGTTCGTCTCCGGCTTGGCCGCCGCGGGCGAGCTCCCGGCCGGACTGGTCCTGACGATGCCGAAGGCCACCACGGTCGCGCAGGTCCAGGCGATGGCGTACGCCGTGTCCCGGCTTGAGGACCTGCACTCACTGCCCGCAGGCCGTCTGCGGTTTGAGGTCCAGGTCGAAACGCCGCAGCTGATCCTGGGACCGGACGGCACGTCCCCGGTAGCTCAGCTGCCGCACGCCGTCCCCGGGCGGATCAGCGCCCTGCACTACGGCACCTACGATTACTCGGCCTCCCTGCAGATCGCAGCGGAATACCAGTCGATGGAACACCCGGCGGCGGACTACGCCAAAGAGGTGATGCAGCTTGCCGTGGCGGGCACCGGCATCCGGCTCTCGGACGGCTCCAGCAACGTCCTGCCCGTCGGCGACGGTGTACTGCATGCCTGGCGGGTCCATGGCGGGCTGGTCCGCCGCTCGCTGGAACGCGGCTACTACCAGGGCTGGGACCTGCATCCCGCCCAGCTGCCAAGCCGCTTCGCCGCCACCTACGCGTTCTACCGGCAGGGCCTTCCGGCCGCCGCCACACGGCTCCGCCACTACGTGGAGCGCACGGCGGGCGGCGTTCTGGACGAGCCTGCAACTGCCAGAGCCCTGGCAGCCTTTGTGCTGCGCGGCCTCCAATGCGGTGCCGCGGGCGCGGCCGAAGTCCACGAACTGACCGGCCTTGGCCTGCCCGGGCTGACTGTCCTCGCGCACCCCCGGCTGGCGCAGGCCGCAGCCTCCTCCAACTACTGACCCGTTTTGACTGAGCTTTTCACCGACCTTTTCACTGACCTTTGCACCAAGGAGCGCACCCGTGAGCACCTACTTTTCTCCCGAAGGCGGCCTGCCGCCGCAAACCCAGCTCCTCACCGACCGCGCCGTGGTCAAGGAGGCCTACACAGTCATCCCTAAGGGGGTGCTGCGCGACATCGTCACCAGCAACCTGCCCGGCTGGACCAAGACCCGGGCCTGGATCATCGCCCGGCCCATCGCCGGCTTCGCCACCACCTTCTCGCAGCTGATCGTGGAGGTCGCCCCGGGCGGCGGCAGCCAGAAGCCCGAGGCGGAGGCCGGCGTCGAAGGCGTCATCTTCCTCACCAAGGGCGAGCTGACGCTGACACTCGACGACGAGATTTACCACCTGGAGCCCGGCGGCTACGCCTACCTCGCCGCGGGCTCGGACTGGAAGGTTTCCAACGACGCCGCAGGGGACGCCGCCAGTTTCCAGTGGATCCGCAAGGCGTATGAGCCCGTGGAGGGGTACACGGCGAAGTCCTTCGTGACCCGGGACCAGGACGTCGAGCCGCTGCCCATGCCGGACACCAACGGCGCCTGGGCGACCACCCGGTTCGTGGATCCGGACGATCTGGCCCACGACATGCACGTCAACATCGTCACGTTCCAGCCCGGCGGCACCATCCCGTTCGCCGAAACCCACGTAATGGAACACGGGCTCTTTGTCCTGGAGGGCAAAGCTGTCTACCGGCTCAACGACGACTGGGTGGAGGTCGAGGCCGGGGACTTCATGTGGCTCCGCGCCTTCTGCCCCCAGGCCTGCTACGCCGGCGGGCCCGGCCCGTTCCGCTACCTGCTCTACAAGGACGTCAACCGCCAGATCCGCCTGACCTGAGCAAAGCGGAGTTCCCTCGGGGGGCTTGGCGGGTCTTGCTAGCCTGAGGGAGTGAAGTACGAGTCCTTGTGGATAGGAATGCTCGTGGGCGCCGCCCTCGGCTTCGCCATCGGCGTGGCCACCGTCGACAAGCCGTTCACCGGCCTGCTGATCGGCATTGCCGTCGGGGCGCTGGTGGGCCTGGCGGCCCGGAAGGACCCCTCGAAGGGGTAACCCCGGCCGCCCACACCGGAAAGAATCCACCATGACGTATTCCGTGAACTGCTCCATCCTGCTGACAGAACTGCCCCTGCTCGAGCGGCCCGCCGCGGCCAGGGCCGCCGGCTTCGACGCCGTCGAGTTCTGGTGGCCCTTCGCGTCGTCCGTGCCGGGCGACGCCGAGCTCACCCGCTTTGAGTGCGCGATCACCGACGCGGGCGTCCAGCTCGCCGCCCTCAACTTCAACGCCGGCAACATGCCCGACGGGGACCGGGGCCTGGTGTCCTGGGCGGGCCGCAGCTCAGAGTTCAAGGACAACATCGACGTCGTGGCCGGCATCGGCGGCCGGCTCGGGTGCAAGTTTTTCAATGCCCTCTACGGCAACCGGCAGGACGGGCACACCGCGGAGTCCCAGGACCACCTCGCGGTCGCCAACCTCGCGGCCGCGGCCGCCGGTGTCGCCAGCATCGGCGGGACCGTCCTGCTTGAACCGGTCAGCGGCGCCCCGCGCTACCCGCTGCGCACGGCCAAGGACGCGCTCCGGACCATCTCCCGCGTGTCGGCGGAAACGGGGGCGGAGAACATCAAGCTCCTCGCCGACTTCTATCACCTCTCCGTCAACGGCGACGACGTGGCCGCCGTCATCGAGAATCACGCCCCCGGGTTCGGCCACATCCAAATCGCCGACAACCCGGGCCGCGGGGCTCCCGGAACCGGCGAGCTGCCCCTTGGCGAATGGATCGCGCGCAGCCGCCAGCTCGGCTACGCGGGCTACATCGCGCTCGAATACAAGGCACCCGCCGAGACCGCCTTCGACTGGGTTACCCGCCAGCGCATGTCCTCCTGACCGCCCCGCACCGGCTTCGACGGAGCAGGCTGCGCACCGGGGGCAGCGACCGTGTGACATCAGGCTTCCGCGCGGTGCGTGCTTTGACGCAGACCGAAAGCAGGGTAGACACATCTATAGCGGAGGCGGCGGCGGCGCTCTTGGACCGGACGGAGCCTCGGCCCGCCAGCGGGACCGCGGCAGGAAGCAAGGAGCGCCTGAATGCCTGAAGAGACCTTCGACCTCGTCATCCGCGGCCGGCGCGTCCTCACACCGGACGGGTTCGCGCCGCGCGAAATGGGGGTGCGCGGCGGGAAATTCGTTGCCGTTGAACCGCTCGGCAGCGGGCTCTCCGGCGCCGAGGTCATCGAACTCGCGGACGGCGAAACCCTGCTTCCCGGGCTCGTGGACACCCACGTCCACGTCAACGAACCGGGCCGCACCGAGTGGGAGGGCTTTGCCTCGGCCACCCGGGCCGCGGCGGCCGGCGGCGTCACGACCATTATCGACATGCCGCTCAACAGCATCCCGCCCACCACAACGGTGGAATCCCTCAGCCTCAAGCGCGAGGTCGCCGAGGGCCAGGCTTTCGTGGACGTCGGGTTCTGGGGCGGAGCCGTTCCCGGTAACAAAGCGGACCTCGGCCCGCTGCATGACGAGGGCGTCTTCGGCTTCAAGTGTTTTCTGCTGCACTCCGGCGTCGAGGAGTTCCCCCACCTGGACGCCGAGGAGCTGGAAGAGGACCTGGCCGCACTCCAGTGCTTCGACGCGCTGATGATCGTCCACGCCGAGGACCCCCGCGCGATCGACCGTGCGCCGCACGCCGCCGGGCACGAGTACGCCAAATTCCTTGCGTCCCGGCCGCGCGGCGCGGAGAACAAGGCCATCGCCGAGGTGATTGAGCGCGCCCGCTGGACCGGTGCCCGCGCCCACATCCTGCACCTGTCCTCCTCGGACGCCCTCCCCATGATCGCTAGCGCCAAGCGCGACGGCGTCCGGCTTACCGTCGAGACCTGCCCGCACTATCTCACCCTGATGGCCGAGGAAATCCCCGACGGGGCCACCGCGTACAAGTGCTGCCCGCCGATCCGCGAGGCCTCGAACCGGGAACTGCTCTGGCAGGGCCTGCAGGACGGCACCATCGACTGCATCGTCTCCGACCACTCGCCCAGCACCCTGGACCTCAAGGACCTGGAAAACGGTGACTTCGCCGTGGCCTGGGGCGGGGTCTCTTCGCTGCAGCTGGGCCTGTCGCTGATCTGGACGGAGGCCCGGCACCGCGGCATTGCCCTGGAGCAGGTGGTGTCCTGGATGGCCCGGAGGCCCGCCGAGCTGGCAAGGTTGACAACCAAGGGGCAGCTGGCCCCGGGCTTCGACGCCGATTTCTCCATCTTCGCGCCCGACGAGGCCTTCGTGGTGGACGTCTCCAAGCTCAAGCACAAGAACCCCATCACCCCGTACGACGGCAAGGCACTCTCCGGCGTCGTACGCAAAACCTTCGTCCGCGGACAGGAGATCGACGGCCGCACACCGCGCGGCAGGCTGCTGCGCCGCGGTGCAAGCTGACGGCCCGGCAAAGGGGCAGGTCCCGTGGGTCGCGGAGTCAGACCTGCCCGGACCCCACACCAAGGTGCGCGGACCGGCGGAATACAGCATCTGAACCCGTGGTTGTGCATCGGCAGACCGCTTTCTCCGCAGAACTCCGCGGAAGAACCCTTTACAGACCCCGAAGGAACCCCATGAGCCCCCAACTGACCATCAAACTCCAGCCCGGAACCCCCGCCCCGGATTTTACGCTTCCGGACGCCGCGGGGCAGAAGGTCGCACTGGCCGACTACCGCGGCAAGAACGTCATCGTGTACTTCTACCCGAAGGCCGCCACCCCGGGCTGCACCACCGAGGCCTGCGATTTCCGCGACAACCTGGCATCCCTGCAGGGTTCAGGCTATGAAGTGCTGGGCATCTCCCCCGACGGGCCGGAGGCGCTGGCGCACTTCACCGGCGACTTCGCCCTGACCTTCCCGCTGCTCGCCGACGAGGACCACGCCGTGGCCCTCGCCTACGGCGCCTGGGGCGAGAAGCTGCTCAACGGCGAGGTCACTGAGGGGATCGTCCGCTCCACCGTGGTGCTCGACCCCGAGGGCAGGGTGACGCTGGCGCAGTACCAGGTCAAGGCGCAGGGCCACGTCGCCGCGCTGAAGGAAGAGCTCGGCGTCTAGGCACCCCGCGGTTGCGCGGCGCTGCCGGACCACGCGCACCCCCGATCCGCGCCGCGCCCGTCCGGAATTGCCGCGAAAACCAGCTAGGCCCGCGTCCCCGCCACGATGGTGGCCGCGGAACGGAGCCGGATGGCGCCGTTGTGCTCGTAGCGGCCCAGCAGCTGGAAGACCTCGGAGCGGATCAGCTCCCGGGACCCCGCGTCCGACCTGGCCAGTCCCATCGCCACGGTGGTCGCAATGTCGGTCATGAACTCCCAGTAGCGTTCCGGGGATTCGTGCACCAGGTCCGTGCTGACCTTCCGTTCGCTGACGTCGACCAGGCCGGCCTCGCGGAACATCCGGGACATCAGTCCCGCCGCGGAATACCGGAACAACCCCGGTGTCCCCGGGGGCGGCGGCGGGAGTTCCGTGTGGTGGGCCAGTGTGCCCAGGATCAGGCTGGCCCACGGGTTTTCCGCGGCCCGGCCCCACACGGCGGCCGTGATCCGCGCCCCGGGCCTGGCCGTCCGGACCATCTCCCGGAGCGCGGGCGAGATCGCGGGGAAGAACAGGAATCCGAAACGGCAAAACACGGCGTCGAAGGATTCGTCTTCCAGCGGCAGGGCGGCGGCATCGCAGACCTCGAAGCGCACGTTTTGAAGGCCTTTGGCCGACGCTTTGAGCTCGGCCACCTTGAGCATTCCGGCTGAAATGTCGGTCAGGACCACGTGGCCGTCCGGCACCAGGGCCGCTGCGGTGAGCCCGGGCTCGCCCGTCCCTGACGCAACGTCCAGCATCGAGGCACCCGGTTGCAGCCGCGCCTCCTCAATCAGGGCGTCGCCGAACGGGCCGTGCCAGCCGAGCAGTTCGGCGTCCCATTTCTGCCAGCCGGCCGCGAATTGGTCCCAGATGATGCGCTGCTGGTCACCGATGCTGTCTGCTGTGACTGACATGGTGCGACTCCTTACGCCCGGACCGCACCCTCCCCCACCCCTAGTGTGCCCCCGCCGCCCCGGCCGGAGCAATGGCTGGCGGGGCAGTAGGCTTAACGGCATGTCTACCCCCGAAAACCCCGGCACCGCAGGCGAACAGCACGTCCCCGAACGGCGCGAAGTCACCGTGCGCCGGGCGCCGAAGTACGTGCCGTTCCTGGTCCTGGGCGGGCTCCTGGGCTTCGCCGTGGCCGCCTTCCTCGCCTACGGGCTCCCGGGCGATGAAGCCTACGACGCCGGGGCCGTCTTCGGTTTCTTTATGATTCTGTGCGGCGCGGGCGGCGTCATCCTTGGCGGCGTCGCGGCGCTCATCCTGGACCGCCTGAGCGTCCGCAGCGCCCAGCGCGCCGTCGTCGAATCCGTTCCGGATTCCGCGCCCGAAACCGGGGACGAGCCGGGGGCCTGAACGGGCCTCAGGTCATAAACCGGCCGCCGGGAAAGTCCTAGCGCACAACGTGAGATAATCGACCAGTGGCACGCGGCGATGGAAAACTTTCTCATGACCTTCTCTCTGGCGAGAAAGGCCCCCAGGACGCATGTGGCGTCTTCGGGGTCTGGGCTCCCGGCGAAGAGGTTGCAAAACTCACCTATTACGGGCTGTATGCACTGCAGCACCGCGGTCAGGAGTCGGCTGGTATAGCCACCAGCGACGGCACGCGGATCAACGTCTACAAGGACATGGGACTCGTCTCCCAGGTCTTTGACGAGACCACGCTCAACACCCTGACCGGGCATCTGGCCGTCGGCCACTGCCGTTATTCCACCACCGGTGCCAGCCACTGGGCCAATGCGCAGCCCACCCTGGGCGCGACCGCGACCGGTACCGTGGCCCTGGCCCACAACGGCAACCTGACCAACACCGCCGAGCTCAAGGCCATGATCGTGGACCGCAACGGCGGCCACCTCACCGGTGAAATGAAGCAGGGCAACACCTCGGACACCGCCCTCGTCACCGCCCTGCTGGAGGGTGAAGAGGGCAAGTCGCTCGAACAGACCGCCATGGAGCTGCTGCCCAAGATCAAGGGCGGCTTCTGCTTTGTCTTCATGGACGAAGGCACCCTCTACGCGGCCCGCGATACGTACGGCGTCCGCCCGCTCTGCCTGGGCCGGCTGGAGCGCGGCTGGGTGGTCGCCTCCGAGCAGTCCGCCCTCGCCACCGTCGGCGCCAGCTTCATCCGCGAAATCGAGCCCGGGGAGTTCATCGCGATCGACGAGGACGGCGTCCGCTCCCAGCGCTTCGCCGAGGCGACGCCGGCAGGCTGCGTCTTCGAATACGTCTACCTCGCCCGCCCGGACGCCTCCATCGCGGGCCGCTCGGTGTACGAGTCCCGCGTGGAAATGGGCCGCCAGCTGGCCCGCGAGAACACCCAGGAAGCGGACATCGTCATTCCGGTGCCGGAGTCCGGCACGCCCGCCGCCGTGGGCTACGCCGAGGAATCGGGCATCCCGTTCGCCCACGGCTTCGTGAAGAACTCCTATGTCGGCCGCACCTTCATCCAGCCCTCGCAGACGCTGCGCCAGCTGGGCATCCGGCTCAAGCTCAACGCGCTGGAATCCGTGATTCGCGGCAAGCGCGTGGTGGTCGTGGATGACTCGATCGTCCGCGGCAACACACAGCGCGCCATCGTCCGGATGCTCCGCGAGGCCGGCGCCGCCAGCGTCCACATCAAAATTTCGTCCCCGCCAGTAAAGTGGCCGTGCTTCTACGGCATCGACTTCGCCTCCCGGGCGGAACTGATTGCCAACGGCGCCACAGTCGATGAGATCACCCAGGCCATCGGCGCCGACTCCCTGGCCTACATCTCCGAAGACGGCATGATCGGCGCCACACAGCAGCCGCGCGAACGCCTGTGCACCGCCTGCTTCACCGGCCAGTACCCGATTGAACTCCCGGGCGCCGACAAGCTGGGCAAGAACCTGCTCGAACGCACCGACCTTGGCGGGCTCCCCGCCGCCGCCGGAGATGCCGCCCTCGGCGCCGCAGCGTCGGAAACCGCCGCCGAAGCGGCCGCCGGTATCAGCGCCACCGAGGATCCGGCCGAGAAATCCGGTGCCACCGGCTGCGATCCGGGTCCGGACGCTGAATTCGAAGAACTGCTCACCGATGACGATCGCGTTGATCGACCCATTGCTGCCGACAAGAAAGAGCCCGTATGACTTCCGCCTCCCCGGCCGCTGACATGAACGCCGCCCAGAACACCGTCGGCATCACCTACGCCTCCGCCGGCGTCGACGTCGAAGCAGGCGACCGCGCCGTCGAACTGATGAAGGGCGCCATCAAGGCGACCCACAACTCCTCGGTGGTCGGCGGCGTCGGCGGCTTCGCCGGCCTGTACGACGTCTCGAGGCTGCTCACCTACAAGCGCCCGCTGCTGGCCACCTCCACCGACGGCGTCGGCACCAAGGTCGCCATCGCCCAGGCCATGGACATCCATGACACCATCGGCTTCGACCTCGTCGGCATGGTGGTCGATGACATCGTCGTGGTGGGCGCCGAGCCGCTGTACATGACCGACTACATCGCCTGCGGCAAGGTGGTCCCGGAACGCATCGCGGACATCGTCCGCGGCATCGCGGCCGCCTGCTCCGTGGCCGGCACCGCCCTGGTGGGCGGCGAAACCGCCGAGCACCCGGGCCTGCTGGGCGAGCACGAATACGACGTCGCCGGTGCCGCCACCGGTGTTGTCGAAGCCGCCGATTTGCTGGGCCCGGACCGTGTCCGCGCCGGCGACGTCGTGATCGGCATGGCCTCCTCCGGGCTGCACTCCAACGGCTACTCCCTGGTCCGCCGCGTCATCAACCACGCCGGCTGGGCCCTCGACCGCCACGTCTCCGAATTCAGCCGCACCCTCGGCGAGGAACTCCTGGAACCGACCCGCGTCTACGCCGCCGACTGCCTGGACCTGGCCCGCACCTTCCCAGTGAACGGCTCCGCAGCCGGCCAGGCCGTGCACGGCTTCAGCCACGTGACCGGCGGCGGCCTCGCCGCCAACCTGGCCCGCGTCCTGCCGCAGGGCCTGCTGGCCACCGTGGACCGCGCCACCTGGCAGCTTCCGGCCATCTTCCGGCTCGTCGCCGAGCTGGGCAACGTCCCGCTGGCCGACCTGGAGCGCACCCTGAACCTGGGCGTGGGCATGGTGGCGATCGTCTCCCCCGAGGCCGCCGACGCCGCCGTGAACCGGCTCAACGAGCGCGGGTTGCCGGCCTGGGTCATGGGCACCGTGGAGGAAAACTCGGACTCCATCGTCAAGACCGGACCGGACTACGTCCAGGGCGCCAAGGGCGTCGACGGCGGCGCCGTCCGGCTGGTCAACGCCTACGCCTGACCCCTCATCGAGTGCTCCGAAACGGCCGTTTGGCACCTCCAAAACGGCAGTTATGGAGCGCTCGATCTGTTTAACGCGGCTCAGACCTCCAGGATGCTGAACACGCCGCCCTGCGGGTCCTCGAGGGTGGCGATGGTGCCGGCTTCCTCGGCCTCGTCCGGTGCGATCAGGACGCTTCCGCCGGCAGCCTCGGCCGCCGCGACTGCCCCCGCGACGCTGGACACCCCGAAGTACACCTGCCACCCCGGCTTCAGCGTGCCCTCGGCATCCGCCGGAACCGCGGCGATGCCGGCGACCTCCGCGCCGTTGACCACCAGCGTGCTGTACTTGCCGCCGTCGTCCTGCGGGTACTCGGTCACGTCCTGGCCGAACACATGCTGGAAGAATCCGACGGCGGACTGCGGCTCGGGCGTCAGCAGTTCGGCCCAGGCCAGGGCGCCGGGCTCTCCGCCGCGGACGGTGCCGAAGTGGCTGCCGGCCTGCCAGGCGCCGGTGGTGCCGCCGCCGGGCGGGGCGAAGAAGACCATCACACCGGTGCCGCCCACCTCCTCGGGGCCAAACTCCAGGGTGCCGCCGGCGTGGACCAGACCGCCGGCGAGCTCCCGGGCGTCGGAGGACGCGAAGTAGACGTTCCACTGGCCGGGGGCTCCGGCGGCCTGCTGCTGTGGGTTCTGGGGTGCGATCACGGTGACCAGGTCCTCGTCCAGGAATGCCTGGGCGTAGCTCCGTCCGTCCGGGGTGGGCAGGTCCTCGAAGCGCCAGCCGAAGACCGCGGCATAGAACGCCTTGGCCGCCGCGACGTCGCTGGTCTGGAGGTCCGTCCAGCAGATTTCCCCCTCGGTGAAGCCCGTGCGCATGGTCATGGCGGTCCTTTCGGGTAGCAGAAAACCCGCCGGCCACTCCCATTGCTGGGAATGGCCGGCGGGCCTGAAATCATGTGGTCGGCAATCCGCTGGCGGAGGTGCATGCCGGAAAGAAGTGTCGACTAACCTATCCGACGGGAGTCTACCTCGTCGTCGTCCTCTTCCACATCGTCCGCGTACTTGTCCACATAGGCCGAATAATCCGGCTCGACAGGCTCACTCGAGAAACGACTCGGCGCACGGACCTCAGAGCTCTTGAGCTCACGCTGAAGAGCAGTGTAGTCAGTGTTCGGGGAGTAGTACTTGATGTCCCGAGCCTGCTTGGTAGCTTTTGCCTTTTGACGGCCGCGCCCCATGGCGTGACCCCCTTTTGTACTCGGACCGGAGGTGGTCACCATTGGCGTTGGTGAGGCCCCGGAATGTTTGGTCAATTTGTCGTACACCTAGATTACATGCTTTCAGCGGTAACTGCTCCCCGGGAAGGCCGCTCCCGGCGGTGTCGGGCGGACCGCCGCTCCGGACGGCTCCCCGGCGGCATGCAGGCCGCCCGGCATCTTCGATAGAGTTCCGTAGTGGACTTCCGGAAACGGGTCCCCCCGCCGGGCGTCCTGCCGCGGCCCAGATGCACGGAAGTGGTGAATTCTCAGTGACCGAAGAGAACGAAAGGCCCGGCAACGCCGGCATGCCTGGGGTTCCCCCGGCCGGTGGACCCGGCGCGCGGTCCGTGCCTGCTGCACCGTCTGCCGTGCCCCCGAAACCGTCGGCGCCGCCCACGTCCGCAACGCCCGTTGTGCCGCCAGCGTCCCCGCCAGGGATTCCGCCAGCCACCCGGCCGTCAAGTCAGCCAACTGCCCCGCCGGCCGCTCCGCCCACGCCGCTGCCCGCCCGCCCCTCCGCACCGCCGGTCAACGGGCCCGACGCCGGGCTGCAGCGAACCCGCCCCGCCGGGCGCGCCCCGTGGACCGCAGGTGCTGCAGGTGCTGCAGGTGCCGCAGGTGCTGCAAGTCCCGCAGGGAAAGCGCGCGCTGCAGGGACCGCTGCCGCGGCGGCCGCCGCTCTGGCAGGGGCCGGAAAGGTGGCCTCGGACAAAGCGTCACAGTTGGGCGGCTGGGTACGACGCCAGAGTTCCGCGCGGATCGGCGCCGCCGCAGCCGCCGCCGTCGTCGTCATGGGTCTGCTCATCTGGGGGCTAAGCTCGCTGGGCGGCGGCAGCAAGCAGCCCGTTGCGGACGCTGCCCTGACGGCCGCCGCGACGTCGGCCGCCCCCGCGAGCCGGGGACCGCTGCCTCTGGAGGGTGTCGGCCCGCTGGACTTCCAGCTCGGCGACTGTTTCAAGGATTTCGATCCGGAGGCGCCGCAGTCGACCATTGTGGACTGCGGCACGGGGCACTCGGCCCAACTGATCGCGATCGAGCGCTACGCCGACCCGGACTCCTATCCGGGCCGCGATCCGCTCAAGCAAAAGGCCCTGGACGTCTGCAAGGCCGCGCCCCTGACGGAGAAGCAGACCGGCTATGCGCTCACTTACAGGCTCGCCTACCCGAGCTCCTCGAGCTGGGACAACGGCGACCGCCGCGTGGACTGCTACGTGACCGCGGATGCCGGGAACGTCATCATGGAATCGCTGGTCCCCTAAAAGGGGTCCCGCCGGTCCTCCAGGGGGTTGTGCATAAAGAGGCCTGCCAGCCGGAGACGCTCCGGCTGGCAGGCCTTTGTTTAAGGCCGCGTTAGTCCTTGCGGCGGACGGAGAGCCCGCTGCCGGTGGAGGCGCCGCCGTCGGGCCGGTCCGAGGCGTCGACGCCGCCCACGGTCAGCTCCGTGAGGTCCGGCGCGGTGTCCACCAGCACGGTGTCGCCGTCGGTGATGTCGCCGGCCAGGATGGCCTTGGCCAGCCGGTCGCCGATTTCGCGCTGCACCAGGCGGCGCAGCGGCCGCGCCCCGTAGGCCGGGTCGAAGCCGGTCACCGCAAGCCAGGCGCGGGCCCCCTCGGTGACTTCCAGATTGAGCCGGCGGCCCTTGAGGCGTTCGCCCAGTTCCTTGACCTGCAGCTCCACGATCCGGGACAGCTCCTCGACGCTCAACGGGTCGAACAGCACCACTTCATCGAGCCGGTTCAGGAACTCGGGCTTGAAGGAGGCGTGCACGGTGGCCATGACGGCCTGGCGTTTGGCGTTGGCGTCCAGGGCCGGATCCACCAGGAACTGGCTGCCGAGGTTGGACGTGAGCACCAGGATCACGTTGCGGAAGTCCACGGTGCGGCCCTGGCCGTCGGTGAGCCGGCCGTCGTCGAGCACCTGCAGGAGGATGTCGAACACCTCGGGGTGGGCCTTCTCCACCTCGTCCAGCAGCAGCACGGAGTACGGGCGGCGGCGGACGGCCTCGGTGAGCTGGCCGCCTTCCTCATAGCCCACATAGCCGGGGGGCGCCCCGACGAGCCGGGCGACGGAGTGCTTCTCCGAATATTCGGACATGTCGATCCGCACCATGGCGCGTTCATCATCGAACAGGAAGTCCGCCAGGGCCTTCGCCAGTTCGGTCTTGCCGACGCCCGTGGGGCCGAGGAACAGGAAGGAGCCGGTGGGCCGGTTGGGGTCGCTGATGCCGGCCCGGGCCCGGCGAACGGCGTCCGAGACCGCGGTGACGGCTTTGGTCTGGCCGATGAGCCGCTCGCCGAGCACGTGCTCCATCTCCAGCAGCTTCTGGCTCTCGCCCTGCAGCATGCGGCCGGCGGGGATGCCGGTCCAGGCGGAAATGACCTCGGCGATGTCGTCGGCGGTGACCTCGTCGGCCACCATGAGCTCCTGCTTCGCACCGCCGCCGGCGATCCGCGCCGACTCTTCTTCGGCGGCGGCGTTCAATTCCCGCTCCAGGGCGGGGAGCTCGCCGTAGAGGATGCGGGACGCGGCCTCCAGATCACCTTCGCGCTGGTACTTTTCCGCGGCGGAGCGCAGTTCGTCGATCCGGGCCTTCAGGTCGCCGACGTGGTTCAGGCCCGCCTTCTCGGCTTCCCAGCGGGCGTTGAGCCCGGCGAGTTCCTCTTTCTTATCGGCCATGTCGGCCCTGAGTGCGGCCAGCCGCTCCACCGATGCGGGGTCGGTCTCGTTGGCCAGGGCCAGTTCCTCCATGGTCAGGCGGTCCACCTGGCGGCGCAGCTGGTCGATCTCCTCCGGGGCGGAGTCGATTTCCATCCGCAGCCGGGACGCGGCCTCGTCGACGAGGTCGATTGCCTTGTCCGGGAGCTGGCGGCCGGAGATGTAGCGGTTGGAGAGGGTGGCGGCGGCGACAAGGGCGGAGTCGGCGATGGCAACCTTGTGGTGCGCCTCATAGCGTTCCTTGAGTCCGCGCAGGATGCCGATGGTGTCCTCCACGCTCGGCTCCCCGACGTAGACCTGCTGGAAACGGCGTTCCAGCGCGGGGTCCTTCTCGATGTTTTCGCGGTACTCGTCCAGCGTGGTGGCACCGATCAGCCGCAGCTCGCCGCGGGCCAGCATGGGCTTGAGCATGTTCCCGGCGTCCATGGAGCTGTCCCCGGACGCGCCGGCCCCCACCACGGTGTGGATCTCGTCGATGAAGGTGACGATCTGGCCCTCGGAGCCCTTGATTTCCTCCAGGACGGCCTTGAGCCGTTCCTCGAATTCGCCGCGGTACTTGGCGCCGGCCACCATGGACGCGAGATCCAGGGCGATAAGGGTTTTGCCGCGCAGGCTTTCAGGCACGTCGCCGGCGACGATCCGCTGGGCGAGGCCTTCGACGACGGCGGTCTTGCCCACGCCGGGTTCGCCGATGATGACGGGGTTGTTTTTGGTCCGGCGGCTCAGCACCTGGATGATCCGGCGGATCTCGGCGTCGCGGCCGATCACCGGGTCCAGCTTGCCGGAGCGGGCAATCGCGGTGAGGTCGGTGCCGTACTTCTCCAGGGCCTGGAAGGTGTTTTCGGGGTCGGCGGTGTCCACTTTGCGGTCGCCGCGGACACCCGGGAGGGCGGCGAGCAGGGCCTCGTGGGAGGCGCCGGCATCGCGCATCAGCTTGCCGACGGCGTCACTTCCGGACGCGAGCCCCAGCAGCAGGTGCTCGGTGGACACGAACGTGTCCCCGAGCCGCTCGGCCTCGTTCTGGGCGTTCTTGATGGCCTGCAGGGCGGTGCGGGACAGCTGCGGCTGCTGCACCGAACTGCCGGAGGTGGACGGCAAGGCCTTGATCGCGGTGCTGGCCTGGACGCTGACGGCATCCGGGTCCGTGCCTGTGGCGCGCAGGAGCGCCACGGCCACACCCTCGCGCTGGTCCATCAGCGCCTTCAGCAGATGGGCGGGCTCGAGCTGGGGGTTGCCCGCCGTCGAGGCATTCATGGCGGCTGCCGCAAGAGCCTCCTGGCTCTTGGTGGTGAATTTGGCGTCCAAAGAGAGCTCCTTCCGGGAACATGCTGATATTAAAGTTGAGTCTACTCCGCTCAACTTTGCAGGGGGTCCCTTTGGCTCCATGTTTGCCGACGGCGAAACTGCTGTCTAGGGCCGGAGTCCCCCGGGACACACCCACCCACCCCGGGGGACATGCCCCCCGTGCGCACGAGGGGCTGGACATATCCCCGATATGCCCACTCCCGGGGCCCAGGAATGGACATGTCCCCAAGGGCTGGAGCGCAGGAATGGACATGCCCCCTGCGCGGGGTGGGGGCCAGGTCTGGGAATGGACATGCCCTCCGCGCGGGCGGGCGGCCGGACATAGTCCCGATATGCCCACTCCTCGGGCGCAGGAGTGGACATGCCCCGAGGGAGTGCACTGCGGACCAGACCCCGTTAAACCCATTCGACGGTCGACTCCCCCAAGGAGCCGGCCGTCGATTGATGGGCGCTGGTACGACGTCGGCGGACCAGTTCCGTGGAGCTGCCCAGGAAGCCGCTTCCATGACATTTTGTGGTTCTTGCATCTTGTCATACATATGACAGATCTGTCACGCACCATTTTTTGAAGTTTTCCGTGGGTAGTCTTTTGACCATGGATGAGAAAGCGGCAGCGCAGCACCACCCCACCCGGTCCATCTTTCTGGACAAGGAGCACCCGGCCGCCTGGCGGGCCCTCAACGGACTGGGCCTGAAAGCCAAGGAGGCCGCGGACGAGGCCGGCCTGGACCGGACGCTGATCGAGCTGCTGAATGTCCGCATCTCGCAGATCAACGGCTGTGCCTACTGCCTGGACCTGCACGTGGGCGACGCCGTGAAAAACGGCGAATCCGCCCAGCGCCTGGCCGTCCTGCCGGCCTGGCGGGACACGGACCTCTTCACCGAGACGGAACGTGCAGCACTGACCCTGGCCGAGGCCATCACCAACATCTCGGACGCCCGGGCCCGCGAGCACGAGGGCGCCGCCGCCCGGAAGCACCTCACGGACGGGCAGTTCTCCGCCATCAGCTGGCTGGTGATCGCCATGAACGCCTTCAACCGGGTGTCTATCGTCAGCCAGCACCCCGTCCGCAAGGACCGCGGGGAGCCCGGCGCCGCCGGCCGCCGTCAGGCCGGATAGATCGACACCACCGCCGCCTTGACCACGAAATAGACCTCAAGGCCCGGCGCCAGCCCGAGGTCCGCGGACGCGGCAGGGGTCACGTCCGCGGTCAGCTCGCCGGCGCGGACCCGGATCTGGTCCCCGTGCGGCTCCAGGTCCGTGACCGTGACGCGGAACGAGTTCCGCGGGCTGCCGTGCGCCTCGTCCAGGAACACCGACACGGCCGACGGCGGGAACGCCGCCACGCCGGCCTGCCCGGGAACCAGCGGGGCGTCGTGCTGGCCCGCGAACTCCAGGCCCTCGGACGACCGGATCCCGGCGGGAGTCACGGTCCCCGCCACCAGGTTCAGCCCGGCCAGCCCTGCGGCGAAGCGGCTGCGCGGCCGCCGGAGGACCTCGCGGGTGGGCCCGTCCTCGGTGATCCGGCCCTCCTCCATCACGATCACCCGATCCGCCAGCATGTAGGCGTCCAGGACGTCATGGGTGACGATGATGGCGCGCCGCCCGGCGAGCACCCGCTTGAGCAGCCGACGCAGCAGCGGAGCCGCGTGGATGTCCAGGGCGGAGAGGGGCTCGTCCAGCAGGAGTATCTCGGGGTTCACGGCCAGGGCACGGGCCGCCGCCACACGCTGCGCCTGCCCGCCGGACAGCTCCCCGGGCCGGCGGTCGGCGAGGTCGGCGGCGTCGACCTCGGCCAGCCAGTGCCGGGCGGTCTCCCGGGCGTCGCGCTTCGCAACCCCCGCGCTCCGCGGCCCGAAGGCGACGTTTTCGAGGGCGCTCAGGTGCGGAAACAGCAGCGGGTCCTGGGCCAGCAGGGCGGTTCCGCGGCGGTGCGGCGCGGTCCAGGTGTGCACACCGGGACCGAGCTCGAACAGCACCCGGCCGTTCACTGCGGCCCGGCCGGTGTCCGGACGGAGCAGCCCGGCGACCACGGAGAGCAGCGTGGATTTCCCGGCCCCGTTCGGGCCGAGCACGGCCACCGTCTCGCCCGGCGCCAGGCTCAGCGACACCTCAAAACGGCGGGCGGCGAGGGCGGCGTCGAGCGTGAACGTCACGCCGCCACCCGCCCTCGGGTGCCGGGGCGGGCCGTCCCGCCGCCGGAACCGGCGGGCGCGGGCCCCCGGTAGGAGAGCCCGACGACGACGACCGCCACGACGACCAGCAGCAGGGACAGCGCGACGGCGGCGTCGGCGTCGGTCTCCCGCTGCAGGTAGATCTCCAGCGGCAGCGTGCGGGTGACGCCCTGCAGGCTGCCGGCGAAGGTGAGCGTGGCGCCGAATTCGCCCAGGCTCCGGGCGAAGGAGAGCACGGCCCCGGATGCGAGCCCGGGCAGGACCAGCGGCAGGGTGACCCGGCGCAGCACGGTGGTGGGGCGCGCACCGAGGGTCGCAGCGACGGCCTCGTACCGGCTGCCGGCCGACCGGAGGGCGCCTTCGAGGCTGACCACCAGGAACGGCAGGGCCACGAAGGTCTGGGCGAGCACCACCGCCGTCGTCGTGAACGCGATCTGGATGCCGGCGATTTCGAGGCTCTGCCCCACGAGGCCCTGGCGGCCGAAGGCATACAGCAGCGCGATGCCGCCCACCACAGGGGGCAGCACGAGCGGCAGCAGGACGAAGGACCGCAGCAGCCGCTGGCCGGGGAAGTCACCGCGGGCCAGCACCAGCGCCAGCGGCACCCCGAACAGCACACACAGCACCGTGCTCGCGGCGGCCGTGCGGAGGCTGAGCCCCAGGGCGGTGAGCGAGGATTCCGAGGTGATGAGCGGGATGAACTGCGGCCAGTTGACCCGACCCAGCATGGCCGCAAGCGGCAGCAGCACCAACAGCGCCCCGACGGCGGCCACGGCCACGACCCAGCGCGGAATCCCGTTGTAGGTGCTGTCCCTCCGCATGCGCACCTAGGGGGTTCCGAAGCCGGCGCCGCGGAGGAGCCGCTGGCCGTCGGGACCCATCACGGCCTCGATGAAAGTGGCCGCGAGTTCCTTGTGCTGGCCGGTCCGCACCGCCGCGATCGGATAGGTGTTCACGGCCTGCGCCGACTCGGGGAAGGGGACTTCCTGCACTTTGTCCCGGGCGGTCCTAACATCCGTGACATAGACCAGCCCCGCATCGGCCTCCCCCGAGGTGACTTTTCCCAGGACATCGGTCACGGACGATTCCTCGCTGACCGGCTTCAGCGTGACGCCGGTGTCCTGCTCGACCGCCTTCGCGGCCGCGCCGCAGGGGACCTGCGCCGCGCAGATGACCGTCCTGACGCCGGGCCGGGCGAGATCGGCAAAGGAGGCGATGGACGTGGGGTTCCCCGGGGGCACGGCGATGGTCAGCACATTGCTCGCGAAGTCCCGGGACGGGCCCTCCACCAGTCCCGCGCCGCTCAGCCTGGCCATGGTGTTGGCGTCGGCTGCGGCCAAGACATCCGCCGGGGCGCCCTGGCTGATCTGGGTGGCGAGGTCGGAGGACCCGGCGAAGCTGAGGGTCACGGTGGTTCCGGGGTTCGCGGCCTCGAACTGCTCGGCGAGCGCCGTGAAGGGGGCCCTGAGGGAAGCCGCTGCGAAGACGGTGACGGTCCTGCCGGCATCCCCAGCCGGTGCGGCGCAGCCCGCCAGGGCGGCGGCAGCAACTCCTGCCGCCAGCGCGGCGGCGGACCAGGGTGCGGGCCTCAAACGGCCCCCTTGCCTTTGGGCGTTTCGATGATCACCGTGGTGGCCTTGACGACGGCGGTCGCAACCGAGCCAAGCTCCAGGCCAAGCTCCCGCACGGCCTCGCTGCTCATCAGGGACACCACCCGGAACGGCCCGCACTGCAGTTCCACCTGGGCCATGACGGTGTCGGCGGTGATCGCCGTGACGAGGCCGGTGAAGCGGTTGCGGGCCGAGCTGCCCGCTTTGGCCGGATCAGCCGGAAGCTGGGCCTGCTCCCGGGCGAGCCGCGCGAGTTCCAGCCCGTCGACGGCGAGCCGGCCGGCGTCGTCCTTGAGCGGGGTCAGGCTGCCGTTCTCCGTCCAGCGCCGGATGGTGTCATCGCTGACACCCAGCAGCCGGGCCGCTTTGGACACTCGAATATTGGGCATAGGTACACTCTAGTCCGCATTTGCGGTCTGGAGGGGGCTACCTCGCCGCAGATCGGAATCCGACCGCAGAAGTGGACGGTTGTCCCTGAGGACATCGCACCCTCCTCGACCGGGGGCGTGCGGCTGAACTTCATCGGCGACGAGGGCCAGGAACGGGTCCGGGCCGCCTCCGGGGACGAGAACTACGCCCGGCCGGGCGGGGTGAAACGCGAGTTCGACCCGGGGAACACCTTCCGCGGCAACCAGAACATCGGTCCCGCCACTTCCTGATGAACGGGCCAGTCCCCGCGGGCTGGGACCTCCGGCTGTGAGACGGTTGGTAAGTATCATGACCATCCGATAGTGGGAGACAAAGCAGCATGGGCAGCCCGGACAAGACAACCCCCTGGAACGACAGCCTGGGCCGCGCCAGCACGAGGACCGCGCAGGTCCTCCTGCTGCTGGTTCTGACCGTGGTCGTGGTGTACGCCCTGATCCAGGTGCGGCTCGTGGTGATTCCGGCGCTGCTGGCGCTGATCCTTGCCGCCGCGATCGCACCCTTCGTCCACTGGCTGCGCCGCCGCGGCTGGCCCAGCACCGCCGCCACCACCGTGTCGTTCGTGGCGCTCCTGCTCGCGTTCGGGGCTGTGATCACCGGCATCGTCTTCGCCGTCATGAGCCAGGCGGACGAACTGGCCAGCAAGGCCACGGAGGGCTTCGACCGCGTCTACGACTTCATCCGCACCGGCCCCATCCCCATCGATGACCAGCAGATCCAGCAGGCGCGCGACGCCGCCATCGACTTCGCCACCAGCAGCACCGTCGGCGCGGGCGCCATCTCCGGGCTCAGCGCGGCCGGCAACTTCATCACCGGAGCCGTACTCATGGCGGTGATCCTGTTCTTCTTCCTGAAGGACGGCGAAAGCATCTGGGCGTTCATGCTGCGGGCCTTCAAGGGCGAGAAGCTGGTCAGGGCACGCCGCTCCGGGGAGCGGAGCCTCAACGTGCTCGGCGGCTACGTGCGCGGCACCTCCATCGTCGCCTTCGTGGACGCGTTCTTCATAGGCCTGGCGCTGGTGATCATGGGAGTGCCGCTCGCGCTGCCGCTCGCCGCGCTGACCTTCATCGGAGCCTTCATCCCGCTGATCGGCGCCACCCTGGCCGGCATCCTCGCGGCGCTCGTCGCGCTGGTCGCCAACGGCCCGCTCGCGGCCCTGGTCGTCATCATCGTCGTGATCGTCGTCAACCAGCTGGAGGGCAACTTCCTGCAGCCCGTGGTGATGGGCCAGGCGCTCAACGTCCACGCCCTCGTCATCCTGCTGGCCCTCACAGCCGGCACCATCCTTGCCGGCATCATCGGCGCCATCCTTGCCGTCCCCCTCGTGGCGGTGGCCTGGGCCGCGATCAAGGCCTGGAACTCAGGAGGCGAGATCACGCCTGCGGAGATCGCCGAAGCCGAGCATGAGACCCAGCTGAATGAAAAGGGCGAAGGCGTGCGCTCCAAGCCGCTCCGTGCGCGGACCCAGGCGGAGCAGCAGTCCGACACTGCCGCTGCTGACGCCAGCCAGGGCTGATCCGCGGCCGGATTAGACTTCCCCATGCCCATTTACCTGGACCCTCCGCTCTGGCCGGCGCACGGGACACACTTCTCGCACCTGGTCTCGGACACCTCGCTGGAGGAACTGCACGCCTTCGCGGCGGCGGCCGGCATCCCGGCCAGGGCGTTCGACGGCGACCACTACGACGTCGCCGAAGCCCGCTACAGCGCCCTCGTGGCCTCCGGGGCCGTGCCGGTCGAGGGACGGGTCCTGGTCCGCAAACTGATCGCCAGCGGCCTGCGGATCCCGGCCCGGCAGCGCAGCGGCTCGCTCAAACTCCCCCTGTTGACACGCTGGAACACCGTCCTGCCCGGCCACGACGCGCTCTTCCTGGACCTGCTGGACCGCTGGGGCGAGGAGCACCGGAAGTACCACGGCCGCACGCATCTGCTGGCGGTCCTGGAGGCCCTGGACCTCCTCACCGGGCCCGCCGGCCCGCCCCGCACCGTGCTGCTCGCCGCCTGGTTCCACGACGCTGTCTACCGCGGCATCGCGGGCCAGGATGAGGAGGAGTCGGCCCGGCTCGCCGAGGACCGGCTGGCCCGCGCCGGGCTTCCCGCGGCCGAGGTGGACGAGGTGGCCCGGCTGGTGCGGATGACGGCGGACCACCAGCCGGAAACCGGCGACGGGGCCGCCGCCCTGCTCAGCGACGCCGACCTCTCCGTGCTCGGCGGGGCGCCGGCAGCCTACGCCCGGTACCTGGCCGCCGTCCGGCAGGACTTTGCGCACATCGGCGACGACGACTTCGACGTCGGCCGCGCCGATGTCGTCCGCCAGCTCCTGCGGCTGGATCCGCTATTCCACACCCAACGGGCCCGGGAGCTGTGGCTGGACTCGGCGCGGCGGAACCTGCAGGCCGAACTCCGGTAGGTTCACCCGGCACACAGCCAGCGTCCGGCCGCAATTCAACAGCAACGCGGGGTCACTTAGCGCCCATACATCCCCTTGGTATGGGCGTTATGTGACCCCGCGTTGTCTGGTGTTGCCTTGGTCGGTCAGGGGTCGCGGCGGAGGTGGTCGGCGAGCCGGTCGAAGGACTCGCGCCAGCCGACGCCCTGGCCGTCGCGGTTCTCGATCGAGTCGAAGGGGCCCTGGAAGAACGTCATCCGGGTGCCGCCGTCGATCTCCTCCAGCTGGAAGGTCACCTCGGTCTCAAAGCCGCGGGTGCCGTCCGGCTTGTCCCAGGCATGGGTGAAGATGAAGAGATTGGGCGGTTCGATGTCCGTGTGGACGCCGCTCCACCAGTGTTCTTCCCCGGTGCTGTCCTGGATCATGCAGGCCCGGTAGAGGCCGCCGATCTCCAGGTCCGCGTCGATGCTCGGGCGGGGAACGTGGAACCCGCGCGGACCCCACCAGGCCGCTGCCTGGTCCGGATCCGTCAGGGCGGACCACACCCGGGCGATGGGGGCCTGGAATTCGCGGGTGATGACCAGCATGAGGTCCTCGGGCGGAGCGGCGGACCCACCCTGGCCGGACGCTGCGGGAACGGCTGTGACGTGCTCGGACATTGCGGGGCTTCTCCTCTACAACGGTTAGCGGTAGGCCTTGCTGTAGGCCGTCACAAAGGGCTTGTCGGTCGGGACGATCTGTTTGCCCAGCGGCATGAGCGAGACCGGAATGAGCTTGAGATTGGCGATGGCCAGCGGGATGCCGATGATGGTGACGGCCATGGCGAAGGCGGTCACGACGTGAGCGATCGCGATCCAGATGCCGGCGACGAGCAGCCAGATGACGTTCCCGAGCAGCGAGAACACGCCCGTGCCGCCCGGACGGTCCACCACCGTGCGCCCGAACGGCCAGAGCGCATAGTTGGCAATGCGGAACGACGCGATCCCCCACGGGATGGTGACGATCAGCAGGCAGCAGATGATCCCGGCCACAAAGTAGCCGAGCGCGAGCCAGAGCCCGCCGAAGAGCAGCCAGATGATGTTAAGCAATGTCTTCATGGCTCCATTCTCCCCCGCCGGAGGCCGATCCGGGCTAGGGGTTCACCCTGAACAATTCCTGAAATGTGTCCCGTGACGCTGACGGCGGGCACGGAGCTTTGCGTACGCACGAAAGGGCACAATACTGGGAGCATGCCTGCACTCCTGAAGATTGCCCTGATCGTTGCGCTCATCCTGCTGGTCGTCGGGCTTGTGGTGGAGGCCGTGCAGTTCCTGCTCTACGTGGGCCTCCTGGTCCTGATGGGCGCCGGCATCATGTTCTTCCTGCGCCGCTCGCGCGTCACGCGCTGACGCCGCCCGCCCGGGACACGCGCAGATGACAAGCATCGGGGACCTGCTGGGCCCCATTCTCGAAGTCATGACGTGGGTGGGTTTCGTGCTGGGCCTGCCGCTGCTGGTGTGGGGCTGGATTCTGCGGCGGCGCCATTGCGAGTGGGCCGGGACCACCGGCAAAGTGATCAGCGCCGGCGGTTTCACGGGTTACAGCTGGACGGACCACCACGACGCCGACCACCGGTCCCTGCTGCCGGCGGCCGAGTCGCACGGCCTGGTGGTGGGGTCCGACGTCGACCTCTACTATGACGTCTGCCACCCGTCCCGCTGGGGACTCACCCCGCCGAAGCCGGACAATGCCGCCTGGGCCGTGGGCTGGATCCTCACCGGGGTGGGGATCGTTTCCACGGTCGGCGGCTTCGTCCTGCTGCTTTTCTAGACGTTCGACCGCCCGGCTGGCTGCTCCTGCTTCACCATGGCCGCCTCGACATTGATCTTGACCTTGTCGCTGACCAGCAGCCCGCCGGCCTCTAGCGCGGCGTTCCAGGTCAGGCCGAATTCCTTGCGGCTGATGTCCGCCTCCGCACTGAACCCGGCCCGGGTGGCGCCGAACGGGTCCACCGCGATCCCGGTGAATTCAACTTCCAGGTCCACCGGTTTGGTGACGCCGCGGATGGTGAGGTCGCCGGTCAGCACGTAGTCCTCGCCGTCGCCCCTGATGCCGGTGGCACGGAACGTCATGTCCGGATACTTTTCGACGTCGAAGAAGTCAGCGCCGCGGACGTGGGCGTCGCGGTTGGCATCGCCCGAGTCGAAGCTGGCGGTCTTGATGCCGGCATGCAGGCTGGAGTCGGCGAGGGATTCGCCGACATGGGCTTCCGCCGCGGCCTCGTTGAAGCGGCCCCGGACCTTGCTGATGCCGGCGTGGCGGACCGTGAAGCCGACTTCGCTGTGGGACAGGTCCAGTGTCCAGACGCCGGGGGTCAAACCTTCGGGCAGGGTCACAACGGTCTCCTTCGCAGGTGGCGGGCCGGGCCCGCCGGGTCATCGGGGTACTCCCCCACAGAGCCATGCTAGCCACGGCGCCGCGGCCCGGCCAGCCTTCCACGGAACCGGAGGGGCCGCTACAGCCGCGCCTTGGGCGCCCAGCCGATCGCCGGGGCGATGTCCCGGACCGCGGTGCCCAACAGCTTGGCGTTGAAGTCCACACCCAACTGGTTGGGGACGGTGAGCAGCGGGGTGTCGGCGTCCCGCACCGCGGCGTCGGCGGCCAGTTCCTCGGCAATGGCGTCAGGGGCGCCCACGTAGCTCCGGCCGAAACGGGCCACCAGGCCGTCGATCACCCCGACCTGGTCGCGTTTCTCCCGCAGGGCGCTGAGACCGAAGAACCGGCGGTCCTCCTCGTCGACGATCGGCAGGACGCTGCGGCTCACCGAGACGCGCGGTTCACCGAGACGCGCGGTTCATGCCGATGGCCGGTGGCGGCCCAGGCCTGCCGGAACATGCCGATCTGCTCGGCCTGAAGCTGGTCGAAGGGCACCCCGTGTCCTCGGTGAGCAACGTGGAGCTCATCAGGTTCATGCCCGGGCCCCCAATGCCCGAAGGACAAGAATCCGATGCGCAACATGTAAGGACCAACACGGGAGGGTCCGCCGGCATTCCTGCCGCGGAGTTCAGGGTTTCGCAGTTCAGGGTTTCGCGGCCGGGGGCTTTGCCGCCGCCACGAAGTCCCGGATCTTGCCCAGGTCCTTCACCCCTCGGGAGGACTCGACACCGGAAGAGACGTCCACGCCCCAGGCACCTGCCTGCGCGGCGGCGCCGGCGACGTTGGCGGGATCGAGCCCGCCGGCCAGCAGCCAGTTGCGCCCCGCCAGCCCCTTGTCGCGGACCAGGGCGTAGTCCCAGGCCTCGCCGGAGCCGGGGACGGCGGCGTCGATCAGGAGCAGGTCCTCGCCCCAGTCCGCGAACGCCTCGGGCGCGGCGGACATGGTGACGGCCCGGATGAGCCTGAACCCGGCGTCGTGCACGGTGCGCACGTCCGCGGGGGTGCGGTCGCCGTGCAGCTGGACCCAGCCCAGCCCGGCCTCGCCGGCCAGCGCGACGGCGTCCGCCGCGGCTTCGTGCCGGAAGACGCCGACGGCGGGGACGCCGGCCGGGACGTGGGCCCGGAGTTCCCGTGCCTGCGCCGGCGTCACTTCGCGGGGGCTGCGGGTCAGGACGAAGCCGACGGCGTCCGCCCCGGCCGCCGCCGCGGCCCGGACCGACTCGGGGGTGCTGAGCCCGCATACCTTGACGAACATTCGGGTTCCTTCTTCGGTGTTTACCTTGTTTCTGCCTCCGACGTTAGCAAGGACCGGGGCAAGACGGGCGCCTCACCTGTCCCCGAGGTTGGATTCGGCGCCCGTGTTGGTCCAGAACATGGGCGAGAAGTCGGACCTCGACGCTGCTGGCAGCGGCCGGGGCCCCCGACTACGTTCCCGGCCGGCGGATAGGGTGGAGGGATGCAGATCATCCGCTATGCCGAGCTGAAAGCCCACCCCTGGCGCAACGGCGGCGGGGTGACCCGCGAGGTGGCCAGCCATTCCGCGGCAACCGTCCCGCAGGACTGCCCCCCGCAGGACGGCCCCCCGGCCGCAGACTGGGACTGGCGGGTCAGCATCGCCGACATGTCCAAGGCCGGCGATTTCTCGGCGTTCCCCGGCCTGGACCGCGTCCTCACCGTGGTGGAGGGCGAACTGCTGCTGCTGAGCGTCGACGGGTCCGAGCACCCGCTCGAGAAGTACCGCCCGTTCCGGTTCTCCGGCGACGCTGTTGCGTCCGGGGCGCTTCCGACGGGCGATATCCGTGACCTGAACGTCATCACCCGCCGCGGCGTGTTCAAGGGTTACACCTCCATCATCGAGCTGTCCAAGAAGCGGGCGCATCCGGTGTTCGAGGGCCAGTTCGGAATCCTGCTCCAGGGCCAGGCTTCGGTCACTCCCGGCACCGCCGGCGCCGGGCCGGGCGCGCCGTCCGGCGGGGAGCCAGCTGTTGGTTCCCCGGGGACGCAGGGGCAAGAGCCGACCACGCTCGCCCGCTATGACGCCGTCGTCGGTTCCGATACTGACACTCCCGAGGTCCTGGGCCGCGGCTTCCTGGCCGTCGTGTCAATCGACCCCGTCGCGGGTTAGCCCTCCGTCACCTTCACCCGCGTGGCGCCGATCCCCACCGAGTCCTCGGACAGCCGCTGCGCGAGCCAGATCGGCACGATCGAGACGACGATCAGGACGACGGCCACGACGTTGACCACCGGCGCCTGATTGGGCCGGAAGAGGTTCTGCAGGATCCAGATCGGCAGGGTGGTGTCCCCGGCACCGATGGTAAACGTGGTCACGATGATCTCGTCGAAGCTCAGCGCGAAGGCCAGCAGGCCACCGGCCAGCAGGGCGGAGCGGAGCTGCGGGAACGTGACCAGCCGGAACGTGGTGAACACACCGGCGCCCAGATCCGCAGACGCCTCCTCCAGCCCGCCGTGCATCCGGCGCAGCCGCGCAATGACGTTGTTGAACACGGTCACCATGCAGAAGGTGGCGTGTGCGATCACGACCGTCCACATGCTCAGCGAGACACCCAGAATGGTGGTGAACATGTTGTTCAGGGCGATGCCGGTCACGATGCCGGGCAGCGCGATGGGCAGGATCACGAGCAGGCTGATGACATCCCGGCCGAAGAACTTGTAGCGCAGCAGCGCCAGCGCCAGGAGCGTCCCCAGCACCAGCGAAATGATGGTCGAGACCAGCGCCACCCAGAGCGAGGACACCACGGCCTCCCGGACGCCGGTGGAATCCAAGGCCCGCCCCCACCACTCCAGGGTGAACCCCTGCGGCGGCCAGCCGAACGTCCGGTCCGCGTTGAAGGAGTTCACCACCACCAGCAGCAGCGGCAGATAGATGAAGAGGAACACGACCGCGGTGACGACGCCGAGGATGACTTTGGCGCTTCGGGAAAGTCTCATGGTGCTCCTGCCGGCTGTTCCGGGCTAAACGCCGCCACTGGTCACAGGCTGTTGAGGGCGCCGGAGCGCCGGACGATGAAGAGGTACAGCGTGATGATGGCGATCGGGACAAGCGAGACGGCGGCGGCGAACGGCAGGTTGTTCGCGGCCCCGACGTTCGCGTAGACCACCGTGCCGAGCATCTGGGTGGTGCCGCCGACAATCTGGGCCGTGATGTAGTCCCCCAGCGAGAGCGAGAACGTGAAAATCGTTCCGGCAATGATGGAGGGGACCAGCAGCGGGAACATGACCAGCCGCATGGTGGTCAGCGGTTTTGCCCCCAGGTCCCCGGAGGCCTCCAGCAGCGAATCAGGGACCCGGTCGAACCCCGCATAGATCGGAAGGATCATAAACGGCAGCCAGATGTACGCCAGCGTCAGGATCACGGCGGTTTCGCCGTACCCCGGGGATTCCAGCCCGATCGGTGCCCCCAGCCACTCCAGCAGCCCGCCGTCGGCGAGCACGTTCCGCCAGGCGTAGGCCTTGACGAGGTAGCTGGCCCACAGCGGCATCAGCACGGCCACCACCAGCAGCTTCTGCCAGCGCGGTCCGGCCACCTTGGCGATGAAGAACGCCATGGGCAGTGCCAGGACCAGGTCGATCAGGGTCACGGCGATGGCGATCCAGAGGGTCCGCAGGGTGATCCGCTGGTAGACCGGATCGGTCAGGACCGTCACCAGGTTGTCGGTGGTCCAGACCGTGGACACCTTGCCGGTGAAGGTGTCCACGGTCCAGAACGCGGTGATCAGCAGCGCCGCGAGGGCGGCGATGTAGACGAGCACCAGCCAGCCGGCGGGGGCGGTCACCAGCCCCGCCAGCCGAAGGTTCGGCGAGCGGTGGAGCAGCGCCGAGAACCTGTGGGCTTTGGGCCGGGGCACGGCTGCTGCAGCTGGCGGCGCCCCGGGGACCGGGTGCTGCGTCTGGAGTGTCATGTCAGCCCTTGATCTCCGTCCAGGCCTTCGTCCACTCCGAGTAATCCGTGCACTTGACGTCCGTGCGGCCGTCCAGGCATTCGGCCACCGGGGTGGTCCAGTACCAGATCTGCTCCGCGTAGGCCTCGTCACCGGAGTGGAAGGTCTCGCAGTGCGCCTTGTCCTTGGTCAGCTCGCAGGCCTTGGGGTTGGCCGGCGACTCGCCGAAGTACTCCGCGACCGCCGCATTGGCCTCGGGGCTGGCGATGTAGTCCAGCCACAGGTAGGCACAGTTCTTGTTCTTGGACTCCGAACCGATCATCCAGGTGTCCGACCAGCCGGTGGCGCCCTCTTCGGGCAGCAGGGTCTGCACATTGGTCCCGTTTGCCACGGCGATGTTGGCGCCGACCTGCCACGTGGTGCCGACCACCGTGCTGCCGCTGGCGAAGGCCTGGACCTCCTTGACGACGTCGCTCCAGTACTCGCCGACGTGTTTGCGCTGCTCCTTCAGCAGTTCAACGGCGGCCGCGAGCTGGTCCTTGTCCAGCGCGTAGGGGTTCTTGATCCCGAGTTCGGGTTTCTTGGCCATCAGGTACACGGCGGCGTCGGCGATGTAGATCGGGGAATCGTAGGCGGTGACCTTTCCGCTGTGCTGGGCGGCGTCGTCGAACACTGCGCTCCACGAGCTGGGTGCCGGGGCGACGGTGTCCACGGAGTACATCAGCAGGTTGGCTCCCCAGCCATGGGGCATCCCATAGTTCTGGCCGTCCACGGTGTTCCAGGCCTTGTCCTTCAGGAACGGGTACACGTCGGCGTAGTTCTTCAGCAGGTCCATGTTGACGGGCTCCACGTCGTTGCCGGCAATCAGCCGCAGGGAGGCGTCACCGGAGGCCGAGACGACGTCGTACTGGCCGGTGCGCATCAGGGTCACGGCTTCGTCCGAGGTGCCGAAAGGCTTGAAACTCACCTTGCACCCGGTCTCGGTCTCGAAGGGAGTCACCCAGTCGACGGCGGGGTCGTTGCTGCCGTCCTCGACATAGCCCGGCCAGGCAAGGATGGTGAGCTGCCCTTCGCCCTGGCCGATTTCAGATTTGACCGGCTGCGGGGTCGGGGTGGCCGATCCCCCGCCGGTGGTGCCGCAGCCCGCCAGTGCGAGCGCTGCCGCCGCGGCCACCCCAACCACGAGGGAGGCCCGATTTCTTGATGCCATGATCCTTACCTTTCGTTGTGGGGGTGAAGCTGGTTCCGCGTGGCGGTGCACGGCTGGAACTTCAGGAGCCGCCGGGCGGCAGCCAGACGGCGGCGTCGTCGTCCCAGCTCACCGTGACGCGCCGGTCCAGCAGTTCCGCGTCGTCACCGGGCAGCGTCTCCGGGGCGAGAACGACGACGGCGGGACCGTCGTCGAGCTGCACCCGCACCTGGGTGGCGTGCCCGACGTAGACCAGGGCGGTGACGGTTCCGGGGCGGGAGGTGACGCCGGCGCGCGGTTCCGGTGCCGCCGTCCAGGACAGGCGCAGCCGTTCCGGCCGGATACAGACCTGCTCCGCGCGGCCGTAGAGTTTCTGGGCGTGGGCGGCGTCGAAGATGTTGGAGGTGCCGACGAAGTTGGCCACGAACGCACCGCCCGGGCGCTCGTAGATCTCGTGCGCCGTGCCGATCTGTTCCAGGCTCCCGTTGTTAAAGACGCCGATCCGGTCGCTCATGGTCAGGGCCTCCTCCTGGTCATGGGTGACGAAGATGAAGGTGATGCCGAGCGAACGCTGCAGTTCCTTGAGTTCCACCTGCATCTGCTGCCGGAGCTTCAGGTCCAGGGCGCCGAGCGGCTCATCCAGCAGCAGGACCTTCGGCTGCACCACCAGCGCCCGGGCCAGGGCTACCCGCTGGCGCTGGCCGCCGGAGAGCTGGGCGGGCTTGCGTCCGACGAACTTCCCCAGCTGCACCCGCTCCAGGGCTTCGCGGGCCCGCTCCTGGCGCTCCTTCCGGGGCATGCCCCGCACGCGCAGGCCGTAGGCAACGTTGTCGACGAGGGACATGTGCGGAAACAGTGCGTAGTCCTGGAAAACGGTGTTGAGGTCTCGTTCGAAAGGCGCCATGCCGGTGACGTCCTTGCCCTCAAGCTCGATGCTTCCGGATGTGGGCAGTTCGAAGCCGGCGATCAGGCGCAGGACGGTGGTCTTGCCGGAGCCCGAGGGCCCGAGCATGGAGAAGAACTCGCCCTGGCGGATATCCAGGTCCAGGTTGTTGACGGCGACCGTGTCCCCGAAGATTTTGGTGAGTCTCCGCATGCGGATCGCCGGAACCGCGTCCGTTTCGGCCTGACTTCCGGCGGCGAGCGTTTCGGTCATGGGGTGCGCCTAACTCCGTTGCCGGATCGTCTTAGATGCGACACAGCGGGATGTGCTCCAGGCCACACAGCGGGCTGATGGGCCAAATACTATTACTCCATAGGTTTTGTGTATAGACCCCCACGAGCGCCCGGATTAGGATGGCATCAACCGGACGCCGGCAGCCCCCAGCGCGCCGGCTCCTGGTGCCAGGACCAGGTGCGGGGGCGCGACGCCAGAAACTGCCAGGGAGGCCCGGATGCTGCTGACACCGCAGAGCGCCTCCCGCAGCCTGGCGGCCGTTTTCACCCCTATTAAATCCCGCGGCCTGGTGGACGAGGTGTGCGGCCGGATTGAACAGGCGGTGGAAACCGGGCTGCTCACCAGCGGCCAGCGGCTGCCCAACGAGACCGAACTCGCCGCCGCCCTGGGCGTCTCCGCGGTGACCGCGCGCGAGGCCCTGTCCCAGCTGCGGACCGCGGGCATCATCCGCACGGCCCGGGGCCGCAGCGGGGGAAGCTTCATCGCCGACGACGTCCTGCCCTCCCGGGAACGGGCCCTGGACCAGTTGCGGGAACTGACCCGGCTTCAGATCAGCGACCTGGGGCTGCACTACCAGGCCATCGCCGCAGCCTGCGCCAGCGTCGCGGCCCGGCGCTCCGATGCAGCGGACATGGCCACCCTGCGTTCCTTCATCCCGACGGCGGAGGAGGATCCGTTGCACTGGCGGCTGGCGCTCTCCGAGTTCCTGCTCGAGGTGGCCGCCATCGCCCGCTCGGCCAGGCTGGCCCGGGAACTGATCCGGCTGCAGGCCGACCTGGGCACGCTCACGCTGCTGCCGTGCGCCGACGCCGGCTACCGCGCCACGACCACCGGGCTCCTCGAGGAGGTCGCGGCCGCTATCGAGGTCCGTGAGCCGGCCGCGGCGGAAGCCGCGGTGAAAGCGCTGGTCACCGCCACCACGGACTGGCTGCTGACTGAGCAGTCCAAACGCTACTGACCACCCCCGGTTCCTTCAAGCTAAAGGCAGAGACCCCGATGTCGGAAACCACCGCCTCCATGGACACCATCGCCGTGCATGCCGGGGAACTGGATGCTGCCATCACCGGGATCGAGGACCGGCTCGCGGCGTGGGCGGCGGACACGGGAAGCGCCCTCGCCGCGCTCTCCGGCAGGGTCACCGGTACCGCCGTGGACAAACTCATCCGGCCGGTGGTCGAGGACCTGGTCAGGACGCCGGAAGGGTACTTTGCCGGCGCGGGATTCCTCGCCAATGCCGGGCTGCTGGGGCCCGAGCGCAGCTACATTGCCTGGTGGCAGGGCGCGGAACTGGAGCACGTGGACGCCCTCGCCAACTTCAGTCCCAACTCCATCAGCCGCTACGTCAAGTCCGAGTGGTTCCGCGTCCCGGTGGAGACCGGGCAGGCCCACGTGACCGGGCCGTACGTGGACTTCCTGTGCACGGACGAATACGTCCTGACCTTCACGCACCCGGTCTTCTGCCGGGCGGACGGTCCGGTGGTGGGCATTGTGGGGATGGACGTCACCGTGCAGCGGCTGGAGCGCGGCGCCCTGCCCGCACTGCGCCGGATCGGGGAACGTGCAACCCTGGTCAATCCGGACGGCCGCGCCATCGTCTCGGCCGCCCCGGACATCGCCGCCGGGGACCTCGCCGCCGCCGCGGAGGGCTGCAGCGTCCATCCCGTGGGCAGGAAGTTCCGGATCTGGAGCGGAGCCACCGTGCTCTGACCCGGCGCCGTCCCATCGAGTGCTCCGGAACTGCCGTTATGAACCCTCAATACGGCGGTTCTGGAGCACTCGATGGTGGGGTTCCCTGGGCGAGCTTGCGAGGCGAGGGGGCCGGCGGGGAGACTCGAAGGTGGGGTTCGCGCGGGTGCAGGGCGGGGATCCTGGGCGGGTTCGCCTCTCCGCGGGGGTGTTGCTAGGCTGGAATCAAGACCCCGCCACAGGGGCCTCCGGACGACGGTTCAGTACCCGGCACGCGACAAGACTGGCCACAGGAGCTGTCATGTCGTGGTTAATTCTCATACTTTCCGGGTCGCTGGAGGCCGTCTGGGCCGCTGCCCTGCACCGGACCGCGCAGGCCACGGGCCGCCGCCGGATTGCACCGGCCGCCGTCTTCCTCCTCTCCGTGCTGGCCAGCACGGGCGGGCTGGCAGTCGCCATGCAGTCCATCCCGACCGGCACCGCATACGCAGTCTGGGTGGGTGTCGGCGTGGTGCTGACCTCCGCCTACGCCATGATCACCAAGGTTGAGCCCGCCACCGCGGCGCGGATCCTGCTGCTCGGCGGGATCGTCGCGTGCGTGGCCGGCCTGAAGCTGGTGGCGTGACCATGCCCGCGAACCGCACGCCGAAACTGGCCACCCAGGCGCCCGCCGCCACCGTGGCCTGGCTCATCCTGCTCGCCTCCGCCGTGCTGGAGGCGGTCTGGGCCACGGCCCTGGGCCTGTCCGACGGTTTCACCCGCCCACTGCCGACCCTCGTGTTCGCGCTGACTGCGACGCTGAGCATGGCCGGACTGGGCCTGGCCGTGAAAAGCATTCCGCTCGGCACGGCCTACGCAGTCTGGGTGGGGATCGGCGCTGCCCTGACGGTCGGCTGGGCGATGGCGACCGGCGTCGAACCGGCGAGTCCGCTGAAATTGCTGTTCATCGCGGGGATTGTGGGCTGCGCGGCCGGGCTGAAGCTGCTGCCGGCGGGGAAATCCGCGGCTACCCCGGCGCTCCCGCCCAGTTAGTGTCCGACCGGACCGGTGATCCGGGGCGACACGCCGTGGCGGCGGCCCGACTGCCGGCAGTAACTGGGCGGGAGCGCAGGAATACTCCGGAGCGGCCCCGGGTTAGGGGTATAAACAGCGAAGGAGAGGCCCCGATGAAGGCAGCAACAGTCATGCTCGGCGACGGTTTGATGGTCAGTCCGCTGGGGTTCGGCGGCATGGCCCTGACCCCGGTGTACGGGGAGGTCGATCCGGCCGAGGCCCTGCGGACCCTGCACCATGCGGTGGATGCCGGGGTCAGCTTCATCGACACGGCGGACATCTACGGCGGCGGCAGCAACGAGGAGCTGATCGCCCGGCTCCTGGCGGAACGCCGGGGCGAGGTGCAGCTCGCCACCAAGTTTGGCTTGGTGGGCACCCCGTCCGCGGGCTACTCGGATATCCGGGGGGACGCCGCGCATGTGCGGCAGGCCGTGGACCGCAGCCTGCAACGGCTGGGCACCGACACCATCGACCTGTACTACATGCACCGCCGGGACCTCCGCGTTCCGATAGTGGAAACCGTGGAGGCCATGGCGGGGCTGGTGCAGGCCGGCAAGGTGCGGCATCTTGGCCTGTCTGAGGTGACGGCCGAGGAGCTGCGCGAAGCCAGCAGCGTCCACCCGATCGCCGCGGTCCAGAGCGAATGGTCCATCTGGAGCCGCGATGTGGAACAAAACGTCGTTCCTGCCGCGGCCGAGCTGGGGGTGGGTTTTGTGCCTTACTCGCCGCTGGGCCGGGGATTCCTCACCGGCACCGTGGACGCATCGACGCTGGGCAGCAACGACTTCCGTCGCAACATCCCGCGCTTCGCCGAGGCGGCGCTGGACGCCAACCAGGGTGTGGTCGCTGCCGTGCAGTCCGTCGCGGCTGAACTTGCCGCCGACGGGCAGGCTGCAACTCCTGCCCAGGTGGCTCTGGCCTGGCTGCTCGCGCAGGGCCGGAAGCTGGGGCTGCCCGTGGTCCCCATCCCCGGGACGCGCAGGGCGGACCGGATCGATGAGAACCTCGGCGCTTTGACGCTCGACATCACCGTAGCGCAACTCGAGAAACTCGACGCCGCTGCGGACGCCGTCGTCGGCTCCCGCTCCGCGGACCCCAGCTGGGTGTCCCAGGGCCGTGAATAGCGTCTTCCGTAGACTGAAGCCCATGGACTCGCTCATTCACTCGTTACGTGACATCACCATCCGCCGCATTTCGGTCAGCGAGATGGACAACAACGTGTATCTGCTCACCAGCACAGCGTCGGGCGCGCAGCTCCTGATCGATGCGGCCGATGATCTGGCCGCCATCCAGGGGCTGCTTGCCGACGCCGCCGCGGATACTTCTGCGGCGCCGAAGCTGGCCCTGGTTGCCACTACCCACCAGCACTGGGACCACGTCCGGGCGCTGCCGGGCCTGGTGGCGGCCACCGGGGTGAAGACGGCGTCCGGGACGGATGACGCCCCGGAGCTGCCGGTGCCGGTGGATGTTCTGCTGGATCACGGGGACGTCGGCAACTTCGACGGCTTCGACGTGACAGCAGTGCACCTGCGCGGCCATACCCCGGGGTCGATCGCGCTCGTGTACGAGGACCCGGAGGGCCCGGCGCACATTTTCTCCGGCGACTCGCTGTTCCCGGGAGGCGTGGGCAACACCCAGAACGATCCGGACCGGTTCGCCCAGCTGATCAGCGATGTCAGCGAGCGGCTGTTCGATGCGTATCCGGATGACACCGTGGTGCATCCGGGCCACGGAAAGCCCACCACCCTGGGTGCGGAACGCCCGCACCTGGAGGAGTGGCGCGCCCGCGGCTGGTAGCTGGCGCTGCGCTACGTGGTTTGCGCTGCGCTTCGTAGCTGACGCTGCGCTTCGACGCTGGCACCGCGCTACGTGGTTTGCGCTGCGCTTCGTGGTTTGCGCTGCGCTTCGACGCTGGCACCGCGCTTCGTGGTTTGCGCTGCGCTTCGACGCTGGCGCTGCGCTACGTGGCTGGCGCTGCGCGAAATGCCGGTCGCTGCGGTATTCCCGTAGCGTCCGGCATTTCGCGTAGCGCGAGTTACTTTATGTAGCGAGAACGCGAACCCTTAGCGGCTGCGGCGTTCGTTCGACGCCGGGGCGGACGCGCGGCGGGGGCCGCCGCTGCGTGCCGGACGGCCTTCGCTGGAACGGCCGTTGCCGCCGCCTGCATAGGATCCGCCCGAGGTGCCGCCGGTGTTGGAGGACCAAACAGCCGAGTTGCCACCGGCGTTGCTGCCGCCGCTCTTGGCGCCGGCAGCTGCCCGCTGGCCCGTTGCCGGACGCCCGCCGCGCTGTCCGCCGGTGGCGCCCCCGGTGCGGGGAGCCCCGGTGCGGGGTGCGCCGGTGCGGGGAGCCGAAGCGCCCCGGGCGTCGCTGCGCCCTTCTGCGGCGCGGCCGTCTGAACCACGGCCTGCCGAGGCGCGGCCACCGGCGGCCGGAACGTCGTTCCGGTGGGTGCCGTAGGAGGTTGAGCGGCTGCGGACGCTGCGGCGTTCGGCGCGCTCGGCATCCTGCCGGTCCTCATTCCGTTCGATGACGCGCTCTGCAGCGTTGCGCGCGGCGGCCTGGCCCTCGTAGGCCACGGCACGGCGCTCGGCGCGGGGCAGATCGGTGCGGGGTGCCTCAGTTCCGACGCGTCCGCGTCCGCCACGTCCGCCACGGCCACCCGCGGTGGGTGCGGCCTGGGTGGTGCGGCGGGCGCGCTTGCGCTCGGCGTTGGCGCCGGTGGAGCTGCCGCCGCCCTGGTTGGACCTGGCGGCCAGCAGTGCGGCGCGGGTGCGCGGGTCGATCTTGTCCGCCATTTCGCCGACCAGCTGTGCAACCAGCGGCGAGTTGGCAGTGACGCGTTCGAAGTTAACCTCGACGCCGGCAGCCTTCATCAGCTTCTTGACGTCCGACTGCTGCTCCGGCAGGGTCAGCGTGACCACGGTGCCGTCGGAGCCGGCGCGGGCGGTACGGCCCGAGCGGTGCAGGTAGGCCTTGTGCTCCGTGGGCGGATCCACGTGGATGACCAGCTCGACGTCGTCGACGTGGACACCGCGGGCGGCGACGTCGGTGGCGACCAGGACGCGGACCTCACCGGAGGAGAACTCGGCCAGGTTCCGGTCACGGGCGTTCTGCGAGAGGTTGCCGTGCAGGTCGACGGCTGGGATGCCGGCGTCGGTCAGGGTCTTGGCCAGCTTGCGGGCGTGGTGCTTGGTGCGCAGGAAGAGCACCCGGCGGCCGGCACCCGAGGCGAGCTCGACGATCAGCTGCTTCTTGACGGTCTGGTCGTTGACGACGAGCACGTGGTGCTCCATCGTGGTGACCGCAGCCTGTGATTCATCCACCGCGTGGGTCAGCGGGTTGGACAGGTAGCGCTGGACGATCTTGTCCACGCCGTTATCCAGCGTGGCGGAGAACAGCATGCGCTGGCCCTGGCTGGGGGTCATGTCCATGAGCTTCTTGACCACGGGGAGGAAGCCGAGGTCGGCCATGTGGTCGGCCTCGTCCAGCACTGTGATCTCGACACCTTCGAGGGTCAGGACGCGCTGGCGGATCAGGTCCTCGAGGCGGCCCGGGCAGGCGATGACGATGTCGACGCCGGCGCGCAGCGACTTTTCCTGGCGGGCCTGGGAGATGCCGCCATAAATAACGGTCGTGTTCAGGCCCATGGCCTTGGCCATCGGCTCAATGGTCGCGTTCAGCTGGGTGGCCAGCTCGCGGGTCGGCGCGAGGACTAGGCCCATCGGGCGGCCGGGCTTGCGGAAGTGCTTGGCTTCCCGCTCAGCGAGTCGTGCTACAAGCGGGATGGCGAAGGCAATGGTCTTGCCGGAGCCGGTGCGGCCGCGGCCCAGGACGTCGCGTCCGGCCAGGGTGTCCGGCAGGGTCTTGACCTGGATGGGGAACGGTTCAACGATCCCCTGGGCGGTAAGAGTGTCGGCGAGCGCCTTGGGCGTGCCGAGGGCAGCGAAAGTAGTCATATGTTTCAAAGGTCTTTCAGGCGGTATCCGTGCGGATATCGGCCCCCGGTGCCGGTTGGCCCAGGGGTTCGCCGAAGAAAAGTCAGGTGATCAACCGGCCAGCTGCCAGTTGGGGCGGCGGCCGGGACCAAATAGAACGCGTTCATCGACGCAGGATGTGCCTCTCACATGAAAAAGTCCCACTCCCTGAAGGAATCCGAAAGAAATCCGCAGGGGAACCGGTTGATGAACCGGACCGATCATTCAAGACCAAAGTGGGCATCACTGCACATCAAGTTCCCTCAGTCTATCATCCGAGGGGGGCCAGGGCCGATTTGTCCCTCAGTGCGCCAGGCTGGGGGACTGGAACAGCGGGACGTGCGACGCCGGGACCGCCACCCGCCGGATCACCAGCACCTCGGCGTCGATCAGCCGCCGGGTTCCGGTCCGTTCTTCCAAGATCCAGAAAAGGTCTGTGGCCGCCACCGTCCGGATTACCTCACCCCGGTGGAAGAGCTTGCCGTTGTGCCACGCTTCAACTCTGTCCCCCACAGACAGCTCCTCACACGATGTCACCTGCTGCACAACGTCTACAGTCATGGCCTGTTCCTTTCTCAGATCCGGATGAACCCCAGCGTCGTTCCGCTCTCCGGCTCCAGCCTCCACCACCGAGGTTTCGCGGGCGTTTCCAGGCGGTGATCTTCCTGTGTCAATTTCGGGCGCAGCCGATTTTCCGGTGTCGTCCGGAGCCTTCCCCTGCCATGATGTGGGAAGCGACCCACCCCCCCCCGACACCCCAGAACCGGCGAGGACAACGATGACGGACCACAAGCACCCCAAGCACGCGGAGCACACCGAGCACGCCGAGCACGCGGAGCACGCCGAGCACGACAGCACTGGCAGTGCGGCCCAAATGTGGGACGAGAAGTACCGCAGCCGGGCCAAAATTTGGAGCGGCGAGCCTAATCCGCAGCTGATCGCCGAGGCCGCGCATCTTCCTCCCGGGACTGCCCTTGACCTGGGCTGCGGCGAAGGCGCGGACGCCATCTGGCTTGCCAGCCGCGGCTGGCAAGTCACCGCCGTCGACGTCTCCGCCGTCGCGCTGGAGCGGGCCGAGGCGCATGCGCAGGAACGCGGCCAGACTGGGAACATCACCTGGGTGCGGCAGGATCTCGCCACCTGGGTTCCCGGGGAGCTCTTCGATCTGGTCACGGCGCAGTTCCTGCACTCCACCGTGATGCCCTGGCAGCAGGCCCTGCAGCTGGCCGCCGCGGCGGTACGGACCGGGGGCACGCTGCTGATCGTGGGGCACCACCCCGACGGGCTTCCGCCGTGGAGTCAGCACCATGATCATGCGGCGGAACGGTTCTATACGGCGGAGCAACTGGCCCGCGAGCTGGGGATTGAGGCTCCCGAGTGGCGGCTCGACGTCGTGGACACCCGGCACCGCAGCGCCACCGGGCCCGACGGCGAGGCTGCCGCGCTGACGGACGCCGTGCTGCGCGCCACCCGTCTCGCCGCCCGCTGAGCCTGGACCGGCCGACGGCCACCGCAGGACGCCTCTCGATGTCCTGCGTCGGCGTCGCCGGTAACGTGCGGGGTCGCCGGAAGATTCCGGCGACCGGGCACGTTACCGGCGATCTCGCGCAACCGGCCGGCCCGGGCGTGGCGGCGGGGCACGTTGTCGGCGGTCTCGCGCAAGCGGCCGGGCCGGGCGTGGCGGCGGGACCTATCGGCGCACGGTGACCCGCGCTGCTATGACCACCGCGGCGCCGCCGATCACGGCCGTCAGGGCGAAGACGCCCCCGAAAGAGGCCGAAGTCGTCGGGAACGCGGCAAAGATGATGCCCGTGGCGGCGAGGGACAGCGCCCCGCCGAGCGAGTCGGAAATGGACATCGCCGAACTGTTGAAGCCCTCGTCTTCCCTGCTGGACAGGGCCAGGGTCATCACGCTCAGGCGCGAGTACATCAGCCCCATGCCGGCTCCGGCGAAGACCCAGGCGGCGATCGCGACGGCGCCCGGCCAGTTCAGGACCGTGGTCGCCAGCACCAGGACGACGGCGCCGAGAACGAGCGCCGCGCCGATCCGGACCGCGCGGCGGTGGTCCAGGCGCGCCCCGAGCCGGCCCTGCACCGCCGAGCCCGCGGCCCAGGAGACGGCCCCGCCGGTGAGCGCCAGCCCGGCGAACGTCGGAGAGAAATCGTAGCGTTCCACCAGCAGGTACGGCAGGTACACCTCGGCGCCGAAGAACGCGGCAGAGGCCAGTCCGCGGGTGAGGATGACGCTGGGCAGGCCACGGCGTGCCGTCAGGGTTCCCCGCGGCACCAGCGGGCGGACGGCGATGAGGGCCACGGCGACGGCCGCGACCGCCGCGACCCCGCCGGCCACCGGAAGCCGGGCGGAGAGGTTCAGGCCGAGCACGGCGAGCGCCGCGAGCGCGGCCCAGGCCAGCCGGGTGGAGCCCGAGGACTTCCGCGGAGCCTCAGGGGACATGTCCCCCGGCGCGGCGGCCTTCCGGGTTCCGCCGTCGGGCGTGCCGTGCAGCCCCCGCAGGGCCGGCACCACCATCAACAGGGCCGGCACCACGAGCCCCACCACGCCGAGGAACACCCAGTGCCAACTGACCAGTTGCGCCACGAGGCCGGCGGCGAAGGGACCGACCAGCGAGGGAATCACCCAGGCTGCGGAAAATGCGGCGAAGATTTTCGGGTGCAGCACGGGCGGATAGACCCGGGCGATCACCACATACAGCGACACCGTCATCGCGCCGCCGCCCAGGCCTTGGACCAGCCGGCCGGCCACCAGGGCAGGCATGGTCGCCGCTGTTCCGGCGATCAGCAGGCCCAGCACAAAGAGGGCCACAGAGGCATACAGCGGCGCCACCGGCCCGCGCCGGTCGGACCAGCTGCCGGCGGCCACCATACCGATGACGCCGGTGGCGAGCGGGCCGGCGAACGCCAGTGCGTAAAGGGCAGCCCCGTCCAGCTCGCGGCTGACCAGCGGCATGATCGTGGTCACGGCCAGCGATTCGAAGGCGACCAGGAACACGAGAGCACAGGCGCCCAGCGTCACCAGCACATAGTCGCGGTTGAAGATGCCGGCTGAATCCAGACTCGGGGCGGGGGCGGTACGGGGCAAGGTCGTGGCCTGATCGCTAGTTGTGGACCGAACCGGTGAACCTCAGCCGGTGGTGAGGCCCGGGCCTCTGGCCGGTCGACGGTTCCTGGCGGAACGGGGATTGGCGGAACGGGGATTGGCGGAACGGGGATGTTGGCGGAACGGGGATGTTGGCGGAACGGGGATGTTGGCTAAAGGGGAAGCATGCCACAGCCGGCGGGCGGGGCGCACCAGGCCATCCGCGCCGTCGCTGGCCGCCACGTCCTGCCTGGCCATGGCCGGCCACCTCACCGATCAGTACCTGCAGGCCCGCCGCCCGTAGGCCCCTGCCGTCAGTAGCGTCCTTTAGTCTGCCGGTCAGCCGGCCCGCCGGTCAGCCGCCGATGAAGCGGTTCCTCCCGGCGCGGTAGCCGAAAACCGCGGCCAGCGATCCGACCACAAGGAACAGGACACCCGCTGCCGTGAAGGAGCCGGTGGCCTGGTGCAGCTGGCCGACCATCAGGGTGCCGGTGGAACCCACCCCGTAGCCGACGCCCTGCATCATGCCGGACAGGTGCGCGGCGGTGTGGCCGTCGCGGGTGCGGACCATGATCATGGTCAGCGCGACGGCGGTCAGGCTGCCCTGGCCCAGTCCCAGCAGCCCGGTCCACAGCCAGATCAGCTCCAGCGGGCCGAAGATGCTTAGAGCGAAGCCGCCGCCGGTCATGAGCGCCACCACGGTGTTGATCGCGCGCTGGTCCCGGAACCTGGTGGCGAGCGCCGGGGCGAACAGGGACCCCAGCATCTGCAGCAGGATCGAGACGGAGACAATCACCCCGGCGGTGCCGCCGTCCACCCCTCGTTCGCGTAGGATCGGGGCCAGCCAGGCGAACACGCTGAAGGACATCATCGCCTGCAGCACCATGAACATGGTCACCTGCCAGGCGACCGGTGAGCGCCACACGTTCACTCCGCCGTGTGCACTCTGGTGCCGGCCGTGGCGCTGCCGGATGGCCAGCGGCAGGAAGAGCAGAAGAACGACGCCGGCGGGCAGCGCCCAGAACCGCAGCGCCGCAGTCCAGTCCCCCGTCGCGCTGAAGACCGGGTAGGTGAACCCGGCGCCGAGGGCTGCGGAGGCACAGATCGCGGTGGTGTAGAGCCCGCCCATCAGGCCGAGCCGGTGCGGGAAGTCACGCTTCACCAGTCCGGGCAGCAGCACGTTGCAGAGCGAGATCGCGGCACCGCAGGCCGCCGTCCCTGCCAGCAGGGCGGGCAGGTGCCCGGCGTCCCCGGCGTCGAGCGGGCGCAGCAGCAGTCCGGCCGTGAGCACCGCCATCGCGCCCAGCAGCACGCGCTCTGCCCCGAAGCGGCGGGCCAGGACCGGAGCGAGCGGGGCGAACACCCCGAGCAGGGTGACCGGGACCGTGGTGAGGACGACGACCGCCCAGCCCGGCAGCCCGGCGTCGGCCGTCACCTCGGGCAGTACTGCAGAAAAGCTGGAGAAGACGGTGCGGAGATTCAGCCCGATCAGGACCAGGCACACACCCAGGTAGGCCAGGGTGCGGCGGCTGCCGACCCGCGTGGGCTCAGCCGCGGGCACGTCATCGATTTCGGCGTCCACCAGCAGGCCCGGGCGGTCCCCGACCTCGGTGCCGCTGGCGGTGGAGTCCTGGGAGCTTTTCGGTATGGTCACGGACCCATTCTGGCAGGCCCTGTGCAGGCGGAGGTGTCAACATCGTCGCCGTAGGCGGTTCCGTCAGCTCCGGCTCAGGATCAGGTAGCGTTCGTCGCTGATTTCCTTCCCCCACAGGGCCGGGTCTGCCAGCGCCACGACCTCGGCGTGGTGGCGGTGCCGAAGCACTAGTTCACGGCATTCCGCCGAGGATATGCCTGCGCCAGTGCCCCACAGCCCTTCCACGAGCAGCAATGTCCCTGGCTCCCGCAATAGCCTTGACCAATGGCCGAGGGCCGCATCCGGATCAGGGAGTGCCCAGAGGACGTGGCGGGCCAGCACCACATCGCAGCTCGCCGGAGGGTACGGCGGTTCCGAGGCATCACCCTGCAGGAACTCCGCAGCCGCGGGCAGCCCGGCGACGGCGGCCCTGGCAGCCGTGACCCGGGCCGCTTCCACCATTCGGCCGGACAGGTCCAGACCCCGGACGCGATGGCCCTCCTCCGCCAGCAGTAGGGACAGGCTGCCGGTCTCGCAGCCCGAATCAGCGACCTCGCTGCCGGGCAGGGGCATCAGAGGCAGAATCAGCTCCGTCCAGGCTTGGCGGACGCCGGGGTCAAGCAGACCATGGTCTGCTTCCCGGTCAAAAGAGGTTGCCTGCCCGTCCCAGTATTCGCGTGTTGCGTCATCCATGCGGACAGTCTGCCACGGACCCCCGACGGGGAAGCTGGCGCCTGCCCGCCCGGGCGGGCGCCGGGATTCCACTATTCTGGAAGGGATGAGTGAATCCCCAGAATCCCCCGAAACACCGCAGCCTTCGCGCCCGGTGACGCCCGGCACCCAGGCCTCCTTTGGCACCTATGGAGGCCGTCCGGTCAGCTTTGTGCGCCGCGGCACCCGCCTGCACGGCCGCCGGCAGGTGGCCTGGGACGAACACTCTGACCGCTGGGCCGTCGAGGTTCCCCGCCACGTCGCCAACACCTCGGTGCATCCGGACTACGTCTTCGACGCCGAGGCCGAATTCGGCCGGATGGCCCCGCTGATCGTGGAGATCGGTTCCGGGCTCGGCGACGCCGTGTGCCACGCCGCCGAGGAGAACCCTGACAAGGACTTCCTCGCCGTTGAGGTCTACACCCCGGGGCTTGCCAACACGCTGATCAAGATCAACAGCCGCGGCCTGAACAACGTCCGCGTTGTGGAAGCGAACGCCCCGGAGGTGCTCGCCACCATGCTGCCGGCCGGTTCCGTCACGGAACTGTGGGTCTTCTTCCCGGACCCGTGGCACAAGTCCCGCCATCACAAGCGCCGCCTCATCCAGCCAGCCTTTGCCGACCTCGCCGCCCGGGCCCTCAAACCCGGCGGACTATGGCGCATCGCGACGGACTGGTCCAACTATGCCGTCCATGTGCGCGAGGTCCTGGCCGACTCCGCCGACTTCGAGAACCTGCACGACGGCGAGCGCAGCGGCGCCGAGAGCCCCCTCACCCAGGTGTGGGAATCCGGCGTCGAGTCCCTCGTGGGCGGGGCCCCTGTCAAGGAGGGCCGCGCACCCGTGAGCACCGAACACACCGGCCCCAACGAGGGCTCCGACGAGACAGGCGGCTGGGCGCCGCGGTTTGACGGGCGGATCCTGACGAGTTTCGAGAACAAGGCGCACGAGGCCGGACGGCTCATTTTCGACCTCAGCTACCGCCGCCGCTGAGCGCCCGACCGAGGTGAGTCACCGTCGCAGGACCCGGGCACGCGGGAGTGCTGTTCCCGGCGGGTTCGGCGTGGCACGATTACGTCAGAGGCACGAACCGGGCGGACCTGCGATCCGGCAGAACCACCGAGTCAGTTGAAGGATCCATCATCAAAAGAGAACTGAAGGACGCCGCGGACGCGGCCGAGGACATCACCAACTCCCGGACGCTGGAGCTTGCGGCGCGGGCCGGGTTTGCAGTCAGCGGCGTCCTGCATCTGCTGATCGGCCTGGTCGCGATCCGGCTTTCCATGGGCGGCCAGGGCGATGCCGACGTCAGCGGCGCCGTGGAGCAACTCGCCCAGCAGCCGGCCGGGCCGGTACTGCTGTGGAGTTCCTTCGCGGCGTGTGTGGCCCTCGCCGTGTGGCAGACCAGCGATGCCATCTTCGATTTTGAACACCTTCCGGCGAAGAAAAAGATGGCAAAGAAGGCCAAGGCCGCTCTCCAGGCCGTGGTCTACGCCGGGCTCGCCGTCACCCTGTTCTCCTTCGCCAGCGGCGCCGGCAAGGACCACAGCACCTCCACGAGCGACCTCACCGCGTCCGTCATGAAAGCCCCTGGGGGCTATCTGCTCCTGCTCGCGGTCGGCGCGGGCATCGCAATTGCCGGCATCGTCTATGCCATCCGCGGCTTCCGGCAGTCCTTCGCCAAACACCTCCGGCTCCCCGACTCGGCGAAGGCCAGGACGGCCGTAACCGTCCTCGGCGTCGTCGGCTACACCGCCAAGGGCATCGCCCTGCTGCTGGCCGGCGTGCTGATAGTCATCGCGACAGCCAAAGTGCACCCCGAGGAGTCAACCGGGCTCGACGGCGGGCTGAAGGGCCTGCGCGACCAGCCCTTCGGCATGTACATGCTGGCCGCCGTGGGCATCGGCCTGATCTGTTACGGCATTTTCATGATGGTGCGGGCAAAACTCGCCAAGATGTAGTCGCCCGACCATGCCCAGCCCGGAACCCCGCGCAGCCGCCCCGAAGTCCCCCTACGTCCTGGCCGGAACACTGATCTCGGACGGGCACACCACACCTGATGCAGTCGTTGCGGTGGCCGGCGGCCGGATCGCCTACGCCGGGCCCAGGCGAGGGTTCGGCGCCGCAGGCTTCCGCGGCGCACGGGAAATCACCCTTCCGCCGGGCAGCTCGATCCTCCCCGGACTCATCGACCTGCACTGCCACGGCGCGGCCGGCGGCGGCTTCCCCACCGGCGACAGCCGCGCATGCCGCGACGCCGTCGGCTTCCTGCACCGCAGCGGAACAACAACGCTGCTGGCCAGCCTTGTGACGGCGCCCGCGGAGGAACTCCTCCGGGGAATCGGGGTGTTGAGACCGCTGGCGGACGAGGGGCTCATTGCGGGCATCCACGCCGAGGGCCCGTTCCTCTCCCCGGCCCGCTGCGGGGCGCAGAATCCGGAGTGGCTCCGGATCCCGGACCTGGGTCTGCTCGACCGGCTGCTGCACGCGGCCGGCGGCACGCTCAGGACCATGACGTATGCCCCCGAACTGCCCGGAGCCGGCCGGCTGGTCAGCATGCTCACCGGCAACGGTGTCACGCCGTCGCTGGGCCACACCGCCGCCGACGCCCGCACCGCCGCTGCCTCACTGACCGGGGCGGCCGAATCCTTGCGGGCCGACGGGACCGGAGCAGGACGGCGGCCCACGGTGACGCACCTGTTCAACGGGATGCCGCCGCTCCACCACCGGAACCCCGGACCTGCGGCGGCGTGCCTGCGCCTGGCGGCCAACGGCACCGTGGCCGTGGAACTCATTGGCGACGGCGTCCATCTGGACCCCGAGACGGTGCTGATGGTGTTCGAGCTGGCCGGCACCGACAACGTCGTCCTTATCACCGATTCCATGGCGGCGACCGGGCTGCCCGACGGCGACTACCAGCTTGGCCCCTCCGCCGTGACGGTGCACGGCGGCGTGGCCGCGCTCAAGAGCAACGGGGCCCTCGCCGGCGGCACGGCCACGTTGCTCGAGGTGGTCCGGAGGACCATTGGGGCCGGGGTGCCGCCCGAAGACGCGGTGAAGGCAGCGACCCTGGTTCCGGCGGGGATCCTGGGCCTCGAGGACCAGATCGGCAGCCTTAAGCCAGGCATGCGCGCGGATATCGTGGCGGTCGATGGTGACTTCGGGCTGGCCGCGGTTCTGCGCGGCGGCCAGCCCTTGCCCCGCCCTGCCGGGGTCAGGGCTTGAAGTCGTCGTGGACCACGACGCGCGACAGCTCAATCGATCCGTCCGGCAGACGCCAGAAGTGCAGCCGCCGGGCCGAGGCCACATTCTGCTCGATCGCCGCACGGAAGCACTTTGCCCCGTCCTCACGCACTCGCTGGGCCGTGTCTGCGCCCGTATGGGCCCGCAGCGCGTGGACCTCACGCGCCGCGTTCCGCTCCGCCGCCCCGGTCAGGACCTCCACCATGGCCTTGAGCGCCTTTGCCACGATGCCTGGCTCGGTGAAACCGTACAGGGACGCCGCAAACTGCGGTCCGGCCCTCCAGTCCGGGGGCAGCGGCTGCCGTGCCTTCTCGGACCCCGGAACGTTATTGGCCCACGCGAGGTACACGTCGTGCCGCAGGCGCTCTCCGGCCGTCGCGAACAGCGCGTCCGAACCGCCAGCCAGGGCGCGTTTGAGCGCGGGCTGCGTCCGGCGCTTGTAGGCCCTGAGGTCCAGGAGTTCCTCATTTCGCCGGGCGAGCCGGACCTGGGCGTCCTCCAGCGCCCCCCGGGCATCCTCAGCAAGCTGTTGTTCCGTCCCAAGTTCCCGCCGAAGGGCGTCCTGCTCCTGCTGGAGGCTGACCAGTCCGGCCCCGGCCTCGCTGGCGGCGACGACAAGTTCCTGCAGGGCTGAGACCTTCCTCCGTTCGGCTTCGAGCTGGAGCTGGACGGTCATCAGCGCGGCCGAGGGCCCCGGGGCGGGTCCCGCCGCCGCGGAACCGTTGCCCTGCGCTCCGGACCCGGCTCCCCCGGGGCCGGAGCCGGCGGGAGCCTCGGCAGGGAACGTCCGGCCCGAGGTGGGCTGCTCGGTAAGGTGCCGCCCGGACCGCAGCCAGGGCGTACCGCCGGCCAGGAGCGCGGGCGCGGGCACGACGTCGGCGTCATCGTCGACGTCGAGCAGGGACAACACCACCGCCCCGTTTACCCGCAGGAACCGCGCCACCACCACCTCGCCTTCCGTCACGAGGCTGTCGGCGGCGTCGAGGGGGTTGGAAGAGATCCGGGCCTGGTCAACGGTCCAGCTGGAGCCCGGGTAGAGGGTGAGCTTCGCGTTTTTGGCGCTGACCTGTTCGGCCAGGGCGAGGACCAGGTCGCCGGGCCGGTAGAGCTCGGCGAGACGGGGCACGGTCTTCAGCCCGTTGATGTCGAGCGTCCTGTCCTCGGCGTTGAGACCGCCCTCGACGGGCTGGCCCAGGTCCAGCATCCAGTCAAGGCGGACCGGCGGGACCACGTGCTCGCGCTGGATGGTGCAGCAGCTGCCGTCACCCAGCTCGACGATGGCCCGGGAACCTGCGCTGGCGAAGGCCTTGACAGTGCCCCGGACGCGCCGGGGCAGGGTGCGGACCGGCGCGGACTTCGGCGGGACCACGGTGATCAGGCCCAGCACGTCCTCGATGATGTCCTCGGTCGCACGGACAGCAGCTTCGCGGTCCCGGGCCATCCGCAGCGGGCTGCGGTGCACGGCCGTCATCCAGCGAAGATCCTCCGCGTAGACCCGTGCCGCATTGCCGAAGACGTGGGCGCCGGACGGGAGGATGTCGCCGAAGGCATAACTCTCCGGACCGTTTTCCAGCCAGAAAACGTCGGCCAGATCACCGACTTCCCGGGCGATGCGTTCGACGTCGATGCGGTTTTCCCGCTGCTCCGGATGCCAGGAGATAACCGCCGCCGGCCTGGTCCGCCCGGCCGCCGTCAGCTGCAGCGCCAGGTCTTTGCCGGAAGTGACAACCACAAAAGCCTGTTCCATAACGAATCCCCAATCGCCGGTGCGGACGTGCGTGCCGCAGGTGGTGGGGAAGCCGTCGGCTCCCCCACCATGAGTAGAGCAGGGAGGTCCGACAGTTAATGCGGGGCCGTGATGCCGAGGCTGTTATCCCCGCGGCACGGCGATAACCGCCATCGTCTGTTGCTGCCCGTCCCGCATCTCGACGCTGGCGATGTTGGAGAGCTGCAGGGGCGTGGCCCCGGTGATCCTGACCCTGCCGCTGGGCGTTGCCGTCCACGCGCAGGCGCGGTCTTCCACGCCGTCACTGTCCTTCACCCAGAGCGAGAAGGTGCCGTCCACCGGCAGGCTCCGGCCGTCGACCGCGAGTTCGGTGCCCCAGGTCTTCTTCACCATGCCCACCGTGATCTGCAGCCCCTCACTTGCCTGGACTGAGTAACTGGCGTCCGGTTTGGGCGGCTGGTTGAACAGCGGCGCGGCCAGGATTCCGAGGGCGAGGCACACCGCGGCCACCGCAGCGAGCGCCGCGGTCCAGCGGCGTCGTGCGCTCCGGCGGCGCGTGGACAGTTCCTCGAGCAGCCGCCGGGGCTCGGCGGCCGGCGCGGGATCCGGCGCGGGATCCGACGGCGACGGTTCCCGCCCGGCAGCAGCCGGAGCAGCGGCGGCGAGCGCGACGGCGTCGGGGACCGGAAGCGCGTCCAGCAGCGCGGGGAGGCTGGCCAGTTCGTCCAGCTCACGCCGGCAGTCCGCGCAGCTGAACAGATGCTGCTCAAAGGCGGCGGCCTCCTCAGGCTCCAGGCCGCCCAGAAGGTAGGCGCCGAGCAGCTGGTGCCGCTCCGTGCCGCTCACCGTTCCACCCCCATCTCATCGAGGATCGCGCGGAGCGCCCGCACGGCGTAGAACGCCCGCGACTTTACCGTTCCGCTCGGGATCTTCAAGCTGACCGATGCCTCCTGGACGGTGTAGCGGCGGTAATGCAGGGCCACGAGAACGTCCCGGTGCTCGGCGCTGAGCCGCAGCAGCGCCTCTTCCATCAGCACCCGGTTGAGAAGTTCGTTCACGCGTTCCGCGCCGTCGGCCGGGTCCGCCAGCTCCCGGTCCGACGTCTCACGGGGCCGGCGCTGGGCCTTGCGGTAGTTATCGATCATGATGTTGCGGGCCGTCCTGAACAGGTAGCTGCGCAGGCTGCCGGTGATCTGGGGGGCCTGCTGCCAGACCCGCAGGATGGTCTCCTGCACCACGTCATCCGCCAGTTGCGGGTCGCGGGAGGCACTGAGCACGAAACGCCGGAGGGCCGGCCCGTGGTCGCGGTAAATCGCCGCCACCACGTCTTCGTCCAGCGACATGACCGCCCTCCCTTGGCCCTTAGGGTTTCTGCGCTTGCCCCCTATGACGCGCGGACCGGAAGAACGGTTCACGCGCGCGGGTTCCGGGGAACCGCCCAAGGCCTGCTGTGAACCATTCTTCCCCCGGGGCCGTCGTATCGGGTAGCGCCGGCCTGGCCCGTTGGTCGGTTCGAGTAAAGGAGCAGCAGATGAAAAAGCACCTTGGCATCGGCCTGTCCGCTTTCGCCCTCGCCGCATTGCTCTCCGGCTGTGCCGGCACCAGCGGCACTGCCACGTCGCCGACGTCGGGGGCGGCGACTTCGGCTCCGGCGTCGACCTCAGCACCCGCCGCGGCCGCCCCGGCCCTCAAGGTCGCGGATTCGGCCGCCGGCAGGATTGTGGTCGACGGCAAAGGCATGAGCGTCTACTACTACACGAAGGACGTCAAAGACTCAGGGACGAGCACCTGCACCGGCGGCTGCCTCGATGCGTGGCCCCCGGCCCTCTCCACCGCCGACACTCCAACCGTCGACGGCGTCACCGGCACCGTGGGCACCATTGCCACCCCGGATGGCAAGAGGCAGCTCACCGTCAACGGGATGCCCGTGTACTACTACGCCAAGGATCTGGCGGCCGGGGACATCCTGGGCCAGGGCGTCGGCAGCGTCTGGTACCTCGTCGCCCCATCAGGTGAAATGATCACAGGCGCCGCCGGGTACTAGCGAAAGACGTCCCCGGCGGCCGACGGCCGGGCTCAGTCGTCCTCGACCTCGAACTCGACGGCGGCCAGAATCTCCTTCGTGTCCGGGTGGATCATGACCGCTTCCTGCTCGTCGTCCAGCATCAGGAACTCGCCCTGGTCCGTGGTGAAATGCCACGCCAGGGTTCTCTGGCCGTCCCGGTCATAGTTGGGGTCGCCCATGGTGATCTTCACGAGCGTGTGGCCGGCCACGTCGCAGAGCTCGCGGATGATCACCTCGAATTCCGGGGTGTCCAGCAGGTCATCCTCGGCCGCCTCGGCCTGGCGCTCCGCCAGGTTCGGGATCCGGGACACCCGCTCGGCGATGTGTCGGTCGAGTTCCTCGTCGTCCAGGACCAGGAGGTCTGCCTGGCCCTGGAGCCAGGCGGCGTTGAGCGCGGTGATGTCCTCGGTTTCCAGCAGCGCCTCGAACTCGCCGTCGAGTTCCTCCAGGAGCCGGACCGCGGCCGGGACGTCCGTGCCGCCGTCCAGATCCGCGTCCCCGTCAAGATACGCGTCGGCTTCCTCTTCGGAGAGGGCCTCGAAAGCGTCCACGGTACGGTTGAAGAGCGCCAGGTGCGCTGCGGCCCCCATGTTTTCCAGCCCGGCCCGGACGTAGGCGTCGATGTCCTCACGGTCGGGCGCGGTAAACACGTACTGGGCGAACCCGCCGCCCAGCGCCTGCGTCAGGTAAAAGTCGACGTAATAGCTGCGCAGCGCGTTCGGTGCGATCTCCCCGATGTCGAGCAGCTCCGCGTACATGGCGTTGACCACGTCCACGTTCGCGTCGACGACGTCCGCGTCACTGCCGTTGCTGATCCCCTGCGGCAGGACCGTCGCGTAGCCGGTGGCGGAAAGGGTGGTGGAAAGGCTGTTGCTCATGGAAAATCCTCACTGCTGAAAGGCGGTGGCGCTCCGAACCCTTTCCACGCTACGTGGCGCCGCCCGCACCGGGGTTGAGCCTCAGCTGAACGTCCGGCGAAGTTTGGGTGTCCCGGGACCGGCACGCCCCCGGCCGGATATCCACTTAGCCGGATATCCACTTAGCCGGGCACCCAGTACGGGGACCCCGGCCAGGCTCGCTAAGATGGAGCCGATGACCAACTGCTGAAAGTAGCGCGCACATGCCATCCCATCCGGACGATAGTGCGGCACTGGCAATACAGACTCCCGCGATCAACGACCGCTCCCTCGCGGCCGGACTTGCCTACGCCATGGGGAGCCGCGTTTCCGGTATTTCCTTCGACGCCGCCACCGGGCTGATGCTTGGAAAAGTGCGGGGCGGCTCCGATGTGCCGTATTCGACGACGGCGAAACTGGTCCGGAAGGCGGGCGGCTGGAGCTGCACCGTGGGTGTCTGCAGCTGCCCGGTCCGGAAGGACTGCAAGCATGTGGCCGCACTGTTGTTCGCAGCCGAGGACAACCCCGCGATCCGGGTCCAGCTGCTGGCTCCCGCCGACGTCAGCCGGCTCTCCCGGCAGACACCGGTGCTCGAAGTCCCGGACTGGGAACAGGCCCTCAGCCCGCTGATCGCCCAGCCGGGGATCACGCAGTCCACCAGCGGGGTGCCCCTGGCGCTCCAGTTCGAGATTGAAGAACCCGCCCCGCACTTCTCCTACACCGGACGCCGGGATCCGCTGCGCAGCGTGCGCCAGCTGAAGGCCCGTCCCGTGATCATGGGCGCCAAGGGCAAATGGATCCGCGGCGACGTCTCCTGGAACACCCTGAGCTACCTGAGCTACCGGCGCGAATGCAACGAGGCCCACGTCGAGTGGATGCAGGAGTTCCTCGCGTCTCACACCGCCCAGGCGAACCGCCAGCACGCCGGAACGGGACTGTGGCTGGGCCTGAACACTTACGCCGGGAAGAACCTGTGGAGCCTGCTGGCCCGGGCGGGGAAGATCGGCCTCGCCCTGGTCCACAGCCGGGGCCCGGAGCCCGTGCGCCTCGTTGAACAGCCAGCCGCCGTCGGGCTCAATTTGACCCGGTTCGGCACCGCTCCGGCCCCCGTCGAGGGGGACGGCGCCGTCGTGCCCGCCATCACCGGCGGGGACGACGGCGGGCTGTCCCTGTCCCCCCGCATCACCGTGGAGGGTGAGGTGGTTGATCCGGCCACCGTCGGGACGATCGGGCGCCCGGCCCACGGGATCTTCCTGACCTCCGGGGCGGACGCCCTGCCGGGAGTCGCGCCAACGGACTCCGCCATCACGCTCGCCCCGCTGGAGAGCGGGCTCAGCGAGGAGCTCCTGACCTTCGTCACGGCGGGAACCACGCTGCACATCCCGGCCCGGGACGAGAGCCGCTTCCTCACCGGCTTCTACCCCAAACTCAAGCAGAGCGCCCGGGTCACGGCCTCGGACGAGTCTGTGGTGCTGCCCCAGCTGGCTGTTCCCACCCTGTCGCTGCTGGCGAATTACGGCGCCGACCACCGGGTCCGGCTGCACTGGGAGTGGCACTACAAGTCCGGCACGCTCGTCACGTCGCAGCCGCTGTGGCGCCACCCCGGCGATCACGGCTACCGGGACGACCCCGCCGAGGCCCGCACCCTCGAAGCCCTCGGACAGCCGTGGGACGTGGTGCCGGCGCTGGGCGAGTCGGCCACGGGCGGCTGGGGAACACCGCGACTGGCTGCCTCGGCCGAACTCAGCGGCCTCGACACCCTTGCCTTCACCGAGGAGCTACTGCCCCGGCTCCGCGAGGTCCCAGGCGTCAGTGTGGACACGGCCGGCGAGATCGCCGACTACCGCGAGGCCGAGGAGGCCCCGGTTGTGTCCATCTCCACCAAGGCCACCGAGCAACGGGACTGGTTCGACCTGGGCATCCAGATTTCCCTGGAGGGCCAGCCGGTGTCCTTCGCAGCGGTTTTCTCCGCCCTCGCGGCCGGCCAGACGAAGATGCTGCTGCCCAGCGGCGCCTACTTCTCCCTGGACCTGCCCGAACTGCACCAGCTGCGGGCGCTGATTGAAGAGGCGCGGGAACTGCAGGACAACAAGGACGCGCCGCTGCAGATCAGCCGTTTCCAGGCCGGGCTCTGGGACGAGCTCGCGCAACTGGGCATCGTGGACGAACAGGCCGCGGCCTGGCGTGAGGCTGTCGGCGGGCTGCTGGAAGGCGGCGTCAAGGGCCTGCCGTTGCCCGCGACCCTCAACGCCGAGCTGCGCCCCTACCAGCTGGAGGGTTTCAACTGGCTCAGTTTCCTCTACCGGCACGGACTCGGCGGGGTGCTGGCCGATGACATGGGACTGGGCAAGACGGTGCAGGCCCTGGCGCTGATCTGCGCCGCCAAGGACTTGGCGTCCGGGCCCGCCGCAGCGTCCGACGGCGGTGCTGCCGCCACCCTGGCCGGCGCCTCGGCGCCTCCCGCGTCGGATCCGAGCGGCGCTGCCGCCGGCGCCGCACCGTTCCTGGTGGTGGCCCCGACGAGTGTGGTGGGCAACTGGGAGGCCGAGACTGCGCGGTTCGCCCCCGGCCTCACGGTGCGCGCCGTCGGCGAAACCTTTGCCAAGAGCGGCTCGAGCCCCGCCGAGGCCATGGCGGGCGCGGACATCGTCATCACCTCCTACGCCCTGTTCCGGATCGACTATGAGGCCTATGCCTCCAAGGAATGGGCCGGCCTGGTCCTGGACGAGGCCCAGTTCGTCAAGAACCACCAGTCCAAGGCCTACCAGTGCGCCCGGAAACTCCCGGCGGCGTTCAAACTCGCCATCACGGGCACCCCGCTGGAGAACAACCTGATGGAGTTCTGGGCGCTCACCTCGATCGTCGCGCCGGGGCTCTTCTCCAGTCCGAAGCGGTTCGCCGAGTACTACCAGAAGCCGGTCGAAAAGAACGGTGACAAGGCCCAGCTGGACAAGCTCCGGCGCCGGGTCCGCCCGCTCATGATGCGCCGCACCAAGGAGCAGGTCATCCACGACCTGCCGCCGAAGCAGGAGCAGATCCTCGAGGTGGTGCTGAACCCGCGGCACCAGAAGGTCTACCAGACGCACCTGCAGCGGGAACGGCAGAAGATCCTGGGCCTGATCGATGACGTCAACAAGAACCGCTTCACCATCTTCCAGTCCCTCACGCTGCTGCGGCAGCTCAGCCTGGATCCGTCGCTGATCGACCCCTCGCTCGCCGGGGTGCGCTCCAGCAAGCTCGACGTGCTCTTTGAGCAACTGGAGGACCTTGTGGCCGAGGGGCACCGGGCCTTGATTTTCAGCCAGTTCACCGGCTTCCTGGGCAAGGTCCGCGAGCGGCTCGTCGAGGAGAAGATCGAGTTCTGCTATCTCGACGGCAGCACCCGCAACCGCACCGACGTCGTGAACGAGTTCAAGAACGGCGCCGCCCCGGTGTTCCTGATCAGCCTCAAGGCCGGCGGCTTCGGCCTGAACCTGACGGAGGCCGACTACGTGTTCCTGCTGGACCCGTGGTGGAACCCGGCCTCCGAGGCGCAGGCGGTGGACCGCACGCACCGGATCGGCCAGGCCCGGAACGTTATGGTCTACCGGCTGGTCGCCAAGGACACCATCGAGGAAAAGGTCATGGCCCTTAAGGCCAGGAAGTCCCAGCTGTTCGCGGACGTCATGGAAGGCGATGCCCTCTCGGGCGGGGCGCTGACGGCCGAGGACCTGGCCGCGCTGTTCACCGACTGACGCACCCCCGCCCCGGGCACCAACGCGGGGTCACTTGGCGCCGGTAAAACCCCCAGGATAGGCGCGGAGTGACCCCGCGTTAGTGGAGGATAGGCGCGGAGTGACCCCGCGTTAGTGGAGGATAGGCGCGGAGTGACCCCGCGTTAGTGGAGGATAGGCGCGGCCGCCGCAGTCACGAAACGGGAGCCCGCCTGCTTCCGGAACCACGTGGCCAGTTTCTTGCCCCTGCCCTTCCACCAGCTGTCCTCATCACCGCCGTGCCGCCACCGGTAGATCACCATGACCATCACGAAGACCCCGGCGGCGACGTCCCGCCACGTCCCGCTGGCGGCATCGATCAGCACGCTGACGGCGCAGATCAGGATCGAGGGCCAGGCCAGTGTGGTGAAAACGCTATTGGCCATGTAGCGGCCGTGCGAACGCGGCACCGAGAGGGCGCGGACCATGTCGAAGCAGACACAGATGACGACAATGGTCTGGCCCAGGGTCAGCAGGATGGAGCCCGTGAGGGATCCTGCAAACAGGGCCAGGGCCTGGAGCCCGGAGTTCATGCCCTGCCCACGTTCGGCGCGGGTCCAGGTGCCGATATGCCCGGCGGAGAAGGATCAAACATGCGGTGCCCCCCGGCTTTCCTCGCTGTTCCGCTGGCGGTGATGCCAGTCGTTCGTGCCAGGACAATTCAAACGGCGGGGCGGGCACGAAGTCACGCAAACCCTGTACCCGTCTTTCCGGCCGCGGACTACCCGGGCGGGCGCGCGGATACCTGCCCCTGCCCGGTCGGGCTACTTGGAGGCGGCCGGCGGCCAGCGTCACTCGCCGTTCCGCGGCCTCCACACAACGACGGCCTGGGTCCGGGCGCGGGGGCGCTTGCCGCGGACCAGGCTGACGACGTCGCCCGCGGCTCCGGCGGCGAAAATGCGGGACTCCAGGCTGCGGGGGCGGCGTTCGAGTTCTTCGCTCAGCTCGGCGACACGCCGCTGCAGGGCCGCCACCTGGTTCTCCAGCTGGAGGATCCGTTTGATGCCTTCGAGGGAGACGCCCTCCTGAGAGAGCCGCTGCACCTCACGGAGCATGGTGATGTCGCGCTGCGAATAGCGCCGGGACTTGCCGGGGGCGCGGCTGGGCGAGACGATGCCCAGCCGGTCATACTGCCGCAGCGTCTGTGGGTGCATGTCGGCCAGTTCCGCAGCGACGGAGATCACGAAGATCGGCTGGTCGTACTCGATGGCCATGGCAGGCGTCCGCTTCTAGAGCCGGGCCTTGGCTGCCAGTTCGGCGCGGACGTCCTCGCCGGCGGTGGCCGCGGCGAAGGCCTTGACGGCCTCCTCGGCTTCCTTGTTCAGCTTCCGCGGGACGGCGACGTCGATAGTCACCAGCAGGTCCCCGGTGGCCTTGGTGTGCTTGACGCCTCGGCCCTTAACGCGGAGGGTGCGCCCCGACGGCGTGCCGGCCGGGACGCGGACTTTGACCTTGTCGCCGTCGATCGTCGGGACCTCGATGTCGGCGCCCAGGGCAGCCTCCGGGAAGGTGACGGGCACGTGGATGCGCAGGTTGTCGCCGTCGCGGACGTAGAAATCGTGCGGCTTCACCGAGACCGTGACCATGAGGTCCCCATAACCGGCCGGACCGTGCTGGCCCTTGCCGCGGACACGCACTTTCTGGCCGTCCTTGATGCCGGCCGGGACGCGGACGTCGATGACTTCGCCGTCCGGTTCGCGCAGGCCGATGGTGGTCCCGCGGATGGATCCGGCAAAGGAAATGGAGGTCGACGCCGTCCGGTCCGCGCCTTTCTGCGGGGCACGCTGGAACGACTGGCCGCCGCCGAAGCCGCCGCCGGCGCCGGCGCCGCCGAAGAGATCGGCGAACTCCGGCGGAATGCCGCCGGAGGTGTTGTACCCGCCGGTGTGGCGTGCGCCGCCACCGGTGAACAAACCACCAAAGAGGTCCTCGAAGCCAGCCCCTCCGCCGGCGCCGCCGCCACCGCCCGGGGCGAACCGGGCTCCGCCGCCCATTGCCCGGATCGCGTCGTACTGCTGGCGCTCATCGGCATCGGAGAGCACGGAGTACGCCTCGGAGATGTCCTTGAACTTCTTCTCCGACGCGACATTCCCCGCATTGGTATCCGGATGGTGCTGCCGCGCGAGCTTCCGGTAAGCCTTCTTGATGTCGGCGTCGGAAGCGTCCTTGGCGACTCCAAGGATCTTGTAAAAGTCCTTGTCCACCCAGTCCTGGCTAGCCAATGGCGTTTCCTTTCAAATCTGTGTGCCGAGGTGACAGTTCGATGGGGTACTGCTACGCCGGAACAGCCACGATGACCTGGGCTGCCCGCAGGACCCGGTCGCCGGTCTTGTAGCCGGAGCGCAGGACCTGGCTGACGGTGTCGATTTCGACATCCGGTCCGGGCTGCTGGATGAGGGCCTCGTGGATCGTGGGGTCGAACTCCACGCCGGTCTGATCGATGCGCTCCAGGTTGTACGTCTTCAGCGCGTTCTCCAGCTTGGCGGCGATCGCGGCGAACGGTCCGTCCGTCAGGTCACCGTGCTGGCGGGCGGCGTCGACGTCGTCCAGTACCGGGAGCAGGGAGTTCAGGACGCCGATGACGGCCATCTCCCCTGCCACGGCACGGTCGCGTTCGACGCGCCTGCGGTAGTTGACGTACTCGGCCTGCAGGCGGCGCAGGTCATTCCTGAGCTCCTCCGCCGCCGCGTCGTCGGCACCCTGGGCCACGGACTCCGCGGCTGGCACCTCGACACTGTTGAGGATGTCCTCCGCCTGGGACAGGGCGTCCCCGGAATCGGGGGCCCCTGCGGCGTGGTGCTCCTGGTCGGGGTGGCGGGCCTGGCCGGTCTTCGGATCAACCTTGCGGTTGTCGTGGATGATCGGTTTCTGCGGCTCGTTCTCCCGCTGTTCAGCGTCGCGACGGCTCTCGGAAGAACCGTGCTCTTCTTCGTTACCGTGGTGCGGCATGGTTACTTCTTCTCGTCTTCGTCAACGATCTCGGCGTCGACGATGTCCTCGTCGGCTCCTGCTGCCGGCTCGCCGGCGGGCGCACCCTGGGCGCCGGTGGCGCCGTCCGGGGAACCAGCCTGGGCGTAGATGGCCTCGCCGAGCTTGGTCTGGGAAGCCTGCAGCTTCTCAGACGCGGTCTTCACGGCTGCGTCGTCGGTGCCTTCGAGAGCGGCCTTGAGGGCGTCGACGTCGGCCTGGACCTCGGTCTTGACCTCTTCCGGCAGCTTGTCGGCGTTGTCGGCGATCAGCTTGTCCACGGAGTAGGCGAGCTGCTCGGCAGTGTTGCGGGTGTCGGCTGCCTCGCGACGGGCCTTGTCCTCTGCTGCGTGCTCCTCGGCGTCCTTGACCATGCGGTCGATGTCTTCCTTGGAGAGGCTGGAACCGCCCGTGATGGTCATGGACTGTTCCTTGCCGGTGCCCTTGTCCTTCGCGGAGACGTGCACGATGCCGTTGGCGTCGATGTCGAAAGTGACCTCGACCTGCGGGACGCCCCGGGGGGCCGGAGCAATCCCGGTCAGTTCGAAGGTGCCCAGCGGCTTGTTGTCGCGGGTGAACTCGCGCTCGCCCTGGAAGACCTGGATGGCCACGGACGGCTGGTTGTCATCCGCCGTGGTGAAGGTCTCGGACCGCTTGGTCGGAATGGCCGTGTTGCGCTCGATCAGGTGCGTCATGATGCCGCCCTTGGTTTCGATGCCAAGGGAGAGCGGGGTGACGTCGATCAGGAGAACGTCCTTGCGCTCGCCCTTCAGGACACCGGCCTGCAGGGCGGCGCCGACGGCGACAACCTCATCCGGGTTCACGCCCTTGTTCGGCTCCTTGCCGCCGGCGAGTTCCTTGACCAGGTCGTAGACAGCGGGCATGCGGGTGGAGCCGCCAACCAGCACGATGTGGTCGATCTCGGAAAGCTTGATGCCGGCTTCCTTGATGACGTCGTGGAAGGGCTTCTTGGTGCGCTCGAGCAGGTCCTTGGTGAGGTCCTGGAACTTGGCGCGGGTTAGCTGCTCGTCCAGGTGCACCGGGCCGTCGGGGGTGACGGAGAGGTACTGCAGGGAGACGTTGGTGCTGGAAGAGGAGGAGAGTTCCTTCTTGGCCTGCTCCGCTGCCTCACGCAGGCGCTGGAGCGCGATCTTGTCCTTGGACAGGTCGATGCCCTTGACCTTGAGCTGGTTCAGCAGGTAGTCGACGACGCGCTGGTCCCAATCGTCGCCACCGAGGCGGTTGTCACCCGCGGTGGAGCGGACCTGGATGGTGGAGAAGTTGTCCTCGTCTTTGCCTACCTCGAGGAGGGAGACATCGAAGGTTCCGCCGCCGAGGTCGAAGACGAGGATGAGTTCATCTTCCTTGCCCTTGTCCAGTCCGTAGGCCAGGGCTGCCGCGGTGGGCTCGTTGACGATGCGCAGGACCTTGAGGCCCGCGATTTCGCCGGCTTCCTTGGTGGCCTGGCGTTCGGCGTCGTTGAAGTACGCCGGAACGGTGATCACGGCGTCCGTGACCTTTTCACCGAGGTAGGACTCGGCGTCGTTCTTAAGCTTCATGAGGATGCGGGCGGAGATTTCCTGCGCCGTGTACTTCTTGTCGTCAATGGCGACGTTCCAGTCGGTGCCCATGTGGCGCTTGACGGAGGCGATGGTGCGGTCAATGTTGTTGACGGCCTGGCGCTTGGCGATCTCGCCAACCAGCACTTCGCCGGACTTGGAGAACGCAACAACCGACGGCGTGGTGCGGCCACCCTCGGCGTTGGCAATGACGGTGGGCTCGCCGCCTTCGAGAACGGAGACGACGGAGTTGGTTGTTCCGAGGTCAATACCTACTGCACGTGACATGTGTTGCTTCCTTCTTTCCGTGAAAAACTTGCTGAGATGGCCGCGGACCGCGGGGATCCGGCCGTTATTGAGCGATCTGCACTCAACTTTACTCAGGCCCGCTTCAAAGTCAATCCGAAGTTGAGCGCAATGCGCTCAACTTCGGATTGAGGGGAGGCCGGGTGCCCCCATCGGGCGGTCCGTTCCCTGGAATTCCGGCAATTCCCAGACGGCGGCCAGGCCGGCCGCAGCTGGTTTCGCTGTGCGCGAAGTCGCCGCTCAGCGGTCCCCGCTGTCCGCTTCGCCGGCGGAGTCGTCCCGGGCGCCGGCCCGATCGCCCGCCCCTGCAGCTTGGCCCTTTCCGGCGCGCCGGGCGTCCGCTTCGCCGGCGGTTCCGTAGTCGCCCTCGGGGTACTCTCCCTCCACTGCGGCGGGCGGCGTCGTGCCGGCACCTGCCGCACCGTAGTCGCCCTCGGGGTAGTCGCCCTCTTCCGCTCCGACGGCGGTGGCGCCACTGACACCTGCAGCCCCGTAGTCACCGGTGGGGTACTCGCCTTCTTTCGCCTCGGGCGGATTCTCCCCGGCGGTGCCGGCCGCGCCATAGTCGCCCTCGACGTACTGGCCCTCGGCCGCCGCGTCGTCGGGTTCTGCTGCCGTTCGATCAAACTCGTTGTTTTCGGACATGGTTGGATCCTTCCTGGAAGCCTCGGCGCGCCCAGGCAGGCGCACGGGCAGTCTATCGAGCGCCGCCGGAAGGCAACAGGGGTCGACGGCGGTAGACGGCCCGCCGGGACAGGCTGCATTCTGATCTCAGAACACTGCTCTCAACACCGGGCGGGACCGCCGAGGGCCGACCCCGCCCGGCCGCAGGCGATGGACCACAGCGAAAGTGAGCACCCCATGTCCCAGCCCGAACCCCCATCGGCCCCGGCCCTGTACGTCGTCACTGGCGCCGGACCGGTCGGCTGGACGGTGGCCGAGCAGCTCGCAGCGTCCGGACACCGGGTGCGGGTGCTCACCCGCTCCGGCAGCGGGCCCGACCACCCGCGCGTCGAGAAGGGAGCCGTGGATGTGTCCGACCCGGCGCAGCTCGGCGGGCTGTTCCGCGGAGCCAAGGCCGTGTTCCACTGCATCCACGGCTCGACGTACAGCGCCAGGACCTGGGCGGAGGAGCTTCCCCGTGCCGAGCAGGCGGTCCTTGCCGCGGCGGGCAAGGCGGGCGCCGTGGCCGTCTTTCCGGAGAGCCTGTACTCCTACAGCGAGCCGGACCGGCCGATGACCGAGGCGGGCCCGCGCACGGCCCGCGGCGGAAAGCGCGGCATCCGCACGGAGCTCTTGAAGGCCAGGGCAGTTTCCGCGACGGACACCGTGAGTGTGGTGGCGAGCGATTTCTTCGGTCCCAGGGTCCGCAGCGCGCACGCCGGCGAGCGCATGGTGAAGCCGGCACTGGCGGGTAAACCCCTGCTGGTAATCGGCAATGCCTGGCTGCCGCATTCGTTCACGTATGTGCCGGATCTGGCCGCGGCCATGATCCGGGCCGCGCAGGATCCCACGCTGTGGAACCGGGTGTGGCATGCCCCGACCGGACCGGCGCTGAGCCAGCGGAAGATCGCCGAAGCATTCGCCGCCGCTGCCGGCGCCCGCACCCCGAGGGTGGCGGTGGTCCCCGGCTGGGTGCTGCGGACGATGGCGGCCTTCTCCCCCGGGGCCCGGGAACTTGCCGAGACCCTGTACCAGTTCGAGCACCCCTTTGTGCTGGACTCAAGCGCCAGCGAGGCCGCCCTGGGGCTGCGTCCCACCCCACTCAAAGAAGCAGCCGCCGCCACGGTTGCCTGGTGGGGGGAACCAGGACCGGTGACGGCGGCTGCAGTTTCAGGTGCCGGCTAGCGGATTCCCGCCCGTGCAGTCTTCGGGTCCGGAGCGGAGGGCAGAGCACGCACGGCAGCATCCGTCTCGGGGCGCCCCAGCCTGCTCGGCCACCAGATCCGCGGGCCGATGTCGTAGGCCAGTGCCGGGACAAGCAGGGAGCGGACCAGAACCGTGTCGAGCAGGACCCCGAAGGCCACGATGAAGGCCAGCTGCACCAGGAACATAATGGGAATGACGCCCAGGGCCGCGAAGGTCGCCGCGAGCACCACGCCGGCGGAGGTGATCACCCCACCGGTGACGCCTAGGCCGCGCAGGGTGCCGGGCCGGGTGCCGTGCTTCAGGGATTCCTCCCGGACTCGGCTCATCAGGAAGATGTTGTAGTCCACTCCCAGGGCCACCAGGAAAACGAAGCCGAAGAGGGGCACAGTGGCATCGGCCCCCGGGAACCCGAAGATGTTGTTGAACACGAAGGCGGAGACGCCCAGTGCGGCGCCGTAGGACAGGACCACCGAGGCAACCAGCAGGACCGGCGCCAGCACCGAGCGCAGCAGCATCATCAGGATCACGAGGATGACCGCGAGGACCACCGGGATGATGGTGACGAGGTCGCGCTGGGCGGTGGTGTTTGTGTCCAGGGCCGTCGCGGTCACTCCGCCGACCAGTGCGCCGTCGTTGACCTTCTTGAGGTCCTGGCGCAGGACCACCACGACGTTTTCAGCCTCATTGGAGTCGGCGGCGAAGTTCAGCGTCGCGTTGATCAGGACCTTGCCGTCCCGCACCGCGGGAGCCGCGGGAGCCGGGCGCGCCCCGGGGGCACCGGGGGCAGCTGGTGCGCCGGTGACGATCGGCATGCCGCCGTCGGCAAGCAGGTAGGCGTCACCAACGCCGTCAGTCGCCTTGGTCTGTTCCAGCACTTCCTGCGCCGTAGCCTCGTTGGCGACGATCACGACCGGGCTGCCGGTGCCGGCGTCGAAGTGCCGGGCCAGGGCGTCCTGGCCGTCGACGGCGTTGGAGGCGGTGAGGATGACGTCGGTCTGCGGGACACCGTTGGCCTTGAGCTGCAGGACGCCGGCGGAGGCCACCAGGAGCAGCAGAACGGAGGCGATCCAGACGGTCCGGGGCCGGCGGGACACGAGGGAGCCGGTGGCGCGCCACAGGCCCTTCTGTCCCTCTAGGCCGGTGACGATTTCAGGCTCACGCTCGGTCTCCGGGAGCAGCTTGGGGAGGAACGGCCAGAACGCGGCGCGGCCCAGCAGCGCCATCATCGCCGGCAGGAGGGTGAGTGCGGCGAAGAGTGCGCAGAGAATGCCCGCGGCCGCCACCGGGCCGAGGGCCTTGTTGGAGTTGAGATCGGAGAACAGCAGGCAGAGGAGCGCGATGATGACCGTGGCACCGGAGGCGATAATGGGTTCCCACGAATTTTTCCATGCTGTCAGCGCGGCGGCCGTCCGGTTGGTGGTGTGTGTCAGCGCCTCGCGGAACCGGGACACATAGAGCAGCGCGTAATCCGTAGCGGCACCGATCACCAGGATGGACAGGATGCCCTGGCTCTGGCCGTTGAGCTGGATCCAGCCGAGCTTGGCCATGCCGAAAACGAGCAGGATGGCCGCGCAGAGGGCAAAGACCGAGGTGAAGAGGACGGCGATTGGCAGCAGCAACGAGCGGTAGACAATTAGCAGGATCACGAACACCGCACCGAGAGCCGCGAGCAGCAGAATGCCGTCAATGCCGGCGAAGGCGCTGACTAGGTCCGCTGTCAGCCCCGCCGGACCGGTCACGAAGGTCTGCATGCCCTCCGGGGCGGACGCCTGCACCTCGTCGCGGAGTTCCTTGACGATTTCCTTCACTTCGCCGGCCGAATCGATCGGGACGACGAACTGCACGGCCTTGGCGTCTTCGGAGGGAATGGGGCCGATGACGGTGCTGGCGCCGCCGACGGCTTCCAGCTCGCCCTTCATGGCGGCCACCTCGCCGAGCTGGGCCGGGGTGAAGGCGGATTCGCTCTCAATCACAATGACGGCGGGGATCTCGTTGGTGTCCCGGAACTTGGCCTGCCAGTCCTGGACTGCCGTGGCCTCGGCCCCGGCCGGCAGGAAGGATGCCTGGTCGTTCGAGGAGACCTCCTCCAGCCGGCCGAAGGTCGGTCCGCCGATCCCGGCGATGGCCAGCCAGGTGATGACCAGCAGGACCGGAACCAGCCAGCGCAGCCAGAAGGGGACGCGGGCACTGGTGTGTGGAGTCTTGTTCATGGTTCCTTCTGGTGCTTGCCTCGGACGAGTAGAATTGAGTCCATAATAGACTATCTCCATAATGGAGATAACCCTTGTGCGCTTAAAACTTCGGAATACCGCGTGACGCCCCGGGAACGATGCCGGGCGGCGCTGAAGTAAACTCCGGAGGGCGCCACCTGCGGAGCAGGCGCCACAGGCCACGGGAGAGAGGACGGTGCACCGTGACAATTGATCCCCCGGTACGTCCCGGATCCCCCGATACCCCCGGACCGCCGCCGCTGGTCCGGCTTCTGCAGGAATTCAGCCTGGAGGCCAACCGCTACGTGGATTCCGCCGGCGGCCGCAACGACATGCACCGGACAGACCTCAACGCCCTGGCCGTGATCATGCAGCACGCCGCGAGGAACCAGATCGTTACGCCCGGTGTGCTCCGCAAGGAACTCCACCTGAGCTCGCCCGCCACCACGGCATTGATCGACCGGCTGCACAACTCCGGCCATGTGGTCCGCGAACGGCAGGGCACGGACCGCCGCCAGGTCCAGCTCCGGATGACCCCCAAGGCCTACCGTGACGGCGGCGCCATGTTCCAGCCGTTGGCCCGCCACACGGCGGCAGCGATGGCCGAATTCACCCCGGAGGAACTGGAGATCGCCACCCGGTTCATGGTCGCGATGATCGATGCCACGGTCAGGGCCGGGCAGGAGGCGGCGCAGGAGCCGGCGCCGCCGCCCCAGGCGCCGTCGCCAATTGCCCCGCAGTAGTTGGCGTTTCCGGACGTCCGCGCCGGCCAGAAGCGGCGAAGCTGACGGACACACGCGAAGTCCTGCCGCCTTCCCCGCTGCCCGCTGCCCGCTTTCGCGGATTTGCCAGCGCGAAGCGGTAGCGTTTCCTTATGAGTGCGCAGCAGCCTGAGGATGTGTACACCCACGGCCACCACGAATCGGTGGTCCGCGCCCACGCCTCGCGGACGGCGAAGAACTCCGCGGCGTTTGTGATCCCGCACCTCACCCCCGGGGTGTCGGTGCTCGACGTCGGCTGCGGGCCAGGCAGCATCACGTGCGATTTCGCCGGGCTCGTCTCCCCGGGGAAGGTCACCGGACTGGACCGCTCGCCCGAGGTGATCGGCCAGGCGGCTGCCCTCGCGGCCGAGCGCGGCGTGCAGAACGCCGAGTTTGTCGCCGGCAACATCTATGATCTCGACTTCGAGGACGAAACGTTCGACGTCGTGCACGCCCACCAGGTGCTGCAGCACCTCACGGACCCCGTCGCCGCGCTCCGGGAAATGCGGCGCGTCGCCAAGCCGGGCGGCATCGTGGCGGTGCGCGACGCCGATTTCCACGGCATGAGCTGGTTCCCTGCCGTCCCCGAACTGGATGAATGGATGGAGCTCTACCAGCGGATCGCCCGCCGCAACGGGGCCGAGCCCGACGCCGGCCGGCGACTGGTCTCGTGGGCCCAGTCCGCCGGCTTCATCGACGTTGCCCCCTCCAGCAGCAACTGGCTCTACGCCACCGGCCAGGAGCGCCGCTGGCAGGCACGGGTGTGGGGTGAACGCGTGCTGCATTCGGCCTTCGCGGACCAGGCGCTCGAGTACGGCTTCGCCAACGCCGCAGGCCTGGCCCGGATTTCCGCCGGCTGGCACCGCTGGGGTTCCACAGATGACGGCTGGTTCCTTATCCCCAACGGCGAGGTGATCGCCCGGGCGTGAAGCGGTCCGGGCGGGCTGGGGTCACGGGTTATTGGTTCACCCGCGCGCGCTCGTACTTTGACCAGTATCCGAGCCACGACGACCTTCCAAGAACCATGTTGCATTGGTCCCATTCGAACGTGGACCGGTGCTGCTGCGCCCGGTGCGACCCCTCGCTCGACCGGCCAGCGCCTGACAGCGTTGAATAGCGACGGCCCAAAGAGCCGCAGCCGCGGCCGTACACTGAATCAGTGCAACCCTCCCTGTGGCTGGCCCTGGCGGGCGCCGGCATCCTGATCAGCTTCACGCCCGGTGCTGGCGCCATCAACACCATGAGCAATTCCCTGAACTCCGGCTTCCGGCGTTCCCTTTGGGGCATTCTTGGACAGCAGGCCGCGCTGGTGGTGCACATCGTGATCGTGGCCCTCGGTGTCGGCGTGCTGGTGGCCAGCTCGCCGGTCGCGTTCAATGTGATCCGCTATGCCGGCGCCGCCTACCTTGTCTACCTGGGCATCCAGCAGTTTCGGCACACACCCGATCTGGACCAGGAGAAGGCTGCCTCGCTGCGCAACGAGCCGGCCTTCTCCATGTTCCGCCGTGGCCTGTGGGTCAACCTGCTGAACCCCAAGGCGATCGTGTTCTTCCTGGCCTTCATGCCGCAGTTCATCCGCCCGGAGGAGCCGCTGCTGCCGCAGTACCTGGTCCTGTCCGCCACCGTGATCGTCATCGACATCCTCGTCATGTGGTTCTTCTTCGCCGCCGCCGCCAAGTCCTTCCAGCGCTTCACGCTAGATGCCCGCGGGCAGCGGATCCTCAACCGGACGTTCGGCGTGCTGTTCATGGCCGTCGGCGTCCTGCTGGCCCTCATCCACTGACCGTCCACGGCCAGCAGTCCGCTCGTTAGGCGCAAGGGTGCCAACCGCAAAAAACCCCGCCCGCACCCATCGTGACAGTCCGAAATACAAGTGTGACAAGACTTGTAATGTCCGCGGCCCGGAAACTGGCCAAGAGGACCCGCATGATTCATGCTTGCACTATGACCTCAACGTCGAGCCAGTACCGGATCATCGCGGTCTGCACCGGAAACATCTGCCGGTCGCCGATGGCCGAGCTGATGCTGGCGGAGGCCATCGCCGCCGGGGGCCTGGCCGGCGCCGCCGTGGATTCGGCAGGAACCACGGCCTATGAGGCGGGCCGCCCGATCGACCCGCGGGCCGCCCGCAAGCTCACCGCCCACAGCATCCCCTCGGACCGCCATGTGGCGCGCGAATGGCGGGCGGAATGGTTCCGGACCCGCGACCTCATCCTGGCCCTGGATGTGGACCATTTCGGCTGGCTGCAGCAGGCGGCACCGGACCGCGAATCGCTGTCCAAGATCCGGATGCTGCGCAGCTTTGACCCGTCCGTCGCGGGCAAGGACCCCCTGGACCAGGGCATCGAGGACCCCTGGTACGGCGGCCACGCAGACTTCGACCTGACCTGGACCCTCATCCACGCGGCGCTTCCCGGGATTGTGGAGCACATCCGGGCCGAGCTCGGCCGGCGGCAGCGACCCGACGGGCAGCACCCCGGCACCGCAGGGCAGCCGGTACGCTCTATTTCATGAGTCCTGCACCCGTCATCATCGCCATCGACGGACGCTCCGGCGCAGGCAAGACCACCCTGGCGATCGAACTGGCGGCACGGCTCCGCGAACACCACAAGGTTTCCCTCTTCCATCTTGAGGACATCTACCCCGGCTGGAACGGCCTCGCAGCCGGCATTGAACGCTACGTCTCGACCGTCCTGACCCCGCTGCACCGCGGCGAGCCGGCCGAATGGGTCAGCTGGGACTGGAATGCGCACTACGACGGCGCCACGCGCACGACCCAGCCGGCCGACATCGTCCTGGTGGAAGGGGTAGGCGCCGCCGCGGAGGCCGCCCGCCCCTTCCTCGCCGCGGTGGTCTGGGCCGATTCGCCCGAACACGACCGGCGCAGCAGGGCCCTTGCCCGCGACGGCGAAAGCTACGAACCCTACTGGGATGAATGGGCCGCACAGGAGCTGGCGTGGCTGGCCGAGGACGACGTTCCCGGCCGCGCGCATGTCCGGGTGCTCAACCTCGCCGACGGTGCCGCTCCCGAGGAAGTGCTGCAGGCGCTCCAATACCTGCCGGCGGTCGCCCCGGCGCTTCTCCCCGAGCTTGGCGCCCGCCGCGGCCTCCAGCTCCGCGCCGAACGGATCGACGCCGCCCCGGACCCGGCCCGGCTGTTCGAATCCCTGTTCGGCCACTCAGCCAATGCCGTCTGGCTCGATTCCTCCCTCGCGCCGGACAGCAGCGCCGGGGAGGAACGGAGCCGCTTCAGTATCCTGGCCGACGACGGCGGCCCGTTCGGCCAGTCGGTCCGGCACAGTTCTGGCACCACCCGCGTCAGGGTCGGCAACGCCAGCGTCTGGACCGAGGGGCCGTTCTTCCGCTGGCTCGACGGGGCCTGGGGCCGCCCTGACCTCCGCGCCCCGGCGGACTACCCCTGCGAATTCACGCTGGGCTGGCTGGGCTACCTCGGCTACGAGCTTAAACGCGAGACCGGCGGAAGCAACGTCACGGCCGAGACCCCCGACGCCTGCCTGCTGTTCGCCGGCCGCGCGGTGGTGCTGGACCATGTGGACGGCACGGTCTGGCTGCTGGCCCTGGACACCGCGGACGCCGGCGGCTGGCTGCAGACGGCCCGCACCGCCACCGGGACATGCTCAGGGCCGGCGGCGGGAGCCGTCAGCACCGGAGCCGGCGGCAGCGCCGCCGTCGAACCGTCCGCCCCCGCCCCGGACTTCGCCGCGCGGGACTCGGAAGTCTCCTACAAATCCAAAATCAGCGAGGCCCAGCACGAGATCGCCGAGGGCAACACCTACGAGGTCTGCCTGACCACCGCGCTGGCCGTGGAGCTCCCCGCCTCCGCGCTGGACCCGTGGCGGGCCTATCTGGCGCTGCGCCGGAGGAATCCCGCGCCGTTCGCGAGCTACCTGCGGTTCGGGGACCTCACCGTGGCGAGCACCTCACCGGAGCGTTTCCTGCGCATCACGGCCGAGGGCGGCATGCGCGCCGAGCCGATCAAGGGTACCCGGCCCCGGGACCCTGACCCCGCCCGGGACGCACTGTTGCGGCATGAGCTGGAGTCCTCCCCGAAGGACCGCGCCGAGAACATCATGATTGTGGACCTGCTGCGCAACGATCTCAGCCACTTCGCCGTGCCCGGCTCGGTGTCGGTCAGCCGGCTCTGCGCGATCGAAAGCTACGCCACGGTCCACCAGATGGTGAGCACCATCAATGCCCGGCTTCGGCCCGGGATGCCGCGGGCCGAAGCCGTCGCGGCCTGCTTCCCGGCCGGCTCCATGACCGGCGCCCCCAAGGTCAGCACCATGGCCATCCTGGACCGGCTCGAGGGCGCCCCCCGGGGCGTGTACTCCGGAGCTATCGGCTATTTCTCGCTCAACGGCGCGACCGACCTGGCGGTCGCGATCCGCACCCTCCTCCTGAGGAAGCTGCCCGGAGGCGGCACCGGACTCAGCCTGGGCGTCGGCGGCGCGATTACGGCGGATTCCTCGCCTCAGGAGGAGTACGAGGAGATCCGGACCAAGGCCTTCGGGGTCCTTTCGGCGCTCGGCGCGGAGTTCCCGCCCGGCTGACAACCGCGCCGCTGCGGCGCGCACCCGGGCTGCGGCGGGCGCCTGGGCTGCGGCGGGTGCCGGCTACTGCAGCGTCGCCGTTAGCCGGGCGACGTTGTCCACGTATTTGACCCCCATCGGCCGCTTCATCCAGTCCTCGAGCGTCAGTTCGCGCGAAATGTCCCGGTATGTGTCCTCCACGACGCTGATCCGCTGCACGATGTCCTCCCCCAGGAGCATCACCGAGACCTCGAGGTTCAGCGAGAAGGAACGCATGTCCATGTTGCTGGAACCCAGCACGGCCACCTCGTTGTCGATCGTGAAGTGCTTGGCATGGAGCACGAACGGGGCCTTATAGAGGTAGATCCGCACCCCGGCCTCCAGCAGCGCCTCGTAGTAGGACTGCTGGGCATGGTGGACCAGGAACTGGTCGCCCTTTTCCGAGACGAAGAGCTCGACGTCGACGCCGCGCTGCGCCGCCGTCGTCACCGCATACAGCAGCGAATCATCGGGGACGAAGTAGGGGCTGCAGATCGAGATCTTGCGCTGCGCGGAGTAGATCAGCGTGTTGAAGAGCCGCAGGTTGTTTTCGGTGATGAAGCCGGGGCCGCTGGGCACCACCTGGGCCGTGACGTGCCCGGCGTGCAGTTCGGGCCGGTGCGCGAGCTGGTCCTCGAGGGATTCGTCGGTTTCACTGAGCCAGTCGGTGGCGAAGACGACGTTGAGGGTGGTGACGATCGGCCCGCGCAGGGACGCCATCAGCTCGACCCATTCGCGGCCCATCTTGCGGTGCCGCGGGTTGTTGTAGGAGGGCTCGATCAGGTTCTGCGACCCGGTGAACGCGATCTCACCGTCGACCACCATGATCTTGCGGTGGTTGCGCAGGTCCGGCCGGCGCCATTGCCCCTGCAGCGGGTTCAGCGGCAGCATGGGCCGCCAGCGGATCTTGCTGGCCTTGAGCCGGGCGATCAAACGGCTGTAGCCCTTGATGCGCAGGGTCCCCAGGTGGTCGAACAGGAGGCGGACTTTTACGCCGCGGTCGGCGGCCTCCTCCATTGCGGTCAACAGCTCGTCCGTGACATGGTCCGAGCTCAAAATGTAGAACTCCGCGTTGACGAATTCCTTGGCCTCCCGGACGGCGGCCGCCATCGCCTTGATCGAGGTCGGGTAGCCGGGCAGGAGCTCCACCCGGTTGCCGTCCACCATCGGCAGCGAGCCCAGAGTCTTGTTCAGTTCCGCCGCGGAGGAGACCCATTCCGGGCCCTCGTAGCGGCTTTCCAGCATCGCCAGGTCGGAGGCGCCGGCGCGTACCCGGGTGCTCACGGCGTCCTGCTGTGCCCGGCGCTTGCGGGAGAGCCGGAAATTGCCGAAGAGCAGGAAGAGGACCAGGCCCACGGCCGGGACGAAGAAGATGATCAGCAGCCAGGCCATGGCCGTGGTGGGGCGCCGGTTTCCGGGGATGATGCCGAGTGCCAGCACCCGGATGGCGAGGTCAACGACGGTGAGGATCAGGATCACCCAGGAGGGCAGGGATTCCGCCAGGGAAAATGGCCACAACACAGACGAACCCCTCAAGCTCCAGACCCGCGGAACAGTTCCGGAACGGGCAACCGTCAAATCCTATCCCGCAGCCCGCCGCACTAAGCTGAAGCCATGACTTCTCCTGCTGCCGTCCCCGCCCCCGTCCCGGTGCTGGTGTTCCTGGATCCCGCGTTCGACGGCGGTCGGCTGGCCGACGCCACGAGGCCGCAGCTGATGGCGACGGACCAGGGCGCCACCCGCGGCGACGGTGTTTTCGAGTCGCTGCTGGCCGTGGGCGGGCAGCCCCGCAAGCTCCAGGCGCACCTGGACCGGCTGGCCGGGTCCGCCCGGCTGCTGGAGCTGGACATCCCGGCCGAGGACGCCTGGCGCCGGGCCATCACGACGGCGACCAGCGAATACCGGCGCCGGCACGTGCCGGCCGCCGCAAGTGTCGGGGACGACGAACTCGTGGTCAAGCTCCTCGTAACCCGCGGCGTCGAAGGTGCGCCCGGGCCCACCTGCTGGGTCCAGGCCTCCGCCCCCGGGCCCGCCGGGAGGCGCCAGCGCGACACCGGGATCGACGTCATTCTGCTGGACCGCGGCTACGACAGCGACATCGGGGAACGGGCCCCGTGGCTGCTCCTGGGCGCCAAGACCCTGTCCTACGCCGTCAACATGGCCGCGCTTCGCTACGCCCGCGCCCAGGGCGCGGACGACGTCATCTTCACCTCCGCGGACGGCCAGGTCCTGGAGGGTCCGACGTCGACCGTGCTGCTCGCCCACCTGGAGACCACCGACGACGGCGCCGGCGGGGTCCGCACCGTCCGGCGGCTCATCACGCCCCAGCTCGACAGCGGGATCCTGCCCGGCACCTCGCAGGGCGCCTTGTTCACCGCGGCCAAGGCCGCGGGCTGGGAGCTGGGCTACGGCCCGCTGGAGCCCCGCGACCTGTACGACGCCGATGCCGTGTGGCTAATCTCCAGCATCCGGCTGCTGGCGCCCGTCAACCACATCGACGGCAAGGAAATCGGCACGCCGGAGCTGCGCCGGCAGCTCACGGCGGAGCTCAACGCGCTGTACGCCACGATCGAGTAGCCCGTTACCGAAACAACGCGGGGTCAGCTAGCGCCCATCCGGGGCGCCGGGATGGGCCGTAGCTGACCCCGCGTTGCTTGAAGGACCGTTACTTAACATGACGGCCGCGGCGGTGCTGCCGGCGTTGCAGGTGTTACGTTTTTGGTGAGTAATGAGAACCGGCGCCAAGCCCTGACTGGCCGGTCGGCAACCCTCCCTTTCGCGGCGGGGTGCCTCAGGTGAATACTCGGCAATCGACCCATTCGAGCTGCAAGCGTGAAAGAAGGAGATCCGTCGTGCCTGACGCTTCCGCCCCCGCTGTCCCCGCAACAGCACCCGCCCCCGCAGTCCACGGTGCCGCCGGGGAGAAACTGGCATACCGCCTGTTCACGGGCCCCGATGACCGCGCCTTCTGCGAGCGCGTCTCGGCCGCCCTCGCCGAGGGCTATGTGCTGCACGGCGGCCCGGCCGCCACGTCCAACGGCGGCCGCGTCATCGTGGCGCAGGCCGTGGTGCTGCCGGCCGCGGTCGCCAGCGCCGACGCCGCCGTCGCCAATGCCGTGGATGATCTCGAGTTCGACGGCGGGGGCCACGCGTGAGCTACGCCGGGGACCTCAGCCCGCAGGAGGCCTGGGCCAAGCTGGAGGACGGCGCCATTCTGGTGGACGTCCGTACCGAGGGCGAATGGGCTCACATCGGCATCCCGGACACCGCGGCCGCGGGCATCAAGCGCAATGACCCGCTCTTCATCCAGTGGAACCTGGCCGGCGGCATCCCCAATGCGCGCTTCATAGAACAGCTAACGCTGCAGCTGAAACAACAGGCGCCCGGCGGCAGCACCGAACTGGTCTTCCTGTGCCGTTCGGGCGCCCGGTCCGTGGCCGCGGCGACGGCGGCGACGGAGGCCGGGTTCATGTCCTACAACGTCCTTGAGGGCTTCGAGGGCGAGCCGGACCGCCACGGCGAACGCACCGTCAACGGCTGGAAGAACCGCGGCCTGCCCACCACCTCGGAAAGCACTAAGTGACCTTCAACCCTGACGCCGCCGGCTGGAGCGCCGACACCCAGGCCGTCCGCGGCGGACTCGACCGCACCGCCTTCCAGGAAACGTCCGAACCGGTCTTCCTGAACTCCGGCTTCGTGTACGAATCCGCGGCCGCCGCGGAGCGCGCCTTCACCGGCGAGGACGAGCGCTTCGTCTACTCCCGCTACGGCAACCCCTCGGTGGCCACCTTCCAGGAACGGCTCCGGCTGCTCGAGGGCACCGAGGCATGCTTCGCCACCGCCTCGGGCATGTCCGCGGTCTTCACCGCCCTCGGCGCCCTGCTGGCCGCCGGCGACCGGGTGGTCGCGGCCCGTTCGCTGTTCGGATCCTGCTTCGTGATCCTCAACGAAATTCTTCCCCGCTGGGGCGTCGAGACGGTCTTTGTGGACGGCCCGGACCTGGAGCAGTGGCGGTCCGCGCTGTCCGAACCGACCACGGCCGTCTTCTTCGAGTCGCCGTCGAACCCAATGCAGGAAATTGTGGATATCGCCGCCGTGAGCGACCTGGCGCACGCCGCCGGGGCGACGGTCGTCGTCGACAATGTCTTTGCCACCCCCCTGCTGCAGCGCTGCGGGGAGCTCGGCGCGGACGTGGTCGTGTATTCGGGGACCAAACACATCGACGGCCAGGGCCGGGTGCTCGGCGGCGCGATCCTGGGCACCAAGGAGTTCATCGAGGGTCCCGTCAAGCAGCTCATGCGCCACACCGGCCCGGCGCTCTCCGCGTTCAACGCCTGGGTGCTGACCAAGGGGCTGGAGACCATGGCCCTGCGCGTGAACCATTCCTCCGCCTCCGCGCTGCAGCTTGCCGAATGGCTGGAGGAGCAGCCCGCGGTCAGCTGGGTCAGGTACCCGCTGCTGCCGTCCCACCCGCAGTACGAACTGGCCGCCCGGCAAATGAAGGCCGGCGGCACCGTGCTGACCTTCGAGCTCTCCCCGTCCGCCGGGCGTTCAGCGAGAGAGGCTGCGTTCGCGCTGCTCGACGCGCTGCGGATCATCGATATCTCGAACAACCTGGGCGATTCGAAGTCGCTCATCACCCACCCCGCCACCACAACGCACCGCGCCATGGGGCCCGGAGGCCGGGCGGCGATCGGGCTTAGTGACGGGGTGGTGCGCCTCTCCGTGGGCCTCGAGGACCTCGAGGACCTGACCCGCGACCTCGGCCAGGGGCTCAAGCAGGTTTAGGGCTGTTACGGTCCGCGGTCAGGGTCGGCCGCGGCGGACCCTGCCCAGGGATGAGCCCTGGGCCGCCGGGTCCCCGGTTATGGTTCCCTGCATGGTCACGTCGACGGCCCGTTCGACGACGGCGGCCAGCCCGCCTGCGGGAAACGGCTCCCGCTGCAGCTGCGACCCTGTGCCCTCCGCCAGGATTCGGCCGACGCCCGCCCGCACCAGGTCCAGCTCACCCTGCTCCTCCAGCACGGGGGCCACAAAGTCCACCAGCGCGTGGACCACCTCCGCGGCGGGGGCCGGGGTGAAGGTTCCGAAGTCCAGCAACTGCCCGCCGAGTCCGCAGTTGCTGGCCTGCCACGCAGCCATCCGCAGCAGCAGCGTCGGCACCGGGGCGGGATCGACGCCGTCGTTCCATTCCCGGGACGCCGACTCGACGAGCGCGCGCACAAGCACGGCGATCAGCGCCGCGTCCTCGGCGCGCAGGCAGACATCGGCGACCCGGATCTCCACGGTGGGATGCTGCCGGCACAGCCGCGCGTCGAAGTAGATCATCCCTTCGTCCATCAGGACGCCGCTTTCGATCAGCCGCGTCACCACCCGCCGGTAGACCGGCAGGCTGCCGAAGATCATCGTGGGGCCGGAGCCCGGCCACCGGTTCCAGGCCTGCGTGCGGTAGCTTTCGAACCCGGTCTCCGCGCCGTTCCAGTAGGGCGAGTTCGCGCTGAGCGCGATCAGCACGGCGAGCTTGTCGCGGATCCGGTCCATCACCGCCACGCCTTCCTCCGGAGACTCCACGAAGGTATGGACGTGCAGGCCGCAGGTCAGCTGGTTCCGGACCGTGAGTCCGAAGCGTTCCTGCATGGTCAGATAGCGCTGATTCGGCGTCAGGTGGGTGGCGGCGCGGTGCGGGGAGGTGGCGAGCGCGGCGACGCGGCCGCCGTGCACCCGGGCGGCGCGGTCCGCGAGTGCCCGGCCCTGATTGAGCTGCCGGAGCAGTTCGGTGTGGTCCAGGCACGGCCGCGTCTGGGTTTCGATCTGTTCCAGTTTGAGTTCGTGGCTGAAATCGGTGCCCACGCCGGCGTCATGCAGCCGTGCCGGGTCAACCGCGCCCGCGTCCTGCTTCGGCGGGACCAGGCTGGGCAGCATGACCTCGGCGAGGGCGAGCAGCAAACCCGTTTCGGGGTCCACTATCAGCAGTTCTTCCTCCACGCCGAAGGTGCGCATGGTTCTATTGTGCGACAGGATCCGCCGAAACGCTCTACCCAACGCGGGGTCACACCGCGCCCATGCAGGGCCTCAGGATGGGCGCGGAGTGACCCCGCGTTGCCTGGATTTGTCCGGAGGATTCACTCCTGGAAGTACTCGATCTTCGCGCCGATGGTGTTGAGCCGCTCGGCCAGGTCCTCGTAGCCGCGCTCGATCACGTAGATGTTGCGCAGTTCCGAAACGCCGCGGGCCGCGAGCATCGCCAGCAGCAGGCAGGCAGCGGGGCGGAGTGCCGGCGGGCAGCCCACCTCGGCCGCACGCCATTTGGTGGGTCCCTTGACATAGATCCGGTGCGGATCCAGCAGCTGCACCTGGGCGCCGAGTTTGTTCAGCTCGGTCAGGTAGATCGCCCGGTTGTCATAGACCCAGTCGTGGATCATCGTCTGGCCCTGGGCATTCGCGGCGATGACCGCGAAGAAGGGCAGGTTGTCGATGTTCAGCCCGGGGAAGGGCATGGGGTGGATCTTGTCCTCGGGGGCGCGCAGTTCCGAGGTCCGGGTGGTGACGTCCACCAGCCGGGTGCGCCCGTTCCGGGCCAGGTACTCGCCGGAGACCTCCAGCCGCTGGCCCATCTGTTCCAGCGTCGCGAGTTCGATTTCCATGAACTCGATCGGGACGCGCCGGATGGTCACTTCCGAGTTCGTGACGATACCGGCGGTGATCAGGCTCATCGCCTCGATCGGGTCCTCGGAGGGGAAGTATTCGATGTCGGCGTGAACGGCGGGGCGGCCGGTGATCTTCAGCGTCGTGGTCCCCACGCCCTCGATCCCGACGCCGAGCATCTGCAGGTAGAAGCAAAGATCCTGCACCATGTAATTGGGGCTGGCGTTGCGGATGACAGTGGTGCCGCTGCGGTGCGCGGCGGCCATGATGGCGTTTTCGGTGACGGTGTCGCCGCGTTCGCTGAGTACAAAGGAGCGGTCAAGCCCGTCCGACGGCGGCGCCTGCACGGCGTAGAAGCCGGCCTTGGCGTCGACGCTGAGGCCGAACTGGCGCAGCGCCTGCATGTGCGGCTGCACGGTGCGGGTACCGAGGTCGCAGCCGCCGGCGTAGGGCAGCCGGTACTCACTGGATTCGTCCAGGAGCGGCCCCAGCAGCATGATGACGCTGCGGGTCCGGCGGGCCGCCTCGACGTCCATCGAAGCGAGATCCAGCACGGCGGGGCGGCGGATCTGCAGGTCGTTGGCGTTGAGCCAGGTGCATTCGACGCCGATGCTGGTCAGCACCTCGACGATCCGGTTGACCTCTTCGATCCGGGCGAGCCGCCGCAGGGTCGTGGTGCCGCGGTTGATCAGGCTGGCGCAGAGCAGGGCGACGCCGGCGTTCTTGCTGCTGTTGACGTCGACGGAGCCGGACAAGGTGCGGCCACCCTCGACCCGGAGGTGCGTCATGGCCGGCCTGCCCACCTTGACGATGCTCCGGCCGAAGATGGACTCGAGCCGCTGGATCATTTTCAGGCTCAGGTTCTGCTTGCCCTGTTCCATGCGGGCAATCGCGCTCTGGCTGGTCCCCAGCTCGGCGGCGAGCTGCCCCTGGGTCCAGCCTTTCTGGCCGCGGGCGTCGCGGAGCAGGGCACCAACTTCTTCAGCAGTCTCTTGAGTCATCCCCAGAAAATATCACGGATGAGTTATTAGTCAACGTAATTCCGGCCGGAATGCCGCTAATCTCACAGGCATACCCGCGCCGTGCGATATCCGCTGCTACTGCCGGGCGAGGAAGACCATGTTCCAGGTTCCCGCCGCCAGCGAGGCAGCGACGGCGGCGCCGGCGATCAGGACCCCGCCCAGCAGCACCCAGGCGTCCACGCCGCTGTAGGTCGATTTCCGGGCCCAGGTCCGGTGTGCGCCGCCGAAGCCCCGGGCTTCCATGGTGACCGCGAGCCGGGAGGCGCGCCGGACGGCCTGCACCAGCAGCCCGAAGCCCTGCCCCAGGGCGGCGCGGAGCCGCTGCCGCGGATTCCCGTGGGAGCCTACGCCGCGGGCGCGGCGTGCCATCCCGATGGTCTGCCATTCTTCGGCCATGAGCCCAACGAGCCGCATCGCGGCCAGGGTCCCGAGGACGAAACGGTGCGGCAGCTTCGCCTTCTGCGCGAGGGCGTCCGCCAGGTCCGTGGGGTCCGTGCAGCTCATCAGCAGCACCGCCGGCAGCGCGATGGCCAGACCGCGGATCATGAACCCCACCCCGAGTTCGAGGGACCCTTCGCTGATGGACCAGATCCTGGCGTCGAGCAGGATGCTCCCGCTGTCGGGGGCCAGGATCGTGGTGCTCCAGCCGCCCAGTGCGGCGGCCAGGATCAGCGGCCAGCCCCGCTGCCAGAGCAGGCCGAGGGTCAGGCCGGCCAGCGGCAGGAGCGCCAGCTCGAACGCAAGGGCAACCGAAGCGGACACCCAGTCGATCGACAGCGCCAGCACCATCGTGATGAGCATTACGGCTGCGAACTTCGCCAGCGGGTTCGCGCGGGTCAGCAGGGCATGGTTCCCGCGCAACGTCAGTTCCTGCCTCATGGCGCGGCGACCTTCCGCGTTTGCCGGGGGCCCGGTTCTGGGTCTCCCGGTTTCCGGGGGCCCGGTTTCCGGGGGCCCGGGGCCCGGTGTTCCGGGGCCCGGAGGCTCAGCCCGGTGCCGCCCAGGACCGCGCTGAATTCGGCATCGTGCGTCACGGACACGACGGCGGTGCCATCGTCGAGCAGTTCGGAGAGGAAGGAGGCCAGCTCGGCCCAGGTGTTGGCGTCCTGGCCGAAGGTGGGCTCGTCCAGAACGAGTACCTGGGGATGGGCGGCAAGGACGGTGGCCACCGACAGGCGCCGCTTTTCACCACCGGAGAGTGTGTAGGGATTGGCGTCCACCAGCTCCGTGAGCCGCAGCCGCTCCAGCAGTTCGTCCACACGCTCCCCGCCGCGGCCCAGGTGCCGGGGCCCGACCATCAGCTCGTCGAGCACCCGGCCTGTGACGAACTGGTGCTCGGGTTCCTGGAACACGGTGCCGATCCGGGCGATCAGCTGCTGGGCCTTCCACCGGTACGGGTCGATCCCGGCGCCGGCGCTGAGTTCCACGGTGGCGGAGACCCTGCCGGACACCGGCGCGAGCAACCCGGCGAGCGTGAGGGCGAAGGTGGACTTCCCTGAGCCGTTGGGCCCGGTGATGGTCAGGGCCTCCCCGGCCCGGACCTGGGCCGTGATGCCGGACTGCACGGGTTGCGGCGGGACGGACCGGAAGCCGCCGCGGAGACCGGCGCGCCGCGGGCGTTCGCGCGAAACGGCCAGGTCCTCCGCGGCCAGCAGCAACCGGCCCGCGGTGCTGGCACCGGGGGCCGTCCCCGCGGATGCCCCGGAGGCGCCGGTGTCCCGTGTGCCGCCGCGCGCACGGGTCGGGGGCACGTAGCCCGGCACCCAGACTCCCGCCGCGGTGAGCATGTCCCGTGCCTGCGCCAGGATCTGGTCCGGCGGCCCGTCGATCAGCACAGCGGAGTCCGTGGCCGAGCCGGGCTGCAGCACCACGATCCGGTCCACAAGGTCCTTCCAGACCGAGACCCGGTGCTCCACCACCACCAGGGTGGCTCCGGTTTTATCCAGGCACCGGCCGACGGCGTCGCGGACTTCCAGGACGCCGGCGGGATCGAGGTTGGCGGTGGGTTCATCGAGCAGGATCAGCCCGGGGCGCATCGCCAGGATGCCGGCGAGCGCCAGGCGCTGTTTCTGCCCGCCGGAGAGCGACGACGTCGGGTGGTCCAGCGGCAGCCGGCCCAGCCCGACGTCGTCGAGCGCTTCCGCCACCCGGGACCAGATGTCATCCGGTGGCACGGAGAGGTTCTCCGCGCCGAAGGCGACGTCGTCGCCGAGGCGCGAGAGCACCACCTGGGTCTCCGGGTCCTGCTGCATCAGCCCGGCCCGGCCGCGCCGGGACCGCGGCGGGGCGCCGTCGATCAGCAGGCTGCCGGACTCGTCCGCGTCCTCGGCGTCCGCCGCGGCGCCGGATGCTGGGTCGGCACCGCCGGTGGAGCTGTCGCCAAGTACCCCGGCCAGGGCGTGGAGCAGCGTGGACTTGCCGGCACCCGAGGGTCCCAGCAGCAGCACGCGCTCCCCGGGCCGGATGTCCAGGTCCAGGCTGCTGACCGCCGGCCGGGACCGGCCGGCGTGCCGCCAGCCCCAGCCGCGGGCGGCGACCGTGGCCGGGCGGACCGTATCGGAGGATCTCATGGTCAGAGTGCGGACGTCAGGAGAAGACCGGCTCCGTGGCGGCCCTGCGGGAGGCAAAGGAACTCAGCACACCGGTCCTGGCCAGGCCGCGGGTCGCGAGCCAGGACAGTGCGCCGGCGATCAGAGCGCCGGAGATGGCGGTGAAAATGATGTACGCGAGCTTGTCGCCGCCGGAGTAGGCGATGTTCCAGCCCCAGGGCATGAACGAATCATTCAGGCCGCAGAACAGGCCCGCCCCGGCACCGGCCAACAGGGACACCGGCAGGTTGAACTTCTTGTACATGAAGGCGGCGAAGACCAATTCGGCGCCCAGGCCCTGCAACAGGCCGGAGAAGAGCACTGTGGTGCCGTACTGCGAACCCATGATCAGCTCGCCGGTGGCGGCCACGCCTTCGCAGAACAGCGCGGCGCCCGGCTTGCGGATGATGAGCATGCCCAGTACCGCGGGGATCATCCAGCCGCCGGCGTAGAGTCCGGTAAGCGGCGGGTAGAACGCGTTGACCGGGGCGGAAACAAGGTTGGCGCCCTGGGACCAGGCCCAGAAAATCACGCCGCCGGCCACCGCGACCAACGCGGCCACCACAATGTCCACCACACGCCAGTTGTGGCTCCGTCTGGCGGGAGTGGTGGCAGTTGCGTGCCCGGCGGGTTCGTGCCCGGCAGATTCATGCTTGGCTGATGTGTCAGTCATATTTTCCTCCTGAGGAACAGGAGGGGAGAGTGACCCGGGGAAGCAGCCTCCGCCACCGCCCCGCGCACTCTGAGAACTCGACTCCCTTGCGCCGGTACTAACCGGATCAGGTTCGAGGGTCTGCGGCTGTCCGCACTCTCAGCGCCCACCTGTGGTGTCCCCGGATTTCTCCGGTGATGCCCGACGGCGGCGCTCCCCTGTCGTATCTAAATTTCGCCCTTGTGGGCGTGGCCCAGTTTACACCTGTGGCGCGCCGTTTTTCGGAGCCGGCCGTCACAATCCGCCGGTGCTCGCACCGGTGACCCGGAACGGCCGGCTTGGTAGAGTCGGCAAGGCACGGGAAAACCGGACGCCGCAGCCTACCTGCCAGCGGGCCGGCCACCCACGGCGGACCAACGGAAGCTGAATTCTTTGACCACCTCACCAGTATCTTCCCCCGACTACGATCCGGACTCCCCGGAACCGCAGCCGCACGGGTCCCTGGGGACACTCATCGGCCGCATCCTGGCCGAAATGGACGAGCTGCAGTTCCGGTCGTTCAGCAAGGACGATGCCCTGGACCTTGGGCTCCTCCTGGTGGAACTGGGCCGGCAACGCTCCCACCCGATCGCCATCGACATCACCAAAGGTGAGCAGGTGCTTTTCCACGCGGCGCTGGAGGGTGCCACCCCGGACAACGAACGATGGATCAGGGCCAAACAGCGAACGGCCGTGCGGTACGAAGTCCCGTCACTGCTGGTCGGGCTCCGGGCCCGGGCGGCCGGCGGACGAATCGAGGATCACGCCTGGTTCGACCAGCAGGAGTTCGCCGCGCACGGCGGCGCTTTCCCCATCTACCTGCGCGGAACCGGGATGGTCGCCACGGTCACGGTCTCGGGGCTGCCGCAGAAGGCCGACCATGAGCTGGTGGTTGAGGCCCTGTCGGAAATCCTCGGCCACTCCGGGGCGTCAGCCTAGCCTGTCGCGGTTGCCGCTGCTCCGGGGCGTCCGCGCCGCCAGCCGGATCAGCGCAAGTCCCACGGCCACGAACCAGATCCACAGCAGCACCCCATAGCCCCAGTAGAATTCCGGGACGGCGTGCCGCAGCGCCTCCGAGACGACGCCCAGGCCGCCCGTGGCTATCCCGAGCCACGCGAGGGTCCTCGGCAGCACCCCCTGCAGCATGACGCAGGAGATCAGCAGGATACCGAACGCGGACAGGACCCCGACGATGGCGGGGGTGTTGTTCTCTGCGACGATGGCCTCGGCGGCGGTCGCGTAGCGGAGCCGGGCTGCGTCATCGCCGGCCGCGGTGTACCGGTCGCTGAGGTATATGAGCACCAACGAGCCCCTGCTGGTGACCGGGACGGCGAGGAGCAATGCCCATGCCAGGCCGCCGGCCACGGTAGCCAGCAGGGCCAGGCTCTTGTCGAGCGGGGCGAGCGCCACGAAGAGGGCGACGAACACCAGCACCGGCAGGATGTTCGGCACGATCCACAGCAGCTGTTCGGCGAGGTAGATCCCCTTGTTCCGCGCGATGAACTCGAGCGTCTCGGCGCCTCCGTGGACCGGCGGCGGGGCGGCGAAGTCCAGAACCAGGGCCAGAATCAGCAGCGCCACGAAGAGAACCGAGGAGATGCCGGTCCAGAAATAGAGCCGCCGCCAGGTCTGGCCGTCAGCCGATGTGGCGGGCTGCGGCGGGGGATGGCTCCATGGCCGGGTTTTCGGCTGGTCCATGCTCGAAGGTAGGACCGGGCGGGGCCCGCCGGACAGGGCCGTTGGTCCCGGGCCGCCCAGCAGGCAGGGGCTGTGTCCCGGCCCGCGGCGGCGGTCCCGCGTCCCTTGGCTGAACCCCCTGGCCGGGAACGCTAGGCTAGGGGAAGCCCTGTTCCCTCCCCCACAAGGAGTCCGAAGAATGAACATCTTCATCAAACTGCTCGGCACCGGCATCAGCCTGCTCGCCGGCTACGTCGGCACCAAGCTCGTTGACACCGTCTGGGAGAAATCCACGGGCAACAAGCCGCCCAAGGACCACGACCACGATGTGCCCACCACGCTGCGCTCGGCCCTGACTTTCGCGCTGATCTCAGCCTCGGTCAGCGCCACCATCCAGGTCCTCGCCAACCGCGGCACCCAGCGTGCGATCACCCGCTTCGCCAAGTCCCGGGACCTGGTTTAACAAGACCTGGTTTAGTGCGCATCGCTCGACCTTACGGCCCGGCGGCGGTAGCGTCGCCGCCGTCGTCGTCGAAACCACGTTTTCCGGCCGCCTGCTGCACCACGGCCTCCAGGTCGTCCGAGCTGAGCAGCTCCGGGTGCAGGTGCTTCGTCCGGTAACCGGCCCGGCCGACCATGTGCGCGGACACCGGCACGGTGAGCAGCTGGAAGATCCACGCCACCACCAGCACCGGCCAGACCCACCAGGTGCGCATTTGCAGGCCCAGCGCGAAGAGCAGCAGGAACAGCCCCAGCACCTGCGGCTTGGTGGCTGCATGCATCCGGGTCATGAGGTCCGGGAACCGGAGCAGGCCCACCGCCGCGGCGAGGGACATCAGGGCGCCGACCACCATTAAGACCGCCGAGACGGCGTCGATCACGGTATCGCCGGAAAATGTCTCAGGATGCACGGATCTTCTCCCGACGGTCGGCAACGAAGCGGGCCACCGTGACGGAGCCGACGAACCCGATCAGGGACACCGCCACTAACAGCATGAGGTTGTTGAGGTGCCGGTTCGCGGCCATGTCGACGCACAAGGCGGCGCCCACGATGGCGAGCAGCACGTCCGCGGCCAGCACCCGGTCCAGCAGCGAGGGGCCCCGGGCGATGCGGATAATCGCGCCTCCGGCAGCCAGGGAGAGCACCACGGCGGTGACGGTCAGGACCAGCTGCATCATGCCGCCACCTCCTGGTTGAGGGCGGAGAGTTCGGCTTTGGTGCCCATGATCCTGATGAGTCCCGCTTCCGTGTCTCGAACGTCCTGGCGCAGCTGCGCGGCGTCGGCGGCGCTGCGGACGTTGATCCCGTGGATGTAGAGCGTGGACGTGGAGCGGTCCACCTCCACGACCAGCGAGCCGGGGATCAGCGCGGTGACGTGGCCGGTCGCGGTGACCAGCAGGTCGGAATGGCTCCGGAGCGGGACCGCGACGACGGCACTGATCACCCTGGGTCCCTTCGCCACGGCCAGGTACAGGACCTGGAAGCTCGCTGCCACCACTTTGGCCAGGAACATCAGGGCGAACGGAACCGCCCGGAGCACGTTGAAGCGTCCGCCGAGTTCCACCGGCGGCAGGTAAAACAGCCGGGCCACCAGGACGGCGATAAGGGCACCGAAGAGCAGGTTCCCGGGGCTGAAGTCCCGCCAGAGGGCACCCCAGACAATCACGAGCCACACCAGCAGTGGGAGTTCCTGCCGCAACGAGATCCGTTTGCGGCTCATTTGGACACCACCCGCGGCTCGGGCCGGGCGATCGCGGGGACCGGCGCGTCCTCGCCGAGGACCGCCTGGATGTACGGGGTCCGGTCCAGCATGTCTACGGCGGACTGGTCCGCCACTTTGAACAGCGGACCCGCGAAAATGGTCAGCCCGACGCCGAAGATGACCAGGCCCAGGGTGGAACCCACCATGGTCCGCGGCAGCAGGGTGACGTTGGTTTTGCCGGCCCGGTCCCCCGTGGCCGCATCCTCGGGGGCCGCCAGCAGCACCGGATCGGGGTGTTCGGCGTCCTCGGGCTTGCGCCAGAAGGCGCGGTTCCAGACACGGGCGATGGCTAGCAGGGTCAGCAGGCTGGTCAGCACCCCGCCGATCACCAGTGCGTAGGCCAGCGGGGTTCCCAGCTGCACCCCGGCCTGCAGCAGGCCGAGCTTGCCCAGAAAACCGGAGAACGGCGGGATGCCGGCCAGGTTCATGGCCGGGACGAAGAACAGCACCGCCAGCATCGGGGACAGCTTCGCGAGCCCGGCGACGCGGTCCATCGAGGAACTGCCGCCCCGGCGTTCAATCAGGCCGGTGACCAGGAACAGGCTGGTCTGGATGGTGATGTGGTGCGCAACGTAGAAGACGGCGGCGCCCAGCCCGGCCACCGAGGACATCGCGAGTCCAAACACCATGTAGCCGATGTGGCTGACCAAGGTGAAGGACAGGAGTCGTTTGATATCGCTTTGGGCCAGGGCGCCCAGGATCCCCACGATCATGGTCAGCAGGGCGGCGACCATCAGCGGGGCATTAAAGGTGTCGCCCGGGAACAGCAGTGTTTCGGTGCGGACGATGGCGTAGACGCCCACCTTGGTGAGCAGCCCGGCGAACACCGCCGTGACCGGGGCCGGCGCCGTCGGGTAGGAGTCCGGGAGCCAGAAGGACAGCGGGAAAATGGCCGCCTTGATGCCGAACGCCACCAGTAGCATCACGTGCAGCAGGTTCTGCGTGCCCTGGTCCAGGTCCGCGAGCTTGACGGCGAGGTCGGCCATGTTGATGGTGCCGGTGGCGCCGTAGATCATCGCGATCGCGATCAGGAAGAGTACCGAGGACACCACGGAGACCACCACGTAGGTCACGCCGGCCCTGATCCGCGGCCCCGTCCCGCCCAGGGTCATCAGCACGTAGCTGGCGGTCAGCAGGATCTCGAACCCCACGTACAGGTTGAACAGGTCCCCGGAGAGGAAGGCGTTGGACACCCCGGCCACCAGGATCAGGTAGGTGGGATGGAAGATCGACACCGGCGCGTCCCGGTCGCCGTCGGCCATGCCCTGCCCGGTGGCGTAAATCAGCACGGCGAGGCTCACGGAGGAGGAGACCACCAGCATCAGCGAGGAGAACTGGTCCACCACCATCACGATGCCCCACGGCGGGAGCCAGCCGCCGATGTTGACCGCCGCCGTTCCGCCGTTCCAGACGGAGGCCAGCAGCCAGCACTCAAGCAGCAGCGTCAGGGACAGCAGCGCGATGCTCACGGTCCGCTGAGCGCGCGAGTGCCTGATCAGCAGGAAGGTCAGTGCGGCGCCGAGGATGGGAAGGAGGACGGCAAGCGGGGCGAAACTGGCGATGTTCACTGTCCGCCTCCTTCCTTGGGTGGGGTGGCATTCAGGGATCCGGGCTGTTCCTCCGAAGCGGCTTCGCCGGCGTCCAGCTTGCGGCCGGCGACTTTGACCGTGGCCCCGGCCCCGTCGCGAACGTCGGACACCGACTGGCCGTCGGAGCCGAGCATGGTCAGGGGGAACTCGGAGGTCTCCACCGGGATCACGGAGTCGTCCTCGAGGTCGAAGCTGGGGGTCTTCGCGACCCGGCGGTCCTCGGCGTCGTCCTGGATCTCATCCTCGCGGGCCAGCACCCAGGTCCGGTAGATGATGCCGAGCATGAACGCCGTGACGGCGAAGGAAATCACAATCGAGGTGAGGATCAGGGCCTGCGGCAGCGGATCGTTGTACTCCCCGGCGGCGGTGTCCTTGCTGTACATCGGCGCCAGGCCGGCGTAGCCGCCGGTGGCGAGGATCAGCAGGTTGGTGGCGTTCGCGAGCAGCATCAGGCCCAGCAGGACCCGGGTCAGGCTGCGTTCCAGGATCAGGTAGATGCCGCACGCGTAGAGGGCTCCCATGACCGTCAGCAGGGTCAGGTTGACGCTCATGCGTTCCCCATGGCTGTGGTGTCGGCCGGTATCCCGCCGGTCTCCTGGTCCTCGTCGGACGGTGCGGGCGGGGGTTCCTCGAAGTGCTCGTCGATTTCGGCGCCGAGGCTGCGCAGCACATCCAGGGCCAGGCCGACCACGACTATGTACACGCCGATGTCGAAGATCGTGGAGGTGACGAACTTGACGTCACCGAAGACCGGCAGCCAGAACTCGATGATGGCGCTCTGGAACACTTGGCCGCCGAGCAGCAGCGGCGCCAGACCCGATGCCGCCGCGGTGGCGAGCCCGATGCCCAGCAGGGTGCCGGCGCTGATCGGGGTGGCCTCGCGCAGCTCGAAGCGGCCGCCGGCGAGGTACCTGACGGTGAGCGCCAGCCCGGCGGTGAGGCCGCCGGCGAAGCCGCCGCCCGGCGAGTTGTGGCCTGCGAAGAGCAGGTAGATGGAGAAGACGATGATGGAGTGGAAGACCAGACGCGTGACGACTTCGAAGATGATCGACCGGCGTTCCGGCGCCATCGTCCGGCCGGCGACGAGCCAGGCGTCCCGGCTGGAGGCCGCGAACCGGCGGCTCATGGCCAGCGTGGCATCGTCGCGGGTGCTTCCTCGGCCGGCGCCGGGGCTTCGGCGCCCGACGGTGCCCTCGGCCACGGTGGAGGATGCCCGGATCCCCTCGCCGCGGCCCCGGACGAAGATCAGGCTGGCCACGCCGGTGGCCGCCAGCGCCAGCACCGAGATCTCCCCGAAGGTATCCCAGGCCCGGATGTCCACCAGGGTCACGTTCACAATGTTCAGTCCGCCGCCGCCCTCGTACGCCAGCTTCGGAAACTCGAGCGACACGGGCGCGGCCACCCGGGCGCCCAGGGCGAAGATGGCGACGAACACCATGGTGATGCCGAAGGCGGCGCCGATGATCACCCGCACCACCCGATACTTCCCGCCGGTCCGGTCGCGCAGTTCGGCCGGAAGGCTGCGCATGGCCAGGACGAAGGCCACCAGGATGATGGATTCCACCAGCATCTGGGTCAGCGCGAGGTCCGGGGCGCCCTGCAGCGCGAACATCAGGGCAATGCCGTAGCCGGTCACGGACACCATCAGCACGGCCAGGAAGCGCTTGTTGGCGCGCACCGCGGCCAGCGCCCCGATCACAATTCCGGCACCCACAACGATCTGCAGCGGGGAGTTGGGGTCGATGAAGTAGAGGTCCTGCGGCAGCGGCTTGTTGGCCAGCACCAGCGCGGCCAGCGGCAGGACGAACGCCACGGTGAGGATGACGGACAGATAGAAGTACAGCGAGCCGCGCTGGGTCCGCCCGGTGATCCAGACCGCGGCGTCGTCGAGCGCACCGATGGTCAGCTGGTACGTACGGTCGCCGTCGATCCAGCCGGGGACCAGCCCCTGGAGCCGGGAGACCGCGTTGCGGCCATAGAACATGGCCAGGCCGAGGGCGAAGGTGATGGCGGTCAGGCCCAGGGCCGGGGTCAGCCCGTGCCACAGCGCAAGGTGCCCGGCGGCGGCCGCCGGGTCCTCGCCGTCGGGCACAAAAAGTGCCGCGTAGGGTTGGATCCAGCCGTCCACCGGGGCCGGCCAGAGTCCGTAGCCGATGGTCAGGACGCTCAGGATGGCGGGGGCGGCCAGGAAAGCCGGCTTGATCGGTTTGAACGGGGTGGTCTCGACGCCGGACTTGAGAGCGAAGGCGCCCCACATGAACCGCGCACTGTAGGCGAAGGTCAGGATGGAGCCCAGGACGAGGCCGATCAGGGTCCCCTGTCCCCACGGGCCGGCGGCGGGGTCGGTGCTGTAGTGGACGAAGGCTTCGAAGACCGATTCCTTCGCGACGAAGCCGGCCAGCGGCGGGATGCCCGCCATCGATGCGGCGCCAATGGCGGCCACGACGGCGAGGGCGCGGGAGGAACGGTAGACGCCCGAGAGCTTGCGGATATCACGCGTTCCGGCCTGGTGGTCGATGATGCCCACGACAAGGAAGAGGGTCGCCTTGAACAGCCCGTGGGCGAGGAGCAGGGCAAGACCCGCCAGCGCCGCGTCGGGTTTGCCGAGCCCCACCACCATGGTCAGGAAGCCGAGCTGGCTGACCGTGCCGTAGGCCAGGATGAGCTTGATATCCGTCTGCCGCAGCGCCCGGTAGCCGCCAACCAGCATCGTGGCGAGGCCGAGGCCGAGCACCCCCGGCAGCCAGAACGCGGTCTCCGCGAATCCCGGCGCCAGCCGTGCGACGAGATAGATGCCGGCCTTCACCATGGCCGCGGCGTGCAGGTAGGCGCTCACCGGGGTGGGTGCCGCCATGGCGCCGGGGAGCCAGAAGTGGAACGGGACGAGCGCCGATTTGGTGATCGCACCGACCAGGATGAGCACGACGGCGGCGCCCACGGCTCCCGCGGCGGGCCCGGTGATGAGGGCGGGAGCCATCGCAAGGATGGTCGAGATCCGGTAGGTCCCGGCGTTGAAGCCGAGGATGATCAGGCCCACCAGCATGGCCAGGCCGCCGGCGGTGGTCACGATGAGGGCCTGCAGGGCCGAGCGCCGCGCTGAGAGCCTGGTCCGGGCGTAGCCGATCAGCAGGTAGGACAGGACCGTGGTGAGTTCCCAGAAGATGAACATCAAGAGCAGGTCATCTGCCGTCACAAGGCCGAACATCACCCCGGCGAAGGCCAGCAGCTGGGCGCCGAATCCGCCGAGGTAGTCGTCCTTGTCCTTGAAGTACCGGGCGCAGTAAACCAGCACCAGCGCCCCCACACCGAGGACAAGCAGGGACATGACCCAGGCCAGGGCGTCCATCCGGAAGGCAAGCTCAAGTTTCAGTTCGGGGATCCAGGGCAGGACCTCGGACAGGCCGGTGCCGGCGCTGCCGCCCGCGGCGCGGCTCTGGTCTCCCGCGGCGCCGGGATAGACGGCGCCGTGCTGCAGGACCAGCCAGGCGAACGAGCCCGCGGGCACCGCTGCGAGGGCGTAGAACGAATTCCGGCCGAACTTCCGGAAGAGAAATGGCGCCACAGCAGCCACCGCAAAGTGCACGGCAAGGACTGTGATCACTGGTATCTCCGCAACGTCAGGAAGTCGATGGTCAAAGTTGGGGCAGGCGGGCACTCGTTAGGTTCAGTCCGGACAGTTTACCAAGCGTGCACAAATTCTTTTCACACGGTTCGCCGGGCTCGGGCGCACTGCGGATAACATTCACGCTATGAACTCCACCGCTGCCCCCGAGGCCATGCGTCCCGCCTCGGAACTGGAATCCGGAAGCCAGGTCTCCGACAAAGGCCGCATCCTCGCGTGGGCAGCCTGGGACTGGGGCTCGGCCGCCTTCAACGCGGTCATGACCACGTTCGTCTTCACCGTGTACCTGACCTCGAATGCCTTCGGCGGGGAGGATCAGGCCTCCGCGGTCCTGGGCGGCGCACTGGCCATCGCCGGTGCCGCCATCGCGCTGCTGGCACCTGTCACCGGGCAGCGCTCGGACACCGGCGGGCGCCGGAAGCTGTGGCTGGGGGTCAACACGGCCGCCGTCGCGCTCCTTACCGCCCTGTGCTTCTTCGTCTTCCCGCGTCCGGAGTTCCTGCTGCCCGGAGTGGCGCTGATTGCGCTGGCGAATGTGTTCTTCGAATTTGCCGGCGTGAACTACAACGCCATGCTCGCCCAAATCTCCACGCCGAAGAACATCGGCAAAGTCAGCGGCTTCGGCTGGGGCATGGGGTACCTCGGCGGGATCGCGGCGCTGCTGATAGTGCTCCAGCTCTTCGTCCAGCCCAGCTTCGAGTGGTTTGGCGCCTCGACGGAGGACGGTCTGAACATCCGCCTGGTCGCGGTGTTCTCGGCCTTGTGGTTCTTCATCTTCGCACTGCCCGTGCTGTTTGCGGTGCCGGAGCTGCCCAGGACCCGACGGGGCGCGGGCCCCGGGTTCCTGGCCTCCTATGGCCTGCTGGTGCGGCGGATCAAAGCGATCTACCGGACCAGCCCGCACACCATCTACTTCCTGCTCGCCAGTGCCGTGTTCCGGGACGGGCTGGCCGCGGTTTTCACCTTCGGGGGCATCATCGCGGCCGGCACCTTCGGCTTCGAGCTCAAGGACGTCATCTTCTTCGCGATCTTCGGGAACGTCGTGGCCGCCGCGGGTGCCATCCTGGGCGGCTTCCTCGACGACCGGATCGGGCCGAAGGCGGTCATCGTCGGGTCGCTGGTGGGTCTGCTGATCGCCGGCTCGATGATCCTGGTCCTCGGCAACGGGAACCATTCCTTCTTGGGCATGGACTGGGCCGGCACCACCACATTCTGGAACTCGGCCTGTTCCTGTGCCTCTTCGTGGGGCCGGCGCAGTCCTCCTCGCGGGCCTACCTGGCCCGGCTTGCCCCGCACGGCGAATCCGGCGAGCTGTTTGGCCTGTACGCCACCACCGGCCGGGCGGTCAGCTTCCTGGCCCCCGCACTCTTCACGCTCTGCATCGCTGTCGCTGCCCCGCTGGTGGAGCCCGGCGAGGCGCAGCGCTGGGGCATCCTCGGCATCATGGTGGTGCTCCTGGCCGGGCTGATGCTCCTGCTGCCGGTCAAGGCGCCGGACGAGACCGACATCGCGGTGGTCCCCGCGGCCTGATGCTGCCCGGAAAGCCGTCCGGCCCACTAGGCTGGAGGAATGAACGTGGATGAAACGGACCTGCCGGGACTGGGCCGGCGCAAGGATTTCATGACCGCCTCCGGGCGGCGGATCGGCGTCGTGGAATACCGCGAAGGCCAAACCGAACTGATCGTCTCCACGTGGGACGATCCGGACACCTGCCAGGCGTCCATCCCGCTGACCGCCGATGAAGCCGCCGCCCTGGGTAACCTGCTGGGCGGCCAGCGGCTGGCCATGCAGCTTTCCGAAGCCCACCGCGAGATCCCGGGGATCGTCACCCGGCAGTTCTCCATCGGCCCCGGTTCTCCCTTCCACAACCAGCCGATGGGCAAGGCCCGTATCCGCACCAGGAGCGGCGCCTCGATTGTGGCCATCATGCGCGAAGGCGAGGTGCTCCCCTCGCCGGGACCCGACGTCGTCCTGCACGCTGGCGATCTCCTCGTTGCAGTAGGAACGCAAGAAGGCCTCGACACGGCGGCCGGCATCCTGCGCAACGGCTGACGGTATGGATCCGCTGGCACTGACCCTGATCGAGCTCGGGGCCGTCGTGTTCTGCCTCGGCCTGCTGGGGAGGCTGGCGGGGCGGATCGGCATGTCCCCTATCCCGCTGTACCTGCTCGGAGGGCTGTTCTTCGGTGCCGGCGGCATTGTCAAACTCGAAGGAATGCAGGAGTTCGCGCATCTCTCGAGCGAGATCGGGGTCATCCTCCTCCTGCTTATGCTCGGATTGGAATATACGGCGGCCGAGTTGGTGACCGGGCTGCGCCGCTCCTGGCAGGCCGGCGTCCTGGACCTCGTCCTGAACTTCCTGCCGGGCGCCCTGCTCGCGGTCCTGCTGGGCTGGGGAGTCGTGGGAGCGATGGTGATGGGCGGGGTCACCTACATCTCGTCCTCGGGGATCGCGGCCAAGGTGATCACGGACCTGGGCCGGATCGGCAACCGCGAGACTCCGGTGGTGCTCTCGATCCTCGTGTTCGAGGACCTGGCCATGGCGGTCTACCTGCCGGTCCTGACCGCGACCCTGGCCGGCGTCAGCTTCGTTGTGGGGCTGCAGACCGTCGGGATTTCGCTCGCCGTTGTCACGGTCGTGCTGCTGGTGGCCCTGCGGCACGGTCACCATGTGTCCAAGGCCGTGCACAGCGAAAACTCCGAGGTGTTCCTGCTCAACCTGCTTGGGGCCGCGCTGCTGGTGGCCGGACTGGCCTCGGCCTTGCAGGTGTCCGCGGCGGTGGGGGCCTTTATGCTCGGAATCGCCATTTCGGGTGCCACCGCGCACAGCGCCACCAGGATCCTGGAGCCGTTGCGGGACCTTTTCGCGGCCATCTTCTTCGTGGTTTTCGGCCTCAATACAGACCCCTCCACGATCCCTCCCGTGCTCGGCTGGGCGCTGCTGCTGGCCTTCGTCACTGCCCTCACCAAGATGATCACGGGCATCTGGGCCGCCAAGAGGGCCGGGATCGGGCGTGCGGGGCGTTTCCGTGCCGGCGCCGCGCTGATCGCCCGTGGGGAGTTCTCGATTGTCATTGCCGGCCTGGCCGTCGCCTCCGGCGTGGTGCCCCAGGAGCTCGCGGCACTGGCCACCGCGTACGTGCTGATCATGGCCGTGACGGGCCCGCTGGCCGCCAGGTTCGTGGAGCCGGTGGTGGCGATGCTGCGCCGGCCGGCGAAACCGCCCGCGGTGCGGACTGCCGACGGCGTCTAGCGATTCGCCGCGCAGGAATAGCCGGGTAACCCGCGGGTCAGATGTCCGTGCGGTGGAAGTTCAAGTGGCTGCGGCTCGCCGTCGGGCCGCGCTGGCCCTGGTAGCGGTTGCCGTACTCGCCGGAGCCGTAGGGGTGCTCGGCGGCGGAAGTGAGCTGGAAGAAGCACAACTGGCCGATTTTCATGCCCGGCCACAGCTTGATGGGCAGCGTCGCCATATTCGACAGTTCGAGCGTCACGTGTCCGGAGAAGCCCGGATCGATGAATCCTGCGGTGGAGTGCGTCAGCAGGCCCAGCCGGCCCAGCGAGGATTTGCCCTCAAGCCGGGCGGCGATGTCGTCGGGGAGCGTCACCGTTTCGTAGGTGGAGCCCAGGACGAATTCCCCGGGGTGCAGGATGAAGGGCTCGCCGGCCTCAACCTCCACCAGGCGGGTCAGCTCGGGCTGGTCCTCCGCCGGGTCGATGTGGGCGTACTTGTGGTTGTCGAACAGCCGGAAGAACCTGTCGATCCGGACGTCAACCGACGACGGCTGCACCATGGCAGGGTCAAACGGCTCCAGAACGATCCGTTGGGAGTCAATTTCGGCACGAATGTCGCGGTCGGAGATCAGCACAGTCTCAAAATTACCGCACTCGCCGGGGACAAAAGTGCGCGGGGCGAGTGTTACAGCCGGCCCTGTACCGGATTCCGGGCCCGGGCCGCGCCTTTGTGATCTCGAAAACTGCGCGGACGGCGCATCCGCCAGGCCGGCAGATTGCGGGCGTCCGGCAGGAAGTCACACACGCTCATGGCATCCCGTTTTGATGACTGCAGCTGTCTTCCTATGGATAAACAGCAAGGCCCGCCCCGCGCGGCTGCGGGGACGGGCCTTGAGTGAAGAGTTATGGAACTCGTGTCCTGCTCTGTGACGACCTCCCGGATCCTATTTCTCCGTCACCTTCGGCACCGAGAACACCACAATGGCGCCGACTACGGCGAAGGCCGCGAACATGTAGAAGTTGAGCTGCCAGCCGAAGGCCATTCCGGCGATCAGCCCGCCGATCAGCGGACCGCAGATGGCACCGATGCGTCCAATGCCGAGCGACCAGCTCAGGGCGGTGGCGCTCAGGGACTGCGGGTAATGGGTGGCGCAGTAGCCGCCAACCAGGATCTGCGTTCCCACCGAGCCGAGCCCGGCGAAGGCGACGATGACGAGCAGCATAGCGAGCGGGAGCTGCAGGCTCAGCATAAGAATGGCCACAAACGCCAGAAGGAACGACGCCGTCACCACCTTGCGGATGCCGATCTTGTCCGCCAGGACAGAGGCGCTGATGGAGCCAACGATCGCACCGGCGTTGAGCACCAGCAGGAACGTCAGGGCGTCGCCAAGCTGGAACCCGGCCTGCCGCATGATCTGCGGCAGCCACGTGTTCAGTCCGTATACCAACAGCAGCCCGCAGAAGTTCGCCATTGCGAACAAGACCGTGGAGCGGACCCACTTGCGGGTGAACAAGGTTTTCATGGCCGACTTGGGCGCGTCGGCGCCGGTTTTGACATCCTCCGCCGTGACGATGTCCGAGTAAATGAGGCCGTAGCGGGCTGCGGTGGCTTTGGCCTCTTCGATGCGCTGCTTGCGGGCCAGGTAGGCCACCGATTCAGGCAGGAGCTTCCAGGCAATCGGGAGAAGGGTGACGAGGGGCAGTGCGCCAAACGCGTACATCCAGCGGAAGTCGATGTGCTGGAGCAGGTTAATGGCCAGGAGGGATGCACCGACCCCGCCCACGGAGTAGCCGCTGAACATCACGGCATTGGCGATCTGGCGCCGCTCCTTGCGGGCATATTCGACCGTCAGCGCAATGCAGGTGGGCACGATGCCGCCCAAGCCGAGGCCGGTGAGGAAGCGCAGGAAGCCGAAGACCTCTGCGGACGGCGAGAATGCCGTGAGCAGCATGAAGGTGGAGAACCACGCAATGCAGCCCAGCATGATGCGTCGGCGGCCCAGCTTGTCGGTCAGGATGCCGACCGAGAGGGTGCCGACAAGCATGCCGACCAGGGCGAGGCTGCCGATCAGCCCGGCCTGGGCGGGGGTGACGCCCCACTCCTGGAACTTCAGGATCGTGGGAACAGTGGACCCGTAGACCACCAGGTCATAGCCATCAAAGACGATGGCCACGAAGCACAGGATCAGGACCGCGTGGCCCTTCCAGCGAGGCGTGGCCTCGTTGTGCAACTCAGTCGACATTGACTGCGTCATGGGTGTACCTCTCGTTGGGATTTCGTTGTGATTTATGTAATAGCTCACATGCTGTGCTCACTGTGTCACGCCTAGATTCCGACAGTAAACAAAACAATATATGACGTTTCTGTAACGATAGTCAGCAGTGAGTAGATGTGTCAGTGGCCTTTGAAAGCTTCGGCGAGCCACCAGGCACCGCCGTCGGACGCTATCTTTGCATCAATGACCAACGGCCGGGCAGGACGCTCTTGCAGCCACGCGCGGACGGCCTCAAGATCCGCCACGCTCCGGACCGTAACTGCGTCCGCACCGAAGCCCCGGGCGATCGCGGCGATGTCGGTGTCCGGGAAGGTGACGGTCCCGAGATCAACGGGTGGACCACCCCCGGACTCGTCGCCCGCGCCGAAGTGGTGCACCTCCGCCCCGTAGCCAGCGTCGTTATAGATGATGCAGACCAGCGGCAGCTCCAGCCGGACGGCGGTCTCTAGTTCGCTGATGCCCATCAGGAAGCCGCCGTCCCCGGCTCCGAGGACCGGCAGCCGGTCCGGCCGGGCAAGTGCGGCCCCGATCGCGGTGTAGAGACCCAGACCGATCGACTGGAAGGCCTGGGTGAAGCAGAAGCCGAACTCATCCGGGACCTTCAGATAGGCACTGGGATAGCCCATGAAGTTGCCCGAGTCGATCGAGACAATCCGGTCTGAGGGCAGGATGGTGTCCAGTTCCCGGCTCAGTACCCGCGGATCGATCCGCCCGCCGCCGGAGAGGTCCGGCGTTTCGACGGTGTTCCAGCGCGAGCTTCCGGCGATGGCCGCCGCCGTCTGCGCGGTGCGGTACCTCTGCGCCGGGGCCGGCTGGAGCGTCCGCAATTCCGCGAGGGCATCCGCCGCGGTCAGAGCCGAATCCCCCACCACTCCGAGGTCAATGGGCCGGTTGGCGCCGAGTGCGGCGTCCTCGGCATCGACCTGGACCACTGCGGTGCCGGCCGAGATCAAGTGCCCGTGCCGCATGGTCCACATATTGAGGGCGCAGCCCCAGCCGATGATCAGGTCAGCGCCCTGGATCAGCTCGGCACTGAGCGGTGAGGAGAATCCGCCGGAGATCCCGAGGGCGAATTCCTCGTCATGGAACAGACCATTCGCCACCGCGGACGTCGCCACGAGCGCCCCGGCATGCGCGGCAAGGCTAAGCAGTTCCCCGCGAGCGTTCCTGGCCCCGCGGCCCGCCACGAAGACCGGGCGCTCCGCGGCATTGATCAGGTGCGCCAGGCGACGGACGCTGGCGGCGGCCGGACGAACCGGCTGGGGGTCCGCGACAGCGGCGCGGCGGGCCGCCGCTGTCTGTGTGGCAGCCGGGGCCGGGGCCGACTGGACATCGAGAGGCAGGTTGAGCACGACGGTGCGGCGTTCGTTCCGGGCGGTGCGGAAGGCCCGGATGGTGTCGGCCACAGCGGTGGCCGGGGAATGGATCCGTTCGCTCACTGCTCCGACGCTGCGGGCGAGGGCATCCTGGTCGATCTTGAAGTTGGACCGGACCGCGGAGCCCTGGGTGTCGGCCGTCAGCACGATCAGCGGGGTGCGGCTCTTGGCGGCTTCCCCGATCCCGGTGACGGCGTTGCTGAGCCCGCAACCCTGGTGGGTGCTCACAACGCCCACCAGGCCGGACATCCGGGAAAAGGCGTCGGCCATGGTGGCCGCGCCGCCCTCGTGCCGGGCAGCGGTGTAGGGCACCCCGGCCCGGCGCAGGGCATTGGTCACCTCGAAGTTGCCGCTGCCAACGACGCCGAAGACGTGCCCGACGCCGAGCTCCGCCAGGGTCCGGCCCACGAGCTGCGCGACGGTCGCGGACGGTTGCTGCACCGGGTCGCCGGGGGCCTCCCGGGCCGCGTCGACCGGCCTGCGGGCCACTTCCGGGGCGCCGGGGGAAACGTGTGAAGCTACTACCATGGACTTACCTTCCATTGAGTACTGCAGCGGCTGGGTACTGCGCTGTTGCTGACTGCTCTTCGAACTTCCAGGCGGCCTCCATGAACCACCTTCATTCCCTCCCCAACACCGCCACGACGGCAACTCTGGAACGGACCATCGAATGGGTGGATACGGATGCCGCGGGGCATCAGCACAATTCTGCGGTGCTCCGCTGCGTCGAGGCCTGCGAGGCCAAGTTGTTCCGGGACCTTGACCTGCCGGAGTATTTCCCTTCTGCTCCACGGGTGCGCCACGAACTTAACTACCGTGCGAAGTTGTACTTCGGCCAGCAGGTCACCACCACCGTAGTGGTCGAGAAAATCGGCCGCACGTCCATGACGTTCAGCTTTGAAGTGTGGGGCGAGGAATTCCGCGGCGAGGCCCGAGCCATCGCCGCCCACGGGTCCTTCGTGACGGCCCACGTCGCCCAGGGCGCCACGGCCGCCACCCCGTGGCCGGCGGAGCTGACGGCCAAAGTCACCGCCCGCGGCGTCTCCGGCCTGGACTGACCGTACCGCCCCTGCCGCTGCCCGGAACCGCGCCATCGAGGCACCGGGCAGCGGCCCTCCAACCGGCGCTAGACCGACGCCGGAACCTTCGCCGGCGTCCAGCGCAGGTGCGTCGGCAGTCCGGCGATCTCCGGCTCCCGCACGAGCGCCAGCCGGGGCCGGACCGCGTCGGTGCGGGCCGCCGGCGGCTTCCGGCTGCCGGCCTGGAACTGCTGCGGCCAGTCGGCGCCGGGACCGCGGTAGTCCTGCTCGATCGCCGCATGCAGGGTCCACTGCGGATCAAACAGGTGCGTGCGGCCGAGGGCACACAGGTCCGCGCGGCCTGCAAGCAGGATCGAGTTGACGTCGTCGTAGGAGGACACCGCGCCCACCGCGATCACCGCCACGCCTGCCTTGTGCGCTACTTCCTGCCGGATGCGGTCCGCGAACGGGGTCTGGTAGCTGCGGCCGTAGGCCGGCTTCTCCTCCTTGACCACCTGGCCGGAGGAGACGTCCACCCCGTCGGCGCCGTGCTCCGCGAAGGCCCGGGCGATCGCGACGGCGTCGTGCTCGTCGTTGCCGCCGGGGGCCCAGTCCGTCGCGGAGAGCCGCACGGTCAGCGGCTTGTTGGCTGGCCAGGCGGCGCGGACCGCGTCGAACACCTCCAGAGGGTAACGCAGCCGGTTTTCCAGCGACCCGCCGTAGTCGTCGCCGCGCCGGTTGGCCAGCGGCGACAGGAACGAGGAGAGCAGGTAGCCATGTGCGCAGTGCAGCTCCAGCAGGTCGAAGCCCGAAGCGGCTGCCCGGACAGTGGCGGCGGCGAACTCGTCCCGGACCTGGCCCATTTCAGCGCGGCTGAGTTCGCGCGGCGCCGGACTGTCGGGCCCGTAGGGAATCGCCGAGGGCCCAACCGGCTCCCAGCCACCCTCGGGCAGCGGTTCGTCGATGCCATCCCACATGAGCTTGGTGGAGCCCTTGCGGCCCGAATGGCCCAGCTGGACACCGATAGCCGCCGTCGAACGGTGGTGCACGAAGTCGACAATCTCGCGCCAGCTCTCCTGCTGGGCCTCGTTGTAGAGGCCGCTGCAGCCAGGGGTGATGCGGCCGGTCTCGGAGACGCAGACCATCTCCGTCATGACCAGGCCGGCGCCGCCAAGGGCCTTGCTGCCAAGGTGGACCAAGTGGAAGTTGCCCGGCACACCGTCGGTGGCCGAGTACATGTCCATTGGTGAGACGACAATCCGGTTCTTCAGTTCCAGTCCGCCGATCCGGTAGGGCTGGAACATGGCAGGGGCACTGCCCTGGATACCCTGTGTGCGCGCAAATTCCCCGTCCACGCGGGCGGCAAACTCGGGATCCCGCAGCTTGAGGTTGTCGTAGGTGATGCGGCGGCTGCGGGTGAGCAGGTTGAAGCAGAACTGGACCGGGTTCTGGTCCCTGTACATGCCGATGTTCTCGAACCATTCCAGCGAAGCCTGGGCGGCGCGCTGGGTGGATTCAACGACCGGGCGGCGCTCGGTTTCGTAGGCTCCCAGCGCGGCCCCGAGCTCGTCGTGTTCGTGCAGGCAGGCAGCCAGGGCGAGGGAGTCCTCCATGGCCAGCTTGGTACCGGAGCCGATGGAGAAGTGCGCGGTGTGGGCGGCGTCGCCGAGGAGCACGATGTTGCCGTGCCGCCAGGACTCGTTGCGGACCGTGGTGAAGTTGATCCACCTGGAGTTATTGACCAGGACCTCGTGCCCCTCAAGCTCCGCGGCGAAGAGGTCGCGGATTGTGTCCACGGCCGCCTCGTCGCTTTCGCCGGGCCGGAAGGACTGGTGTTCGGTGGCGTCGAAACCGGCGCTGCGCCAGACGTCCTCGTGCATTTCCACGATGAAGGTGCTTCCCTCGTCCGAATAGGGGTAGCCGTGGATCTGCATGACGCCGTGCTCGGTGTCCTTGACAAAGAACTTGAACGCCTCGAAGACGAGGTCGGTGCCGAGCCACATGTATTTGGACTTGCGGACGTCGAGGCTGGGCTGGAAAACCTCGGCGAATCGCGAGCGGACGGCGGAGTTCAGGCCGTCCGCGGCGAGGACGAGGTCGTAGTCGCGGCTGAGTTCCTCGACGTCCGGCGCCAGGGTGCTGAAGTGGAGGTCTACGCCGAGTTCGGCGCAGCGGCGCTGCAGCAGCTCGAGCAGCTCCTTGCGGCTCATGGCCGCAAAGCCCTGGCCGCCGACGGTGTGCCGCTGATCCTTGAAGTGGATGTCAATGTCGGTCCAGCGGGCGAAGCGCTCGGACATGTACTCGGCGATCACTGTGTCAGCGTTGCCGATGCCGCCGAGGGTTTCGTCGCTGAAGACGACGCCGAAACCGAAGGTGTCGGTCGCGGCGTTCCTTTCCCAGACGGTGACCTCGTGGTTCGGATCCAGCTGCTTCATGAGGGCGGCGAAGTAGAGTCCGCCCGGACCGCCGCCTATGATTGCGATTTTCATGTACTGCCTCTCAAGCGTTCTGGTGTTCGGGGGTAGCGGTGTCAGCGGCCAGCTGCTCGCGCAGCCGGAAATGCTGGAGCTTGCCGCTCGGGTTGCGGGGCAGGCCGTCGACGAAGGTGACCTGTCGCGGGTACTTGTACGGGGCGATGGTGCGCTTCACGAAGTCCTGGATCTCCTTGCGTTTCGCGTCATCGGCCTCGACGCCCCCACGCAGCACGATGAAGGCGCAGACCACGGCGCCACGGTCGGGGTCCGGCCTGCCGACGACGGCGTTTTCCACCACGTCCGGGTGCTGGTCAATGGCGGCTTCAACCTCGGGTGCGCCGATGTTGTAGCCGGAGGACACGATCATGTTGTCGGAGCGTGCCTGGTAATAGAAATAGCCGTCCTCGTCCCGGCTGAAGGTGTCCCCGGTGACGTTCCAGCCGTCGACGACGTAGTCCAGCTGGCGGGAATCGTTCAGGTAGCGGCACCCTGTGGGGCCGATCACGGCGAGGCGCCCGACGGCGTTCGGTCCGAGTTCCCGGCCCACTTCATCAAGGATCGTGGCCCGGTATCCGGGGATGGCGGTGCCGGTGGCGCCGGCGCGGATGTCGTCCCCTGCCGCGGAGATGAAGACGTGCAGCATTTCGGTGGCGCCGATGCCGTTGACCAGCTTCAGGCCGGTGCGTTCATGGACGGTGCGCCAGGTTTCGGCCGGTAGGTGCTCCCCGGCCGAAACGGCGGTCCGGAGGCTGGCGAGCAGCCCCTCGGCGCCCTCCTTGAGGATGGCCTTGTACGCCGTCGGAGCAGTGAACAGAATGGTGGCTTTCGCCGCATGCACGGCCTGCGCCAGCTCTAGCGGGGTGGTGCGTTCAGTCAGCAGCGCTGCGGCGCCGAAGCGCAGCGGGAAGACCACCAGGCCGCCCAGGCCGAAGGTGAAGGCCAGCGGCGGGGACCCCGCGAAGATATCCTCCGGCGTCGGCGCCAGGATGTGCCTGGCGAAGGTGTCCGCGTTGGCGAGGATGTCGCGGTGGAAGTGCATGGTGATCTTCGGTGTCCCGGTGGTGCCCGAGGTCGGGCCGAGCAGCGCGACATCGTCCGCCGCCGTCGGGACACCGGTGAACTCGCCGCTCTTGGCAGCGCAGCGGGCGGCGAGGTCCGTGCCGGTGCTGCCGCCCATGGCCAGCACCGGGATGTCGTCTCCGGCTGCTTCGGCCAGATCGTCCAGGAAGCGGCGGTCGCACAGGGCGGCGGCCGGCCGGGTCAGCTCCAGCAGTGTCCGGATCTCATTGGCACGCAAAGCCGGCATGATCGTGACGACCACGGCGCCGGCTTTGAGCACCCCGAGCCAGGCCGCGACCAGCCACGGGTTGTTCGGCGACCGCAGCATCACGCGGTTCCCGGGGACTATCCCGCAGTCCTCCACGAGGACTTGGGCCACCTGGTTGGCGCGGCGCTGCAGCTCCCCGTAGCTCCAGAGAATGCCGTCCGGGGTGAGCAGGGCCGGGCGGTCGGCACCAAAGCTGCGAACGGCGTCATCAATCAATGCGGTGGCCGCGTTGAGCCGCTGCGGGTACTGCAGTTCCGGGAGCGTGAACTCCAGTTCCGGCCACTGCGATGCCGGGGGCAGGTTGTCACGCGCAAAGGTGTCCTGGTGCGCCGAGGGCGTCAGTTCCATTGCAAGCCTTTCGTATCGTCATTGATAGGAGGTGTTGGGCCATGGATTGCTCCGAAACGGCCGTTTTGGCAGCCCAAAAGGGCAGTTACGGAGCAGTCGACTTCCGGATCATGCCTTCCTGGACCACCGTGGCGAGGAGCCTGCCCTGCCGGTCGTAAAAGTGCCCCTGGGCGAGGCCGCGGCTGGCCTGCGCCGAGACTGCTTCCTGCACGTAGAGCAGCCAGTCGTCCACCCGCCCCTCGCGGTGGAACCACATGGCGTGGTCCAGGCTGGCTGTGACCAGGCCCGGGTCACCCCAGGCGTAGCCGTGCACGCGGAGCACTGGTTCGAGGATGGTGTAGTCGCAGACGTAGGCCAGCGCTGCCCGTTGCAGGTCTGCGTCGTCCGGCAGCCGGTCGAAAGCCTTCACCCAGACGGCCTGGTGGGGCACCGGCTCCCCCTCCACGCTGAGGTACACGGAGCCCGGAACGTGCCGCATGTCGAAGCTCCGGCCGCCGGACCAGTAGGCCGCAGCGTCGCCCTCGACGCCGTCGAGCACGTCGGCGGAGGACGGCAGCGTCTCCGGCTCCGGGATTCCGGCTGGCATGGCACGGGCGAATTCCTGGCCGCTTTCCTCCGCATGGAAGGAAGCCATGGCCACGTAGACGGTCTTGCCGCCTTGGTAGGCGCGGACCTGGCGGGTGGAGTAACCCCGCCCGTCGCGAAGCCGCTCCACCTCGTAACGGACCTCGGCGCCGATGTCCGCCGGCCGCATGAAGTAGCTGTGCATCGAGTGCAGCGAGCGGTCATCCCCCACCGAGCGCATTGCGGCGGCCGCAGCCTGGGCCACCATGTCGCCCCCATAGGCTTTGGGCCAGGGCACGTACTGCGTCGTGGCGGTGTAGGCCTCGTCGAGGAATTCCGGCTCGGCGGGCGTCAGCTCCAAGGCTGAGAGGAGGATCTCGGAGGTAGGGCTCATGCCCGGCGGTACCCTTCGAGCGTGGAGTCGTCGACGTCGTCGAGGTTCACCACGATGTTCTCCGGAGTGCGCGCCGTCAGCCAGACGAGTTCCCCGGTGATGCTCATGTTCGCCTCAACGTGCGGCATGTATGGCGGAACGAAGACCCAGTCCCCCTCGGTCATGTCAATGAATTCCTTGTAGTCCTCACCGAAGTAGATCCGGCCGTGGCCGCGCAGCACGTAGCCTCCGGTCTCGGCCTCGCCGTGGTGGTGCGGGAAGGAGCGGTAGCCGGGTTCGTTGCTGACCTGGCCGTACCAGATTTTTGTAGCAGGGGTGTGCTGCGTGCTGACGCCGGAGATCCGGACGGCTCCGCCGGACTGGCCGGTATCGCGGTGCTCTGCACCTTTGCGGGTGACGACGGGGACGATCTGTTCGGTCACCTGCTGGCTGATCTGTTTTGTCATGGTGATGCCTCTCTGTATGGCGGGCGAATATGGCGGGGTTGTGGCTTAGAGACGGACAGTGTTCGTGAGCGTGCCGATGCCCTCGATCTCGGTGGTGACCACATCGCCGTCGTGCAGGTATCGCGGCGGGGTGGCGCCCATGCCGACCCCGCCGGGGGTACCGGTGAGGACGACATCGCCCGGGTTCAGCCGGGTGAAGGTGGAAATATAGGACAGCAGGGCGGCCGCCGTGAAAACGAGCGTTTTGGTGTTGCCGTTCTGGACCTCTTCGCCGTTGACCAGGCAGCGGACCCGGACACCGGCCTCGGGGTCGCACTCATCCGGAGTCACGAGCACCGGGCCGAGCGGGGTCGTGCGGTCGAAGGCCTTCCCCTGGAACCATTGCAGGGTGCGGCTCTGCCAGTCACGCATGGAGATGTCGTTCGCCACGGTGTAGCCTGCGATCGCGGCGGAGGCCTCCTCCGGCGAGGCATTTTTGAGCGGGGCCCCGACGACGACCGCCAGTTCCGCTTCCCAGTCCAGCTTGGCGCCGTGCCCGGCGGCGTCGATGACCTCGCCATCGCCGATCAGGGTGTCCGCGAACTTGGCGAACAGGGTGGGGTATTCCGGCAGCTCCCGGCCCATTTCCGCAATGTGGTCCGTGTAGTTCAGTCCGCAGCAAATGACCTTGGACGGGCGCGGCAGCGCGGTGGCGAATCGGGCGTCGCCAACCGCGATGGAGCCTCCCGGGGTGCTGCCCGCCGCTCCCGCGGCGGCAACGGCGGCCACCGCCTGTTCCTGCCAGCCGGCGCTTGCCAGCAGTTCACTGAGATCCCGCGCAGCCAGGAGCACAAAACGGTCTCCCGACTGCACGGCGGCGCGGGTGGCGGGGCCACCCGCGGCGTCGCTGGCTGCTGTACGGACGGTCGCAAGGCGCATGATTCTTCACTTCCGGTTCGACGGCGGAGCCGGCCCCTTTGCCGGCTCCGGCGACGTGTCCGCTGCGGCACTCCCAGGTGGGTATGTCGACATTTTTACGGTCGTCACATATGCTCAAGTTAACACGAATTCACCGGTTTGGGTAGACCGGCAGCTGTTCCGGATCCGCCCGCCGGCCAGCGCCGGCCCGCCCGCATGTACCTTCGCAATTACCCACCACCGCCGACTCACTGAGGAGCCACCATGAACCACAAGGTCATTAACCCCGCAGCGCTGGCCAAACCTTCGGGCTTCGCCCACGGCGTCCTGGCCGGCAGCACCGTATACCTTGGCGGCCAGACGGCCATGGACATCAACGGCAACATCGTTCCCGGCGGCATCGTGGAGCAGTTCCGCCAGTGCTTCTCCAACGTCCTCACCACCCTCGCTGAAGCGGGGGGCATGCCCTCTGACCTGGTCAACGTCAACATTTACCTCACCGACGTCGAGGACTACCAGCGGAACGGCCGCGAAATCGGGCGGATCTGGCGCGAGATGGCGGGCACCGACTACCCCGCGATGGCCGGCGTCGGCGTCACGCGGCTGTGGCAGGCAGAGGCGCTGATCGAGATCCAGGCCATCGCCGTCGTATCAGGCCAGGGATAGGACCAGGGCCACCGCCCGGTGCGGCGCAGCCTACGTACCTGAACGGCCCGCCGCCGCCAGGAGCCGCTCGGCGTGCCGGCGGGCCGGGCCGTTCAGGAGGCGGTGCAGTTCCGCGAAGATCCGCTCCGCGGTGAGCCCGTGCCAGCCGGACGGCAGGAACTCCGCCGGCAGGCCCGGATCCAGATACGGCAGCCGGCGCCACTGGGTGAGAAGCTGGACGTAATCCGCGAAGGCCACGCGGTCGGCATCGGGCCCGGCCGCAGCCTCGCCCGCGGAGTCCCAGCGCGCCAGCACCGGCGCGAAGCGGTCGATGAATTCCGCGTAGAGCGATTCAAGGGCCGGAAGGTCCCACCACCGGGAAACCTTGTCCTTGACATCGCCGGCAGTCAGGTGCTCGGCCCTAAAGAACTCCACGTACTCGGTCAGCCCCGTCCGCTCAAGCTGATGGCTGATGTCCTCATAGGTATTGCCCGGGGCAATCCAGAGGCCCGGGGTAACAGACCCGAAGCCCATCCTGGTCAGCATGCTGCGCAGCTGGTGGCGAAGGTGGCGCTGCGATTCCGGGACGGAAAAGGCGATGAGTAACCAGCGGTCGGCCGCCGTCGCCCGCCGGGGTGAGAAGATGCGGCGGTCACCTTCCTGGAAGACATCCTCGAGATTGGGGGCCAGGCGGTAGGCGGCAACTCCGCCCTGTTTGACGCTGTCCAGCACTCCGCGGCGCTTGAGCCTGGACACGGAAGAGCGCACCCCGGAGGACTCGACGCCAAGGTCATCGAGCATGGAGATCAGCACCGAGACCGGCAGGGCGCCCCCGCTGGTGCGACCGTACAGGCCGTAAATCGTTACGATCAGCTGCTGGTGCCGTGGGGTCGGCTTGGGGACGGCGCTTCCGGCAGCGGGATCGGAGTCAGGCCCGTCGCCCGGCGGCGGCGCGGGGTGTTCTACCACCGTCGGTCTTCCCTCAGCAAAACAGTCATGGATCTAGGCTATAGAGGTCTGCGTGCCGCCACGGCCAGGACGCTCCGCGGACAGTCGGCGTACCGTATCCGCCGTGCTCCACCATCGGGCCCGCCGTCGTGTTCGGTCTCGGCGGCGCGCGCCACATGGCACGCGAGGATCAGAAACTGGCGCGGGTGTTCTGCGAAGGCTTCCGGCTGGGGTAAGGTGAATCTCGTTGTTCCCCGGGACCAGGTCCGGCCTTTCGGACGGTCCCACTGCGGCTGTAGCTCAATGGTAGAGCGCTAGCTTCCCAAGCTTGATACGCGGGTTCGATTCCCGTCAGCCGCTCCAATTCCCCGCACGGCCATGGCCGGAACCCAGCCCGGCGGACCTCCCGGACTGTTAGGTCGCAACCTGTATCGTTCGAAGTCAGGAACCTTTCCGGTTCCGCTACAGGAGCGATCATGGCTGACAAATCCCCCCGTCAAGAAGCATCCAAGAAGTCCGGCAAATCCATCAAGGAAAAGCGGGCTGACAAGAGGGCCGCTGCAGCGCCGCCCAGCTCGCTGGACAAGGCCACCAGCTCCAAGCCGGCGAGCCCCAAAAAGAAGTGAGCGGCGCCATGAGCCACCTCACCCTCGGAGTCCTTGCCACCACGCGGAAACCCGACGAGCGGCGCCTTCCGATCCACCCCCTCCACTTGGACCGCATCGCCCCGCAGCTCCGGGAGCAGCTGATTCTGGAAGAGGGCTACGGCGAGCGCTTCGGCGTTTCGGACGAGCACCTGGCACCGCTCGTGGGGCGCATCGTACCGCGCGCGCAGCTGCTGGCCGAGGCCGACGTCGTCCTCCTGCCCAAGCCGCAGCCCGAGGACCTCGCCGAACTGCGGGACGGGCAGGTCCTCTGGGGCTGGCCGCACTGTGTCCAGGACCGGGCCATCACGCAGCTGGCGATCGACAAGAAGCTCACCCTGATCGCCTTCGAGGCGATGAACCACTGGGCCAGCGACGGCGGCTTCGGCCTGCACGTGTTCCACAAGAACAACGAGCTGGCCGGCTACTGCTCCGTGCTGCACGCCCTGTCCCTGACCGGTACCACCGGGGATTACGGCCGGCGGCTGAGCGCCGTCGTCATCGGCTTCGGGGCCACGGCCCGCGGCGCGGTCACGGCCCTCAATGCCCACGGCGTCCACGACGTCCAGGTGCTGACCAACCGCGGGGTTGCCGCGGTGGGCTCCCCCATCCATTCGGTGCGGATCGCCCAGTTCGATCACGACCACCAGGCGCCGTTCCTCAGCCAGGTCATCACCGGGAGGGGCCGCGTGCCGCTTGCGCCGTTCCTGGCCGAGAGCGACATCGTGGTCAACTGCACCCTGCAGGACCCGAACGCGCCGCTGACGTACCTGCGGACGGAGGACCTGGACGCGTTCCGGCCAGGAAGCCTGATCGTGGACGTGTCCTGCGACGAGGGCATGGGCTTCAGCTGGGCGAAAACCACCACGTTCGCCGAGCCGAGGTTCAAGGTCGGGGACCATATCGACTACTACGCGGTGGACCACAGCCCGTCCTATCTCTGGAATTCCTCCAGCTGGGAAATCAGCGAGGCGCTGCTGCCGTTCCTGGAGACCGTGATCGCCGGCCCCGGGGCCTGGGCCGGGAACGAGACCATCCGCCGTGCGATCGAAATCCGCGACGGCGTGATCCTCAATCCGGACGTCCTGCAGTTCCAGCAGCGGAATCCGGAGTACCCGCACCTGCCGCTGGCGGACTAGCACCGCTCTCCCGGTTTCCGCTACAGAAGAGGACAGCCGCTGCCTGGATCCACGCAGCGGCTGTCCGAAAACTGTGTGGAAAGCTAGCGTGTGGCGGCTGCGCGGACAATCCTCACGAGCCGCCGCCGGTCCTTCAGGTCCACCTTGAGCATCAGCTGGTCGCGGCGCGCCAGAACGACGGCGACCGTCGCCGCGGCCAGTGCCGGCACCCCGCCGGAGACCAGGATGGCCGTGTGCGGATCCACATGCTCGGCCAGCCAGCCGAGCATCGGCCCGCCAATGGCCTGCCCGCCGATCAGCACCATGATGTACAGGCTCATGACGCGCCCGCGGATGGCCATATTGGAGCTGATCTGGACCAGCTGGTTGGCGGCGGTCAGGAACATCAGGCACCAGAACCCGGCCAGCACCATCGCCGCCCCGAACCACACCATCGAGGGCGCCAGCGAGGCGAGGCACAGCATCAGCCCGTACATTCCTGCCCCCAGGATCACCGAGCGCAGCCGGAGTTCCCTCCTGCGGGCGGACGTGATGGCCCCGGCCAGCGCCCCGAGGGCCACCAGCGCGTTCAGCAGGCCGTAGCCGCCGGCGCCGACGTCGTAGACGTGGTCCGCGAAGGCCGCCAGCAGCACCGGAAGGCTCATCGCGAACACGGCGATAAAGCCTGCCATCAGCCACGGCCAGTAGATGGTGGGTTTGCTCAGCGCATAGTCCAGCCCCTCCCGCAGCATGCCCTTGCGCTTGGGCACCGGCGCGCTGATGTGCAGCTGGTCCTTCCGCAGCGTGAGCAGCATCGCGACGGTGAAGCAGCAGGCGACGGCGTTCGCGGCGAACGCCCAGCCGGCCCCCACCGCGGTCAGCAGCAGCCCGGCGAGCGCCGGCCCGATCAGGCCGCCGAGCTGGAACGTCGTGGAATTGACGCTGATGGCGTTCCGCAGGTAGGCCGGGCCGACGAGTTCATTGACGAAGACCTGCCGCGCAGGCTGGTCCAGCACTGTGACCAGGCCCAGGGCAAGCGCGATCACGTACACGTGCCAGACCTCGATCCGCTGGCTCAGCGCCAGCACCGCGAGGATGGCCGCCAGCACCGCTGCCACCGACTGGCACAGCATCAGGATCTTTCGCTTCGCGAAACGGTCCGCCATCATGCCCGCCCACGGGCCCAGAAAGAGCGAGGGCAGGAACTGCAGCGCCACGGTGATCCCGACGGCGGTGACGGAACCGGAGAGCTGGAGCACCAGCCAGTCCTGCGCAATCCGCTGCATCCAGATGGCGATCACGGCGATGAAGTGGCCGATCGCGAAGATGCGGAAATTGCGGACTTTCAATGAGATGAAGGTGTGGCGCCAGGGAAGCCGCTGGCTGACGACGGCGATGGGCGCGGTGTTGGTGTCCGGCAGTGCAGTCACGTTGGCCTCTAACGGCGGAGGGGGTGCCACAGAAAGTCCTCAAAGGAGCGGGTGAGCGGGAATGCCTTAACGCTAAGCTGGCCGCAACAGATTGTGGAAGCTTATTCACCGCATAACTCGCATTACGAAACGCAATGCGGCGCGAGAACGCCGCAGTTCAGGAGACCGGATGTTCGAACCCGCCCAGCTGCGGTCCTTCCTGGCCGTCGCGGAAACTCTGAGTTTCACCAAGGCCGCGGAACGCCTGGGCCTGGCGCAGCCGACGGTCAGCCAGCACGTGCGCAAGCTCGAGGCCGCCGCGAAGCGGGTCCTGGTGGCACGGGACACCCGGGACGTGCGCCTGACCGACAACGGGGACGCCATGGCCGGGTTTGCCCGCAATATCCTGTCCGCGCACGACGCCGCCGCCCGCTACTTCTCCGGCTCGGCCATGCGCGGCCGGCTGCGTTTCGGCACCGCGGACGACCTCGCGATCACCGGACTGCCGCGGATCCTGCGGGAGTTCCGGCAGGTCTACCCGCAGATCAACCTGGAGCTGACGGTGGGCCAAAGCGACCAGCTCTACAAACGGCTCAACGCCGGCCAGCTGGATCTTGTCTTCGTCAAATGGGTGGCCGGGGCAAAGGACGGCACGGTGGTGCAGCAGGACTCCTTCGCCTGGGTGGGCCTGGAGCAGACCTCGCTGGACCCGGCGGAGTCCGTGCCGCTGATTGCCTACCCTGCTCCCAGCCTGAGCCGGAAGCTGGCCATCGACGCGCTCGAAGGCGCCGGCCGGACCTGGCGGATCACGTGCACCACACGGCAGATCAGCGGAGTGCTGGCCGCGGTCCGCGCCGGGATCGGGGTGGCGGTCATGCCGTCCTCACTGGTGCCGGACGACCTGAAGATCATCACCCGGCGCTTCGACCTGCCGCCGGTGGGCGACGTCGATTTCACCCTGATCCGCAATCCATTGGCCAACACTGAGGTGATCGAGGCCCTGACCCAGACCATCGCGGGCCGGACCCTGAAGCGCCCCGCCTGAGCGCCCTGCGAGGGCACCTGCGTACTCGCTGATGTACCTACTCGGATTGAGTACTTACGCATACCATTGATCCACTCGAGTTCGTGGCTTATCCTGAGTGTGTTGAAGGTCAAGCAGAGGCCAATGACAACGATTCGACACACGAACGCTGTCCCCTGGTCTGCCGTACGGCGACCCCCGGAAGCGTTCGGGATAGGCCGACAATGACGCCAGCCGTAAACCGCCCCCACACTCCCGGATCAGCCCGCAACCTCCAGCGTGTGGGCCCGCTTTCCCAGGTGGTGCACCGCGGTTCCGCCGCGCACCACCCCAGCCGCGGACGTCTGGACCCGCACCCTACGACCCTGGTGGAAGCCGAGTACGTCGGCAGTCCGTACTGCGAACGCTGTGGCACCGACGAGTTCATCTACCTGGAGACCTTTGTTCCGGCCACTCACCGCCGGGACGGTTCCATCAACAAACTGGGCGAAGTCACGTACTTCTGCTCCGGCTGCGACGACTTCTCCGCCCACGCCGTGCCGGCCTCGTGGGTTCCACCCGGTTGGTACTTCGGCTGAGTCAGCCGGCAGGCTCCTAGCGGAGCCACATAAACCACGAGCCGGGTGGCCACTATTGGAGGGTGGCCGCCCGGCTCGTTTGTGTCATCTCCCGGGAGGCGGACCCTAGATCAGTGCATCCGAGATGTGGTTCGGGGTGCCGAAGCGGTGCGCGGTGATGCTCACGGCCTGCTCGTGCAGGAAGGGCAGCAGTTCAACGCGTCCGGCTTCGGTGACCGGGTGGAAGTAGACCGCCAGGTCGGGACGTCCGCCGGTCGCCCCGGCCAGGGCCTTGGGGTCCCCGCCGAGGAGCCGGATCCGCGAGGTGGAGAGCCGGGCCGCGCCGGCGAGCCTGCCCGCGGAGGCCAGCCAGCCGGCGTCGTTCTCCACGGTCACGTCGATGCCGAGGCCGGAGAGCACGGTGCGCAGTTGGGCGGGGGGTTCGACGGCGGTGGACACCGCCAGCGCGGAGCCGGCCAGGACGCCGGCCGCGACGGTCCGGACCATGTCGGCAAGCGGTTCGCCTTCGGAGAGCCGCACCGTGACCGGCAGGGCACGGTAGCGGAAGATGTTCCGCTCGGCGCTGAGCCCGGAGACGTCCTTGGCCGTGCCGAATTCCTCGGCCCAGGCGAGGGCGTCAGAGGCCAGGGAACGCTGCAGCGGCTCCAGCTCGCCGCCGGCCAGGAAGCCCCGGGCTGCCTGCTCGAGCCGGCGGACGCCGGCATGCTCGGCCGCCTTGCCGGCCGCGGCGCTGGGCCTGCTGACCCATTCGCCGAGCCCGACGAGGTAGTTGGGCCCGCCGGCCTTGGTGCCGGCGCCGACGGCGGATTTCTTCCAGCCGCCGAAGGGCTGGCGCTGCACGATGGCGCCGGTGATGCCGCGGTTGACGTAGAGGTTGCCTGCCTGGACCTTCTCGAGCCAGAGGTCCAGTTCGGCCGGGTCCAGCGAATGTAGGCCGGAGGTGAGGCCGTACTCGATCTGGTTCTGGATGGCGATGGCGTCCTCCAGGGTTGCGGCGGTCATCACCCCCAGGACGGGGCCGAAGAATTCTGTGAGGTGGAAGTAGGAGCCGCGGCGCACCCCGGAGCGTACGCCCGGGCTCCACAGCCTGCCCGTCCCGTCCAGCTGCTTGGGCTCGACGGCCCAGCTTTCGCCTTCGCCGAGCGTGGTGAGGGCGGTGAGGAGCTTGCCGCCGGCGGGTTCGATGATCGGGCCCATCTGGCTGGACGGATCCTCCGGGTAGCCGACCTTCAGGGACGTGACGGCGTCGATCAGCTGGTTGTGGAACCGCTTGGATTTGGCCACTGATCCCACCAGGATCACCAGCGAGGCGGCGGAGCACTTCTGCCCGGCGTGGCCGAAGGCGGAGTACGCGACGTCCTTGGCGGCGAGGTCCAGGTCGGCGCTCGGGGTGACGATGATGGCGTTCTTGCCGCTGGTCTCGGCCAGCAGCGGAAGGTCCTGGCGGAAGGACCGGAACAGTTCGGCGGTCTCGTAGCCGCCGGTGAGGATCACCCGGTCCACTGCGGGGTGGGAGATCAGCTGCCGGCCAAGCTCGCGCTCGCCCAGCTGGACCATGGTCAGGACGTCCCGCGGGACGCCGGCCTCCCAGAGCGCCTCGATCATCACCGCACCGCTGCGGCGGGCCTGCTTGGCGGGCTTGATCACGACGGCGGAGCCGGCGGCGAGGGCGGCCAGGGTGGAGCCGGCCGGGATGGCGACCGGGAAGTTCCATGGCGGGGTCACCACGGTGAGCTTTGCCGGGACGAAGGTGGCGCCGTCGACGTCGTCGAGCTTGCGGGCCGCTTCGGCGTAGTAGTGCGCGAAGTCGACGGCCTCGCTGACTTCCGGGTCGCCCTGGTCGATGGTCTTGCCGGTTTCGCTGGCCATGACCTCCAGCAGGTCGGCGCGGCGGGCTTCCAGGACATCGCCGGCGCGGTGCAGGATCGCCGCACGCTCGTTCCCGGAGAGGGCGCCCCAGGTCTTGCCCTTTTCCACTGCGGTGTCGATCACGGTGTTGAGGGTCTGCCCGTCGTCGATGGTGGCCGCAGTGACGGCGGCGTTGCCGAGAGTCGAGGACGGGACCCGCTCCAGGATGGCACGGCCCCAGTCGCGGTTGGCGGGCAGCGAGGGGTCGGTGTCCGCGGTGTTCTCGAAGGAGTCGTGCGGCAGCGGCCCGGCCGGAAGGCTGCGGTTCTGCCGGCGGTTGGGCGGCGGGACCTCGTCGTCGAGCCTGGCGAGGGAGGCCAGGAAGCGCTGCTTCTCGCGTTCGAAGAGGGATTCGTTCTCGCTGAGTTCAAAGACCGCGGACATGAAGTTGTCCTGGCTGGCGCCTTCCTCGAGCCGGCGGATCAGGTAGGCAATCGCGACGTCGAATTCGGCCGGGTGGACCACCGGGGTGTAGAGCAGCAGCGAGCCGACGTCTTGCTTGACGGCTTCAGCCTGGCCCTGGGCCATGCCGAGCAGCATCTCGAACTCGATTCCCGATTCCACGCCGCGCTGCTTGGCCAGCAGCCAGGCGAACGCGATGTCGAAGAGGTTGTGGCCGGCGACGCCGATCCGGATGTTGCCGACCCGGTCCGGATGCAGCGCGTAGTGGATGACGCGCTTGTAGTTGGTGTCTGAGTCCTGCTTGGTGCCCCAGGTGGCGAGCGGCCAGTCGTGCAGGGACGCCTCGACCTGCTCCATCGGCAGGTTGGCGCCCTTCACCACGCGGACCTTGATCGCGGCGCCGCCGGCCGCGCGGCGGGCCGAGGCCCAGTCCTGCAGGCGGATCATGGCGGCGAGCGCGTCCGGGAGGTAGGCCTGCAGCACAATGCCGGCCTCGAGGTCCTTGAACTCGGGCTTGTCCAGGATCCGGGTGAAGACCGCGATGGTCATGTCCAGGTCTTTGTACTCCTCCATGTCCAGGTTGATGAATTTGGCTTTCCCTCCGCCGACGGCAAAGGCGGCGGCGCGGGCGAAGAGCGGGGTGAGCTTCGCGACGACGTGCTCGACGGCCTCGTCGAAGGCCCAGGCCGAGTGCGGGGCCACCGTGGAGGAGACCTTGATGGAGACGTAGTCGACGTCGGGGCGGGAAAGCAGCTTGTGCGTTCCCTCGAGGCGGCGCCCGGCCTCGTGCTCGCCGAGCACGGCCTCGCCCAGGAGGTTGACGTTGAGCTTGATGCCGTCCTTGCGGATCCTGGCGATGGCCGGGCCCAGCTTGGCGTCCGTGGCATCGACGATGAGGTGGCCGACCATTTCGCGGAGCACCCGGCGGGCGATCGGGATGACCACCTGCGGCAGCACCGGAGCCAGGGTGCCGCCGACGCGCACGGCGCCGCGCATGTACCAGGGCAGGAAGGCGGGAACCTTGGGGGCCAGCACGGCGAGGTTGCGGGCGGCGACTGCCAGGTCCTCGGGGCGGACGACGCCGTCGACGAACCCGACGGTGAAGTCCAGGCCGTTGGGATCCTTCAGGACGCCCGCGAGCTGCTCGGCGGAGGCGTCCACCGGGACCTTCGCCGCCTCGGTGAGCCAGTGGCGTACCAGCCCGATGGTCGCCTCCGCGAGGGCCGCGGCCTCAAGGACCGGGGAGCCTTCCGAGACGGGTGCGTGCCCGGCAGCGCTGCTGGCGTTCACACCGGACTCCGTTGAAATGTTGGTCATGGCTGGCGCTCGTTCTTTCTCAATGAAGGGACCGTTCTAGATTCAGTATGCGACCGGATTTTCATAAGATAAAGCGATGTTTTCCGAGCAATACTGGTCAGAAAAGTCGAAGGTTCCCGAGGCGGGGTCGACCGCCCCCGAACACACGAATGCGCTATCACTTTTGGCTCCCAAAAGGCGTGAATGGGAGCCAAAAGTGATAGCGCAACTCGGGTTGATCGGTCAGGCGAGGGGGCGGTGCATCTCCACGAGTTCTTCGTGCCGCGGGCTGTCCGGATTCATCAGCGAGTGCTTGCGGCCATAGCCGAAGTAGATGACCAGGCCAATGATCAGCCAGACGCCGAAGCGGGCCCAGGTCTCCCAGTGCAGCTGGAACATCAGGAACGCCGATGCCAGCACGCCGAAGGCCGGAACCACCGGCATCCACGGCAGCCGGAAGGTGCGAGGGGCATCGGGCTTCGTGTAGCGGAACACGATGACCGAGAAGCAGACGACGACGAACGCGGCCAGGATGCCGATGTTGGTGAGGTCGGCGACGGCCTTGATCGGGAAGACGCCGGCCAGCAGGGCCGAGCCGATCCCCGCGATCCAGGTGACGCGCTGCGGCGTGCCGTGGCGGTCCGTCTTGGCGAACCAGCCGGGGAGCAGCCCGTCGCGGCTCATCGAGAACCAGACGCGGGTGACACCGAGCAGGAAGGTGAGCATGACGGTCAGAATGGAGAGCACGGCAAAGACCGAGATGATCGTGGCAATGACCGGCAAGCCCACGCTGTTGAACGCGGAGGCGAAGCCGGCCTTGGGGTCAATTTCCTGGTAGTTCTGCATGCCGGTGAGCACCAGGGTGGCGGCGACGTAGAGGAGCATTGCGATGATCAGGGACATGATGATCGCCTTGGGCATGTGCTTCTTGCCGTCCTTCGCCTCTTCCGCGGCGGTGCTCATCGCGTCGTACCCGAACACGGCGAAGAACACCGTGGCCGCACCCGCCACGACCGGGCCGAAGCCGCTGGGCATAAACGGGTTGTAGTTGCCGGTGTCGATGTAGAAGATGCCGAGGCCGATGATGAAGAGGATCAGAATGACCTTGATGGCGACGGCAAAGAGTTCGAAGCGTCCGAAGGTCTTGGTGCCGCGGGAGAGGATCCAGGTCACGATCAGGCAGACGACGATCGCCGGGATGTTGACGATGCCACCGGTGCCTTCATCCGGCGTCGCAGTCATCCAGACGGGCATGTTGATACCGATGCCGGTCAGGAAGGCATCGAAGTAGCCGGAAATGCCGATGGCCACCACGGCCACGATCGCGATGTATTCCAGCAGCAGGTCCCAGCCAATGAACCAGCCGATGATTTCGCCGAGCGCGACGTAGCCATAGGTGTAGGCCGAACCGGCCCGCGGGATCATGCCCGCGAACTCCGCGTAGGACAATGCCGCCGCCGCGGAGGCGAGGCCCGCGATCAGGAAGGAGAACAGCACCGCCGGGCCAACGCCGGGCTCCGTCTCGCTGCCGTGGGCCACGAGGCCTGCCAGGGAGAAGATGCCGACGCCGATGATGCCGCCGACGCCGATGGCGGTCAGTTGCCAGAGCCCGAGGCTCTTCATCAATCCGCTGTGTAGGCTTTCTTCCTCGATGTCGTCGATGGGCTTGCGCCGCATGATCGACTTGCTCATGTCTTTTGTACTCATCAGGGTCTCCTGCTTAGGTGTGGTGCCCATCAATCCACCCTGTGATGGGAATTACTCAACGACAACAGTATGCAAGCCGGATTGCATTAGATAAAGTGAATTCTCCTAATCAATAACCATTAGAATTCACAAAGGAATAGCGATGCTGGATGTCCGGCGGTTGCGCCTGCTGCGCGAACTGAAGATCCGGGGCACCCTGGCCGAAGTCGCGGAGGCGCTCCAGTACAGCCCCTCCTCGGTCTCACAGCAGCTGGCCCTCCTGGAAAAGGAAGCCGGCGTCGAGCTGCTTCGCAAGACCGGACGCCGGGTCCAGCTCACCCCGCAGGCCGAGGTCCTGGTGGCACACACGGCGCAGCTGCTGGAAACACTGGAACAGGCCGAGGCTGACCTGGCCGCGTCGCTGACCACCGTGACGGGCACGGTCCGTATCGCTGTCTTCCAGTCCGCGGCGCTCGCCCTGATGCCGGACGCCCTCACCCGGATGTCGTCCCGGTATCCGGAAGTGCGGATTGAAATGACCCAGCGTGAACCCGAAACGGCACTTCACGAGACGTGGGCCCGGGACTTCGATCTGGTCATTGCCGAGCAGTACCCCGGACACGCGGCGCCCCGGTATGCCGAACTCGACCGGCTCCGGCTTACCAGCGACGCGATCCGCCTCGCCGTTCCGCCGCGTTCCCCCGGCCACCCGGCGGTAACGGCGCTTCCGGAGACCGCCGGGATGGCCTGGGTAATGGAGCCGCGCGGGGCGGCGTCACGGCACTGGGCCGAGCAGGCCTGCCGCAGCGCCGGGTTCGAACCCGACGTCCGCTACGAGACGGCCGACCTGCAGGCCCAGATCCGGCTGATCGAATCCGGCAACGCCGTGGCCCTCATGCCGGACCTGGTCTGGACCGGGCGGGGGACGACGTCGCAACTGATCACCCTGCCCGGTGATCCGCACCGGACCATCTTCACCTCGGTGCGGCGCTCCAGCGCCTCGCGCCCGGCCATCCTCGCCGCCCGGGAGATCCTCGCCGAGACTGCCGCGTCCATCCCGCCCGCCGGCCCGTAACGTGGCCGACGGTGTCGGTTGGCTCACAGCGATTGCGGCGGGCCGGCGCTACACTGGTGCCGTTATGAATCGCACAATATTCAAGTCCAAAATCCACCGCGCCACGGTCACGCACGCGGACCTCCACTACGTCGGTTCGGTCACCGTGGACCTGGATCTGCTGGAAGCGGCCGACATCCTTCCCGGCGAACTGGTGTCCATAGTTGACGTCACCAACGGCGCCCGGCTGGAGACCTACACGATCGCCGGCGAGCGGGGCTCCGGCGTCATTGGGATCAACGGTGCTGCCGCGCACCTCATGCACGAGAACGACATCATTATTCTGATCACCTACGCCCAGATGACCACGGATGAGGCCAAGGCCTACAGCCCCAGGGTGGTCCATGTGGACACGGACAACAGGATCGTCAAGATCGGCAACGACCCTGCGGAGGGCCACACCCCCGGGATCATGCGCCCGCCGTACGCGCTGAACAACGCCGCGCTCAACTGACGCCTGTAAACCGCGGACGTACTTCCGCCGTAAACAGGTGCCCGGCACTAATAAAGCTGATTAGTCTGGGAGGGTGACTGCCACCCCTTTCCCGCCTTCCACGGTGCGGACCGCCGCGTGCTAGGGGTCCTGGCCGGCTTCTTTGTCGTCTGGTGCATCATCCTGGTGGGCATGTTTGTCGGGCGGCGCGGCATCCTGGGCGAAAACGCCCGCTCCGTGCTGAGCGCCCTGACGTTCTTCGTCGCCAGCCCCGCCCTGCTGTTCGAAACGCTCAGCAAGGCCAGACTGCAGGACGTCTTCGCCGCGCCGCTCCTGGTCACAGCGTTCGGCGCCATCGCGACGGCGGCCCTGTTTTTCACCATTGTCCGTTTCCTGCTCAAACGTTCGGTGCCGGAATCCCTGACGTCCTCGATGGGCGCCTCGCTGGCCAACTCCGCCAATCTGGGCATCCCCATCGCCGTGTTTGTCCTCGGGGACGCCAGTTACGTCGCCCCGCTGCTGATCTTCCAGCTGGCGTTCTTCACGCCGCTGTTCCTGATGGCCCTCGATGCCACCACCAGCAGCCACCGGACCACGGCGCTGGGGTTCGGGCTCATGATCCTGCGGAATCCGATGATCGTGGGCTCCGGCCTCGGCCTCGTTGTCGCGGGGACGGGCTGGCAGGTCCCGGAGCTCCTTATGCAGCCCATCCACCTGATCGGCGGCGCCGCGATTCCGGCCATGCTGCTGGCCTTCGGCATGAGCCTCAACGGCTCCCGGCCGCTGCAGGCCTCGGCCGGCCGGCGGCTGGACACCCTGCTGGCCAGCGGTTTCAAGCTCATCGTCCACCCGGCGCTGGCCTATGTTTTCGCCCGTTTCGCGCTCGGCATGGAGGGCCAGGCGCTCTTCGCGGTCGTCGTCACCTCGGCCCTGCCCACGGCGCAGAACGTCTTCGTCGCCGCCAGCCGGTACCAGACCGGCCTCACTGTGGCCAGGGACACCGTGCTTATCACGACCATCGTCGCCGTGCCGGCCATGATCGGCGTCGCGCTGCTGCTTGCCTGACGCCCGACCGGGTGCGCCCGCAGCCGTCACACCAACGCGGGGTCAGATCGCGCCCATTTTGGGCCCCGGCATGGGCGCGATGTGACCCCGCGTTGCTGTGCGCGCCGGTAGGCTGGGACCGGTCTCGAGCTGCTCCGCCGAGACGTGGGCAGCAGCACGAAGGGGGAAAATTGCAGAGGGTAAAACCACACGGCACCGCGGGATCCAGAACCGCCCGATCCGGCGCCGTCGACTGGGTCGCCGCCGGGCTGGCAGGACTGCTGTTGGTCTCCGCCACGGCGTGCGCCGGCCCCGGGACGGCCCCGGCTGCAGCGCCGGCCCCCGCCGCGAGCTCCACCGCCTCCGCCGGGAGCCCCGCGCCCACCGCAGCGGGCGGCACCCCGGACCCCGTCACAAGTGAGGACGCCCCGACCGTGCAGCCGGCCGCCGCCGGCAGGGCCCTGGACGTGCTGGCCACGATCCCGGTCAAAGGACGGGCCCCGAAGACCGGTTATTCGCGCGACCACTTCGGCCAGGCCTGGGCCGACGTCGACCGCAACGGCTGCGACACCCGCAACGACATGCTCCGCCGGGATCTGACCGACCTCGCCCTCAAACCCGGCACCCGGGACTGCGTTGTCCTCTCCGGTATCCTGAACGACCCCTACACGGCAACCCTGATCAACTTCCTCCGCGGCACCAGCACCAGCCCCGCCGTGCAGATTGACCATGTGGTGGCGCTCAGCGATGCCTGGCAGAAGGGCGCCCAGCAGCTCACCGAGGCCCAGCGGCTCTCCTTCGCCAACGATCCGCTGAACCTGCTCGCGGTGGACGGCGCCACCAACCAGCAAAAGAGCGACGGCGACGCCGCCACCTGGCTGCCGCCGAACAAGTCCTACCGCTGCGACTACGTAGCCCGCCAGATCTCGGTCAAGTCCAGCTACGGGCTGTGGGTCACCCGGGCGGAACACGACGCGATGGCACGGGTGCTGACTGACTGCCGGGACTCCCCCATCCCCGCCGGCCAGGAAGCACCGGCACCGGCCGAACCCCAACCGGCGCCGCCGGCCGCCGCCTCGCCTGCTCCAGCGGCCAGCGCCGCACCCGCGCCGGCCGCCCCACCCGTCTCGACGGCTGTGTACTACGCGAACTGCGCCGCCGCCCGTGCCGCCGGGGCCGCGCCGCTGCGGGCGGGTCAGCCGGGCTACCGCGAGCAGATGGACGGCGACCGCGACGGCGTCGCCTGCGAATAGCGGCGTCGCCCGCGAATAACGGGGGCGCCCGCGAATAACGGGGGGCGCCGGTTCAACCCGGGGCGCGCCTAAGTCATCGGCAGCGCGTCCAGCAGCCGCGCGCAGCGGATGAAGCCCAGGTGCGAGTACGCCTGCGGGTGGTTCCCCAGGTGCGTTTCGGTGCCCGGGTCGTACTCCTCCGGCAGCAGCCCGGTGGGCCCGAACAGGTTGACCAGCTGGTCGAACAGGTCCCATGCCTCCTCGAGCCGCCCCACCGCCACGTAGGCCTCGATCAGCCACGTGGTGCAGATGTGGAAGCCGCCCTCCAGGCCCGGCAGGCCGTCGTCGTACCGGTAGCGGAACACGGTGGGCCCCACTCGCAGTTCCCGTTCCACCGCCGTGACGGTGTCCAGGAAGCGCTGGTCGGAGACGTCCAGGAGTCCGGAGAGCCCGACGTGCAGCACCGCGGCATCCAGATCCGGACTGTCGTAAGCGACGGTGTAGGAAGCTGCACTCTCATCCCAGCCCTCGCGCAGGACCTCCGCCCGGATGGCCGCCGCCGTCGGCTCCCACGCCGGAAGCGGCGTCCGGCCGTGCCGGGCGGCGGTGCGCAGCGCCCGGTCCAGCGCCACCCAGCACATCACCTTGGTGTACACATGGTGCCGGGGTGCCCGCCGGGCTTCCCAAATCCCGTGGTCCGCCTCGTGCCAGCGGGCCAGGACAGCCGAGGCCATCTGGACCATCAGCTCCCAGTGCGCGTCGTCCAGCGCCCCCTGCCGTGCGCTCAGGGCATCGATCAGCTCGGCGACCGGCCCGAACACGTCCAGCTGCACCTGGTGGTCCGCGGCGTTGCCGATCCGGACGGGGCGGGAGCCCGCGTTTCCGGGGAGGCTCTCGATAATGGCTTCGGTGGACAGCGGCGCCCCGGTGACGGAATACAGCGGGTGCAGCCACTCCGGTCCGGGCGCGTGGGCCAGGATCCGCCCCAGCCAGGCCAGGAACCCCTCCGCCTCCGACGTCGAGCCGAGGTCCACCAGCGCGTTGACCGTCATGGAGCCGTCCCGCAGCCAGCAGTACCGGTAATCCCAGTTCCGGGTGCCGCCAATCCCCTCAGGCAGCGAGGTGGTCGGCGCCGCCAGCACGGCGCCGGTGGGCTCGTGGACCAGGGCGCGGAGCACCAGGGCGGACCGGCGGACCAGCGAGGGTTTCACGGCGGGCAGCTGCAGCGCCTGCACCCAGCGCCGGGAATGGTGCGCGACGGCGGCGCGGCGCGAGTTCTCCTCCGGCTGTTCCGCGCGCTGGAGTTCCGTGTCGCCGCAGCGCAGGTTCAGCACCACGGGACCGTGCCGCAGCTCGACGTCGGCCGTCGCGGTACCGTGGCGGCCGTCCGAGGTGAGGGTGAATCTGACGCCGGGGGCGAGCAGCATGATCGGGTCCGCGGTCCCCACAACGTGCAGCTCCGCACCGCGGGCCTCCATGATGAAGGGCGCATTCGCGTAGTCCGGGCGGGGCGCAAAGACAATCCGCGCCGTTCCCGTGCCGGAAAGCACCCGGACCAGGCTGGTCACCCCTTCCGGCGCCGGTTCCAGATAGTCAGTGACGGTGACGTCGGCCCAGCGGGTTTCCACGATCATGGTGCTGTCCACATAGCGCTGGCCCAGGACCTGCGAGGCCTTCACTGGTTCCACCGAAAAGTGGCCGGCCGCGTCGCCGCCGAGGAGGTGCGCAAAAAGGGATCCCGAGTGCGGCAGCGGGTGGCTCATCCAGCAGATTCTGGCGTCCGGGGTGATGAGCGCGGTGGAGGTGCCGTTACCGATCAGCGAATGCCGCTCCAGGCCGACGGCGTCCTCCCCGAACAGCCAGGCCCGCCGCAGTTCAAAGACGATGGCCAGCACCCGGGCGAAGGACTCGGGGTCCCGCAGCCGGTGCGCGGCCAGCGTGGGCCCCTCCCCCACCCGCAGTGCCATGTCCGGCCCGCGCAGGTTGGCCATCGCCAGCTCATCGCTGGCGGCATCCCCCGCGTACAGGACCGCGCTGGCACCGAGCATGGAGCGCAGGTGTTCCAGGGCAGTGGCCTTGGCCGGCTCCACCACGGACAGGTCCAGGACCGAGCCGTCCACGATGAAGGATAGCCCGTGCGCGCGGGCGATTTTTTCCGCCTGCCCGGTGGCCAGCGCGACGACATCGGGGGCGGCCGGGCGGGTGTGCACGGACACGGCGACGGGCTTTCGCTCGATGGTGATGCCGCGGTAGGCGCCCACCGTTTCGGCGAGCGCCTGGCTGGCCTGCTGCAGCACGGATTCGGTGGCCAGGGACAGCCCGTGGGCGTAGCCCATGTCGAACTCGGCGCCGTGCGAGCCGACCAGGTGCACCTCGGCCGGGAGCCGTGAGACGGCGGCCAGGTCGCGCAGGGAACGCCCTGAGATGACGGCCGCGTGCGTGTTGGGGAGGGCAGCCAGGGCCCGGAGGGCAATCGCGGCGCTGCCCAGCGGCAGGGTCTCGGTGGAGGCGCCTTCCGCGGTGCACAAAGTCCCGCCGTAATTGCAGGCGACGAGGAGCCCGGGGGTACGGGCCAGGATCTTGAGTTCGGCGAGCAGTTGCGGCGTCAGCCCGTCGTCGGCGGCGTTGGTCTGCACGAAGGCGCGGAGCAGGCCCAGCGGCAGGGACTTCGTCAGGAGGGCAGAGTCAGCCAGGGACTGGCTGAGTGGAGTGGGCATGTGCGGGGTCCTTCGAGTAGTCCCCAATGCCTGCGTAAGACCGTCCGTGAAGGACGTACTTCCAGTATCCTCTTGGCCGGTTTCCCGCGGATGTCCCGGCGGTTGCAGCTGTGTAACATCCGCAGCCGCCGGGACACCCGGACCCCTAGACCCGGACCAGTCCGGCGGCGTCGGCCAGCAGCTGCACCGAGCGCAGCCGGGCCCCGGTGCCGGTGCTCTGGTGCGCGACGATGAGCTCGTCGGCGTCGGCGTGGGCGGTGAATTCGTCCAGGTATTCCAGCACGGCGTCCGGGGTGCCCACAGCGGAGTACTTCATCATCTGGGCCACGTGCTGGCCCTGCGGCGAGTCCAGGATCATGTCCGCCTCGTCGTCGCTGAACTCGCGGCCGTTGCCGAAGAACAGCGAGACACGGGCGCGTTTGGTGGCGTGGAACATCTGCTGCGCCTCGGCCGCGGAATCCGCCGCGATCACGTTGACGCCGGCGATCACGTGCGGGGCGTCCAGCTGCGCGGACGGCTGGAAGTCGCGGCGGTAGATCGCGACGGCGTCCTGCAGTGCGTTGGGCGCGAAGTGCGAGGCGAAGGCGTAGGGCAGACCCAGCTGCGCGGCGAGCTTGGCGCCGAACAGCGAGGATCCCAGGATGTACAGCGGCACATTGGTGCCCTTGCCCGGGGTGGCTTCCACGCCCTGGATGCGGGTGGGGCCGGTCAGGTAACCCTGGAGTTCCAGCACGTCCTGCGGAAAGCTGTCCGAGGACATCGGGTCGCGGCGCAGGGCCCGCAGCGTGTTCTGGTCGCTTCCGGGCGCGCGGCCCAGGCCCAGGTCGATCCGTCCCGGGTGCAGGGTTTCGAGGGTGCCGAACTGCTCGGCGATGGTCAGCGGCGAGTGGTTGGGCAGCATCACGCCGCCGGCGCCGAGCCGGATGCTCCCGGTCTGCGCGGCGACGTGGGCGATCAGCACACTGGTGGCCGAGGATGCGATGGCGGACATGTTGTGGTGCTCGGCGTACCAGACCCGCCGGTACCCCAGCTGCTCGGCAAGCTGCGCCATCGCGACGCTCCCCGCGAGGCTCTCTGCCGCCGTCTGGCCCTTGCCGATGGTTGCCAGGTCAAGGATGGAAAGCGGAACAGTCACGGAAAAGCCGGCCTTTCGTAGCGGGGAAGTCTCAGGTGCCGCGCCGGATCCCGGCCCGGGCACACTGTCAACAACGACGCCGGGCCCCGCGTTATTTCTGCCTCAGCTGTGGCGCTGCCCATGCATCAGCCGGCGGCGGCTCAGGGGCACGAGTAGTTGTAGTCCAGCCCGCCGGAGACGTACTGCGTCAGGGCGACGCGGCTGCCGGGGGTGAGCGCCGGCAAAGAGCAGTTGGACTTGGCACCCGTGAGCGACCGCGCCCCCGCCAGCCAGCTGGGCAGTCCCGCGAGCGGGCTGCTGGCCGCGACCGTGCCGGCAATCTGGTTCCACTGGTAGCCGGTGGAGTACAGGCCGACTTCGGCGTTGATGCTGGTGAAGTAGTCGGTCATGCCTTCGAGGACCGCGACGTTGGCGGCTTGGTCCGGCTGCCAGCTGTTTTCGGTCTCCACGTCCAGCCACCACAGGTAGTTCTCCGGGTTGTCGATCCCGCGGATGGTGGCGTCGTCGTAGGCCTTCGCGTAGCCGTACATGTAGGAGCAGGCCCGGAAGTCGTCCGCCCCGTTGCCGCAGACGCCATACGGGTTGGGGACGTCAGCGCCGCCGTAGTGATTGGAACTGGGCCACCACGAACCCTGCCGGCCGGGGTTCGCCGTATTGACGTACAGCGCCACCCGGGGCTGGGCGGTGAGCGCCGGGGACGGGGCGGTGCCTGCCCAGGCGAGTTGGGCTGCCAGGCACGGGTTGGTGGTGTTGGCGAGGCCGTTGTTCACCCCGACGACGGCGAACGCCGGCTTCTTGGGGAGGGTCTTGCCGCACTGGGGCCAGGAAACGTCGATCCCGACAGGCTCGGCATTCCGGGGCGGGGCCGCAGCGGCCGGCCCTCCGCCCAGCAGGAGCAGGCCCAGCGTGATGGCGGCGGAAACAACTTTTTTCAATACCCGGGTGGCCATGCTCCAGCTTACTTCCAACCTCTGCCCCGTTCCGGGAAACCCGCCGTGCGGGTCACCGGTTGGAATACCTGGCAGGCTGAGGGGGTTGCCGCACCTATGAGCCATGCCAACCCACTGCATCCGGAAGTGTCCGCCACGATCGGCCTCAAGGACCTGGGAACCGTCCACCGCCTGGGATTCGGCGCCATGCGCATTGTCGGGGACGGCGTCTGGGGCGAGCCGGCGGACCGCAAGGCCGCCATCGCCGTCGTCCGCCGCGCTGTTGAACTCGGCGTTGACTTCATTGACACCGCCGATTCCTACGGGCCAAACATCAGCGAGGAGATCCTTGCCGAGGCCCTGCACCCCTACAAGGACGGTCTGCGGATCGCCACCAAGGTCGGCTTCACGCGCACCGGCCCGCACGAATGGGTGCCGCTGGGCCGCGCCGAATACCTCCGGCAGCAGACCGAACTGAGCCTGCGCAAACTCAAGGTCGACGCGCTCGACCTGCTGCAGCTGCACCGGATCGACCCCAAGGTGGATCCGGAGGAGCAGTTCACCGTGCTTCGTGACCTGCAAAAGGAGGGCAAGGTGAAGGCGCTGGGCCTGTCCCAGGTCAGCGTCGCAGAACTCGAGGAGGCCGGGAGGTACTTCACCGTCTCCACCGTCCAGAACCGCTACAACCTGACCGACCGCAGTTCCGAGGACGTGCTCAGCTACGCCGAGGAGAACGGCATCGGTTTCATCCCCTGGGCGCCGGTCTCCGCCGGGGAGCTGGCCCGGCCCGGCGGTCCGCTGGATGCGGCCGCCCAGCGGCTCGGCGCCACCACGTCCCAGGTTGCCCTGGCCTGGCTGCTGCGCCGCTCCCCCGTTATGATGCCGATCCCCGGCACCGGCTCGATCCAGCACCTCGAAGAGAACCTGGCCGCTGCCGGCGTCGTCCTGGATGACACCACGTACGCCGAACTCGAAACCACACACTAGAACCCCCTACCAACCACCGCCGGCCATGCGGCCGGCAGAACAGGAGCCTGACATGGCTAGCATTCTGATGGTCGTATCCGCCGCCGATTCCCTCACCATGCGTGACGGCAGCGAACACCCCACCGGCTACTGGGCCGAGGAGCTGGTGGTTTCGCACAAGCTGCTCGGTGACGCCGGACACACCGTCCGCATCGCCACGCCCGGCGGCGCGAAGCCCACGGTCGACGAGGTGAGCCTGACGGTCGAGTCCGCCGGTGGCCAGGACCGCGCCGACAGCTTCCGCACATACCTCGCCGGGATCGATGCCGAGCTGTCCGCGCCGCTCGCGCTGGCCGACGTCGACCCCTCCGGCTACGACGCGGTCGTCCTGCCCGGCGGCCACGGCCCGATGACCGACCTCTACCAGGACGCCGACCTCGGCAGGATCCTGATCGCGGCCGACACCGACGGCAAGATCATCGCCCCGTTCTGCCACGGCCCGGCCGGCCTGCTGAGCGCCACGGACGACGCCGGGACGTTCGCCTTCGCGGGACGCCGCCTCACCGTTTTCACCAATGAGGAGGAACTGGGCGGCGGCACCGGCCCCAACACGCCGTGGTTCGTGGAGGACGTGCTGAAGGACAAGGGCGCGGTCATCGAGAACTCCGCTGCGTGGACCTCCCACGTGGTGCGCGACGGCAACCTGATCAGCGGCCAGAACCCGCAGTCCAGCGAGGACGTGGCGAAGGAAGTCCTCAAGGCCCTCGCCGGATAGCACCGCCGCAACACCACCCGCCGACGCCGGGTCCGGGCTGCCGGACCCGGCTAAGCTGTCCGCATGGCCATCAAATCCACCGCAGACAAAGTCGCGACCATCCAGAAGGGGTACACCCTCGAGGGACCCACGATTGAGCTCGGTGCCGCGATCATCGACGGCGAAGTCCACAAGGATGCCCCCGTCCGGCTGCCGCTGTCCATGATGAACCGTCACGGGCTGGTGGCCGGGGCAACCGGCACGGGCAAGACCGTCACGCTGCACATGATGGCAGAGCAGCTCTCCGCCGCCGGGGTCCCGGTGTTCCTGGCGGATATCAAGGGCGATCTGTCCGGGCTGGCCACGGCCGCCACCGGCAGCGAAAAACTGATGGCACGCACGGCAGCGATCGGCCAGCCGTGGGCCGGCAGGACGTTCCCGGTGGAGTTCCTGGCCCTGGGCGGCGACGGCAACGGCATCCCGGTCCGCGCCACCATCACTTCCTTTGGCCCGATCCTGCTCTCCCGCATCATGGAGCTCAACGACACGCAGGAATCGAGCCTGCAGCTGATCTTCCACTTCGCGGACAAGAACAACCTCGAACTGATCGACCTGAAGGACCTGCGCGCCGTCATCGCGTTCCTCACCTCCGCGGAAGGCAAGGACGAGCTCCAGGAACTCGGTGGCCTGTCAAAGTCGACGGCCGGCGTGATCCTCCGTGAACTCATCACGCTCGAGGCGCAGAGCATGGAAAAGTTCTTCGGCGAACCCGAGTTCGACACCGCCGAACTGATGCGTACCGCCCCGGACGGACGCGGCGTCATCACCTGCCTCGAACTGCCCACCCTGCAGACCAAGCCGATGCTGTTCTCCACCTTCCTGATGTGGCTGCTGGCCGACCTGTTCGACGACCTGCCCGAGGCCGGGGACCTGGACAAGCCGAAGCTGGTGTTCTTCCTGGACGAGGCCCACCTGCTCTTCAACGACGCTTCGAAGGCGTTCCTGGACGCCATCACCACCACTGTGCGGCTGATCCGGTCCAAGGGCGTCGGTATCTTTTTCGTCACCCAGACCCCGAAGGACGTCCCCGCGGACGTCCTGGGGCAGCTCGCCAACCGGATACAGCACGCCCTCCGCGCCTACACCCCGGAGGATGCCAAAGCGCTCAAAGCCACCGTCTCCACGTTCCCGATGAGCGACTACAATCTCGAGGAAACCCTCACCTCAGCCGGGATCGGCGAGGCCGTCATCACCGTCATGAACGAGTCGGGCGCCCCGACGCCGGTGGCACTCACCCGCCTGCGCGCGCCGGAATCGGTCATGGGGCCCAGCACCGACGCCCTGATCTCCAGCACGGTGGCCGGCTCGGCGTTGCTGCCCAGGTACGGCACCGCCGTCGACACCGTCTCCGCCTACGAGAAGATCTCCGGGCAGGCCGCGGCGGACACCGGCGCGGCGGCCCCTGCTCCGGCCCCCGGCAACGGCGGTGGCGCCTCCGACGTCGACGCCGAGGCACGCCGGATCGAGGAGGAAATCCTGGGCCGCCCCAGCAGCCGGCCCGCAGCGGCACCTGACCGCCAGGAGCCGAGCCGGGAGCCCCGGCAGTCACCCAGGCAGCCGCAACGGCGGCCGGCGGACGACGGCGGCATGGCCGGAGACCTTGCCGGGGCCTTGGGCGGCGGACTCAGGAGCATGGCCCGCTCGCTCGGGACCCAGCTCGGCCGCGAACTGCTGCGCGGCGTCTTCGGCACCGCCGCCAAACGCCGCCGCTAAGCGGACCTTGTCACATGGAGCCCGCGTGACAAGAGAATTCCTGTGGGGTGCAGGTAACGTAAGGTGAGTGCAAATGAGTCAGGCGTCAGTCAGGATCGCAGCCACGTGGCTGCTGGTCCTGATGCTTGCCGTGGCCGGAGGCATCGTTGCGATCAACGTCGTGAACAACTCCCTGGCGAGCCCGCAACAGCCTGTCCGTGAATATCTCGATGCCCTGCAGAAGGGCGAAGGTGAGAAAGCCCTTGGCCTGCTGAGTGCTTCCGTCCCCCAAAGCAACGCCGCCATGCTGGACGGCACAGCACTGCAGACCGCCACGGCACGGATCAGCGGCATCAGGTACGGCGACGCCGAGGACCGCGGCAACAACCAGGTGATGGTGCCGATCGAGTACACGATTGACGGCAGCGAGCTGCGGACCGAGTTTCTGCTGGAGAGATCCGGAACCGAATGGCTGTTCTTCCACAAATGGGCCCTTGTTCCCGCCGCCCTTCCGGTTTTGGACGTCACGGTGGTCAACGCCAGCGAGGCCACCCTCAACGGGGTCCCGGTGAACATGCCCAACGGCGGCAACTCCTTCGCCGTCTTCTACCCGGGTGAGTACGAGGCCTCCCTAGCCGGTCAGTACTTCTCCGCCGCGCCCACCAAGGCCACAGTGTCCGGTCGGGACGTCCCCGTGGCACCGCTGAACCTCATGACGGAAGCCACCGACGGGCTGAAGGACGCGGTGGGCAGCAAAGTGAACGAGTTCCTGGACACCTGCGCCGACACCGCCGACAAGCAGCAGCAGCTCCAGCCGGACTGCCCGTTTTACCACACCACCAACAACCGGGTCATTGACGGCACCATCGACTGGAGCATCACCGAGTACCCCACCGTCAGCATCGAACCCTTCGGCGGACGCTGGGTGATGGCGCCCCTCAACGGCAAAGCACGGATCGAGGCCCAGCAGGTGAATCTGTTCACCGGCACCGTGACGTACCTCAACACCGTCCACGATTTCAGCTTCACCGCGCGCCTGGACATCGACGCGGACACCGTCAAGGTCACCCCGCTTCTGAGCGACTAGGCCCGCGGCGGCAACGCTGGCGTCACGCCGGACAGTCTTTTGGCTCCAACGGCCCCACCGCAGCCCGTCATTCCGCGGAATCCGTTGTTCCAAGCTGCCAAGAACCTGCCTGCCGTGACGCATACACCGGCCCGGACGTCCGGCCGAGGACTGCCTGGACCTCGGCCAGCATCCGCGCGGGGTTGTGCACAACGTCGTCGTAGTAGTAACGGAGCACGGAGTAGCCCCGAACCATGGACACGTTGTTGCGCCGCTGGTCCTTCTTGACCTGGACCCACTCACCGTGATGGCGCCCGTCCAGCTCCACAATCAGTGTGCCCTCCAGCAGGAGATCCACGTATCCGACGCCGTCAATGTAGACCTGCGCTTCCACGCTGATGCCGGCCTGGCGGAAATACGTCCTGGCAAGGGTCTCCAGCAGGGATACGGCTCCGCGGTCCACCCAGTCAAGGACCTGGCGGGCGCGGCCATTGCGTTTCCCGGGGAGCCGGTCCCGCAGGAACCCCAGTGTCATATCGCCCCGGCCGACTGCGCACTCCACCATGACCAGGGCTTCGGCGAACGGAAGGCACCTCAGGGCGTGGATGAGCACGTCACCTAGGGCAGCCACCGGCCGGTAGGGGTGTGGCTTGAGGAGCAGCCCGTAGTGCCCGGCCTGTCCCTCGAAGGCTTCACCGCGTCTGTGATGTACATGGAGCGGGCCGGCGGAGTTCACATACCAAAGCCCGTAGAAGGGCGCCGCGCTGCTGCATGTGAGGAGCTGCCGGCGCTGCAGCAGCGCCACATGGTCCGGGGCCGCCGTCGGGAGCGCATAGAGACCCCGGACCGGCTGCAGGACGCCGGCCCTCACCGCGCGCCGCAGTGCGGCGTCGTCGATCCCCAAGCGGGCCAACGCAGGCCGCCGGGCGGCGCCGCCGCAGATGGTCAAGGCCCTGAAGACATCCATGGGGCAATCGTTTCCGCGGCCAGGCGGTGCCGGCAGTCCGTTGACTCGCTATGTGGACATCTTCACGTCACCCGGCGCAGGTTTTTGCGGCCGCCAACACCGTGGAACTCCGGGATTCCGCGGATCCGGGGCCGGGTTAAAGCCCAAAGGCTGCTGTCCGTGACGCCGAGTCACGAACAGCAGCCCAAGCCGGGGCCTCTTCGGCGGACGTCAGTCCATTCCGCGCAGGTCCAGCACCAGCTCGGTGTCGCCGTCGGCCTGCAGCAGCACGGGGATGCCCCAGTCCTGCTGGTACAGGTGGCAGGCGGCGTGGTCGGGGATCTCGCCATCCGCGCCCTCCGGGCCGTCGCAGGCAGCGGCGCGGGCGGTGATGTGCAGCACGCCCTCCGGCACGTCGGCGGAAAGTTCCAGGGTGCGGGACAGTCCCACCGACGTTCCGCCGCCGGCCAGCAGCAGTTCCGGCGGGGTGGAGGAGATCTTCAGCTGGGTCGGGTCGCCCCAGCGGTCGTCCAGTTTCTGGCCTGTCGGCGCCGTGAAGCGGACCGCCAGCTCCAGCAGCCCGGGGGCCACGGGGGTCTTGGGCCGGTGGGTCTGGGCCGCGCCCTCATCCACCTGCTGCGCTTCCTTGGGGATCGGCACGTAGACCAGCTGGTGCTTGTTCGCCTCCACCACCACCAGCAACGGCTCGGCGCCGGCGACCTGGGTGTGGTCCACGATCACGTCGGAGGGCTCGGACAGCCCGCGCGCCAGGGTGGAAACCGTACCCGAGGCGGGATCGTAGCGGCGGACGGCACCGTTGTAGGTGTCCGCGATCGCCACCGAGCCGTCGGGCAGCACGGTGACGCCCAGCGGGTGCTGCAGCCGGGCTTCGGAGGCCTTCCCGTCGCGGAAGCCGAAGTCGAACAGGCCCTTGCCGACGGCGGACTCAACAGTGATGGCACCGCCGTCGCCGATCACGAGCTTGCGCAGTGCCGAGGTTTCAGAGTCCGCCACCCAGATGTTGCCGTCGGCGTCCTCCGCGAGGCCGGAGGGCTGGGCGAACCAGGCTTCCTCGGCCGGGCCGTCGACTAGGCCCTCGAGGCCGTTGCCGGCGATGATGGACACGGCGCCGGTGCGCGGGTCGAAGCTGAAGATCTGGTGCACGCCGGCCATGGCGACGACGACGGCATGGAGTTTGGTGGACCAGACCACGTCCCAGGGCGAGCTGAGGGAGACCTGCAGCGGATCCGCTTCCAGCCGGGCACCGTAGGCGGCGCCCTCCTCGTCCACCCGGGCAGGTCCCGTCTCGAGGAGCCGCTGCACGCCGTTGCCGGCCAGGGTGCTGACGGTTCCGTCCGCGAGGGACAGCCCGCGCAGGCGGTGGTTCACGGAGTCGGCAATCACGACGTCGTAGCCGGTCTCGGCGGCGACGTCCGCCGGGAGCAGGACCAGGCCCTGGGGTTCGTTGAAGCGGGCTGTGGCGGCATTGCCGTCAGCATGGCCCTTGTCGCCGGAGCCGTAGGTGGCGAGTACGGTCTGGAAGTCGGTGGAGAGCTCCACGAGGCGGTGGTGCCCGGTGTCGGTGACAAGCCAGGAACCCACCGCTGAGGCGCTTCCGACGCCGCGGCCGTCGGGCAGGAACAGGGCCTTGCCGGGGAACCGCAGGGTGCCCGACGACGGCTCCGGCGCCACATACGGCCCGTCGCCGCGGTGCAGCGTGCCCTTGCCCTCGTGCTCGGCGATCAGCTCCGGGATGAGCACGGCGAGGCCATCGGCGTGGCCCTCGCCGGAGAGGTGCGCCACGATGTAGCCCTCGGGGTCGATGACGACCAGCGTGGGCCAGGCCCGTGCCGTGTACGCCTTCCAGGTGTCCAGCTCAGGATCGTCCAGGACCGGGTGGCGGATCTCGTAGCGCTCGACGGCGGCGGCCAGGGCCACCGGATCAGCCTCGTGCTCGAACTTTGGGGAATGCACACCGACCGTCACCAGGACGTCGGAGTACTGCTGCTCGAGCGGACGGAGCTCGTCCAGCACGTGCAGGCAGTTGATGCAGCAGAACGTCCAGAAGTCGAGCAGTACGATCTTGCCGCGCAGGGATTCCAGGTCCAGGGATTTCCCGCCGGTGTTGAGCCAGTTGCGGCCCACCAGCTCGGAGGCCCGGACCCGGAGGTGGGTGCGTACGGTTTCGGTCATGAACGTCCTTCCAGCTTTGAGTTGCGTTCGGCCAGCCGGGCATCGCGCTCGGCCAGCTTGGCAAACATATCGTTGTAAGCCGTGAGATCGGCGTCGTTATTCCTGTCCGCCGCCCGATCGGTGCGCTTGGACTCACGCGCATCCGAACGGGACCACTGGACGGCGACGCCGATCGCCACCAGCAGCGTGGGCACTTCGCCGATGCCCCAGGCCACGGCGCCGCCCATCTGCTGGTCCAGCAGGGCTGAAGGCCCCCACGTGCGGCCGAGGTTGCCGAAGTAGTCAGCAGCCAGCAGCCCAGTGCCGCCCATGATCGCGACGCCGAAGAAGGCGTGGAAGCCCATGGTGGCCAGCAGGAGCAGCAGCCGCATGGGGTACGGCGCGCGCCGGGGCAACGGGTCGGTGCCGATCATGGTGAGCACGAAGATGTAGCCGGTGAGCGCGAAGTGCAGGTTCATGAGCTCGTGGCCGATGTGGTCCCGCATCGCGTACCCGAACGCTTCCGAGTAGTAGAACAACACGATCGAGCCGGCAAAGTTGGCGGCGGCGAACAGCGGATGTGTCACCAGCTGGGAGAACTTGGAGTGGATGACGATCAGCAGCCACTCGCGCGGACCGCGGGAGCTGTCGCGGCGCGCTGTGAGCGCACGCAAGGCCAGCGTCACGGGAGCGCCAAGGACGAGGAAGATGGGCGCCACCATGGTCAGTGCCATATGGTCCACCATGTGCGCCGAGAACAGCACCCGGCCGTACACTGCCGGAGGACCGGAGGTCACATACGTCAGGACTCCGAGGCCTACCACCCAGTTGACGGCCCGGAACCAGGACCAGGAGTCCCCGCGCCGGAGCACCTTTCGCAGGCCGAGGAAGTAAGCAACGAGGCCAAAGACCGCGACGGCAACCCAGAGCCAGTCCGGGCGCCATTCAGTCAGCCAGCGTTCCGGGGTCAGTTCCGGCGGCAGTTCATAGCCGGAGATGATGAAGGCCGGGGAGGCGTTCGGCGCCAGCGCCTCTTCCTGCGGCGGCGCCGAGCGTCCGAGCGCAACGGCGATGCCCGACGTCGCACCCATGATCAGCAGCTCCACAACAACAAGCTGCCAGAGCACGCGGCGGGCGGACAGTCCGCCGCCGTGGCTGCCCAGCTGGGGGATAACCCAGGTCCGGTGCATCAGGCCGATGCCGCCAAGGACGAGGGTCGCCGCTGCTTTGGCCAGGATCAGCTGCCCGTAGGCCGAGCCGAAGAGGTCGTTCCAGGAAGTGAGGCGGATGCTGGAGTTGATCACGCCGGAGGCGAAGACGAGGACAAAGGCGAAGCCGGCCAGCGCGGAGAAGCGCCGGAACGTCGGCTCGGTGATATCAGGGCGGCTGCCGGACTTTGTGCCGGACGCGGTGCCTCCCAGCGTGCCGGACAGCAGTGCCAGTGTGATGATGCCGCCAACCCAGGCCGATACCCCGACAAGGTGCAGGCCGAGTGAATTGATGGCGCCTTCGTGGTCAGCGGAGCTGGCGGAGTGCCCGATCAGCGCCGACGGGACGAGTCCGATGAGGGACAGCGCCAGCGTTGCCGCCAGGGCCCCCCGGGAGCGGACCCCAAAGAGGGCCGTGGTGACCACGGCGGCAATGATGACGACGGCCAGCCAAGCCCGGCCGGTCTCGATATCGGTCATGAAATAGACCAGGGAGCGGGTGAACTCCGGGTCCCCGGAGATTCCCTGGCCAGCGATGTCGGAGTAGCTCAGCACCAGCACGGCAATCGCCGACAGCGTCCAGACGGCCCCGGCGGCCGCGGCGATCGCCAGCGTCCGGGTGAAGGCCGGATGTTCCGGGGCGTCGTTGTCCTTCGACCGGGAGCCGGCTTGGGAGCGGGGCAGGATTCCGACGGCGAAGAGCAAGCCGCCGATCACGGCGGCCAGCGCAATGTTGTGCACAGCCTTGCTGACCGGAAGGCCCCAGCGGACCAGGGCACCCGGGTCGGAGACCTCGCGGGCGGCCGCGGCGCCGGAGAACACCAGCGCGGCAACAAGTCCCAGGAACAGCGCTGCAAGGGCGGCGAACAGCCAGGCCCGGGCAACTTTGCCGGAACCCGCGATGGCGGCCCGTCCTCCCCCGGTCGGGGTGGGAGCGGAGGTGGTGGCACGGGGATTTGCTGCGGAAGGCACAGCTCCATTGTCCGCTACGCCCCGCCTGCCCGCCGAATCGAGTTGTGCCCGCAACCTGCCCGGGCATGGCCGACGGGCATGGCCGTTAACGAAAAAGGAGCGGCGACCCAGAGGGTCGCCGCTCCTTTCAAGCGTTCACAGAAGACTACTTCTTCTTGGAGACCGCAGCCTTCAGCTTCGAGCCGGCGGTCAGCTTGACGCTGTGGCCCGCGGCGATCTGGATGGTCTCGCCCGTCTGCGGGTTGCGGCCGGTGCGAGCTGCACGGTCGGTGCGCTCAACTGCGAGCCAGCCCGGGATGGTGATCTTTTCGCCCGCGGCGACAGAGGTCTCGAAGACCTCGAACAGTGCATCCAGCACGGAGTTGACGGCGGCCTGGCTGGTGCCGGCCTTGCCTGCTACCTCTGCAACAAGTTCACTACGGTTCTTAGCCATTTATGTCCTCCTGGACGGTCATGATTTCTGGAGCCTGCACACGGCATGCGCACAAGCCACTGTTCGAAAACTTACCAGCTTGCCGCCGCCGAGGTGGCAAATTCCGCGTGTTTTCGGCCTTTTTTGAGGAAAAAGCCGTGAATCGACGCCTTTCGAGGCCATATTTCGCCATCAGCGGACGCTCCCTCAGCTGAGGTACGGTCCAACCCGGTGCAGCCGCAGATCATGCCTGATCCGGGGCAACGCTCCCGGACTCCCCCGGAGTTCGACGGCGGCGGCTCCCGCCGCTCTGGGACCCACAGGCCCCTCTGATGGCGCTGAGCTGCTGCGACGCCGGCACCGGAACTTGGGAGCCTGGATCGCGCACCACGAGCTGAGGCCGGAGGAGGGCGTGCGCCCGCGGCGGTTCCGGTTCCTGTGGCGGTTCCGGCGCCGGTGGCTGTGGGAGGTGGTGGAACCGGGGCCGGCGGGTGGTGGCGGGGGGGTGCTTGGCGTTGGTGCCCGGTTACGTGGTGCTTCCGTTAAATGCGGGAGAGCCCCAACCGTGTGGTTGGGGCTCTCGACCGTTTAA
>NZ_JBVAYX010000006.1:0-222652 GCF_055412825.1 Pseudarthrobacter linnaei
AGACCCCGTTCACCAGGATCACGACGACGATCGCGATGGCCAGCTGCGGCATGCCCGCCAGGTAGGCCAGCACGGAGGCACACCACAGCAGGATGGCAAAGAAGTGGGTCAGTTCGCCGAGCAGCCTCCGCCAGCCGGGGACGGTGCCGGACTCCGGCAGCCTGTTCGCCCCGAATTGGGTGAGCCTCCGGGCCGCCTCGGCGGAGCTCAGGCCTGAAATGCCCGGCAACGCCCCGGCGTCTGGTCCCCCGGGGGGANTGGCCGGGGCTACTTAGGCGCAACACCGCAGGCCGGCCCGGGTCAGGTAGCTCATGGACTGAGGGTGCGCCCCCGCGGGTGCGGGCCGTTAGGGCCAAAGGTCACGGCGCGGCGCCGGAGCCCTGCTCTGCCCCGCAGAGACGACCGGGATCCGGCATCGATAGGCAGCTGTGCGGCGCTCAGGGCGCGGGTTCGTATCCGATGAGCCAGTGAAGTCCGTGCCGGTCGATGACTTGCCCGTCCGAAGCGCCCCAGGGTTTCGAGGCGAGAGGGTCCACAACTCGACCGCCGACAGCGAGTTTGTCGAACCACTCATGGAGAACTGACGGTTCGGCAGTCCCCAGCAGGGAGAGCATGACACCTTCGAGCCGGACACTTTTCTGGCCTGCTGCTGTATCCGATCCCGCCATGGCAACCACGCCGTCGAGAACTCCGTGAGCTATGGCATCCGGGGGGCCGTCGCTGCGGCTGAACTCCTTGTAGGTGTACAAGGACAGCTCTCCGCCGAAAATGCCTGCGTAAAAGCCGAGTGCTTCACGCGCCGTGCCGGGGAAACTGACATATAGCTGTGGGGCCGTCATGTGCACAGCATACCGACACCGCCCACGCACAGGTCCTCAACACCACAGGCCACGTTGGCGCCAACTTCGCGGCCGCGGGCTGGTCGTCATTAGAACTTATGATCAGGACCTTAACCGGCCACAAGTTGCCAGCTACCAGCACGTGGGGGCCGCCGGGCATCGCGTCCGCGACTGACACCACGGAGCCGACTCCCGGTTCCCTCAGGGGTGCGCATGACCCTTCCGGGTTCTGCGCACCCCCCGTGTGCATCAATGTGATCCAAGACCGCGATGACGCCGTGGCCCGCGTTCGGTCCGCCTTAGTCAACCGCCGGTGGCCGGCGCCGTCCCAGCGTCCGCAGGTAGGCCCCGAAGCCGTGCGGTGCCCGGGCGTGGATCCGGCCCGAGGTCAGCACACGCATGCTGTCGGTCGCCGTCACGGTGAAGGCGCGGCTCCGGAGGCTCTGCGCCAGGGTCCGGTCCTCGTGCGAGGACAGCTTCGGGAAGCCTCCGGCGGCCAGGTAGGCAGAGGCCCTGACCCCGAAGTTGGCTCCGTAGACGTGCGGGTGGCCCTCCTCGAAGGGGTGGCGTTCCAGCCACCGCCGGAGCAGTTCCGGGTCCATCCCGTCCGGGTCCGGTTCCACCGAGCCGAGTACGGCGTCGGCTCCCGCGTCGGCGAATTCCAGCTGCCGGATGAGCCAGTTTTCCGGCACCCGGGAGTCCGCGTCCGTGTTGGCCAGCCAGGTCCGGCCAGCCCACGGCGGGGGTGTCCACCGCTTGCCGGGCGGCCGGCGCCGGGCTGTCCCGATCCCGGCGGCCCGGATGCCGGCGCCCCGGCTGGCGCCGGTGTTGCGGAAGCTTACTTCGAGGGCGCTGAAGCGGGCGTCCGCTGCGGCGTACCGGGCGGCGATGCCCGCGGAGCCGTCGGTGCAGCTGTCCAGCACCACGCTCACCCTGACGTCCACGTCGGGCCGGACCCGGTGCAGGGCGTCGGCGGCGCGTTGCACTGCCAGCAGGGCCTGGCCGAGGTGCCCGTCCTCATTGTGGGCGGGGATCACGACGGCGATCCGGTCGATGCTGTGTCCGCGGGGCAGCGGCAGGGCATGGGCGGCCATGCCGCCTAGCCTTCCGGGCCCGGCACGGGCGCCGCTGCCGTGCCCGGAACCGATTCCCCGCCGGACTCCGGCGCGATCAGGACTTCCAGGAGAAAGTCGCGTTCCCGGTAGAGTCCGGCGTCGGCCCAACCGAGGTGGCGGCGGGCGGCGGCGTGGACGGAGTCGCCGTCGAGCTCCCAGCCGGAGATGGGGTGGCGCCAGTGGCACAGGGCCAGGGTGCCGCCGGGCAGAAGTGCGGCCTGGACGCGTGCGAACAGCTCAGCGAGCTCGCCGTGAGCGAGGTAGTAGCCGACCTCGGAGACCACGATCAGGTCGAAGCGGCCCTCCGGCCAGTCCTGCGGAACGGTGAGGTGGCGGGTCCGGGCTGCGGGCAGGTGCGCGAGGCGCCGGGCGGCATGGGCCAGGGCGGCGCTGCTCGCGTCGACGGCCGTGAAGCTGGCGCAGCGTTGCGCGAGTTCCACACTGAGCGTTCCGATCGAGCAGCCGATTTCAAGCCCTGCCGCGTAGTTCAGGTCCGGCAGGGCCGCGAGGGTGAGGGCACGTTTGCGGTGTTCATACCAGCTGGTGGTGTACTGCCAGGGGTCGTCGTTTCCGGTGTGGACCGCGTCGAAGACGCCCTCAGCGTCGGCGGCGGCGTAGGAGCCGCCGTTGCCGGCGGGAGCCGGACGCTGCCACGCGAACGTCTCGAACTGACGCTCAAAGTGCTCCAGGAACGCCGGCGGGAGCAGCACCTCGTCCCCGGGCTGGCCGGACAGGGGGCGGACCTGGGTGGTGTGGGAGTCCATCGCCGCGGCCTTCGCCTGCTGTTCGGCGGGGTCCAGCGGCAGGCGGAGCCAGGACTGCCAGGCCTGGTCCGTGGCGTCCGCCCAGAGCCAGTACCAGATGGGGTACTCCAGCAGCCCGTGGCCGGCGGCGCCGGCGGCCTCGGCCGCGGCAGAGCCCAGGGCCTCGTGGTCGGTGTGGCCGTCGTGCCGGTACGGGGCCACGAGGGTGATGCGTTCCGCGGGCAGCCCCGTGGCGGCAGCCTCAGCGATGGCCCGCTGCAGCGCCGCCTTCACCTCCGCCCGGTGACCGGCGAGCCTGCCGTCGGGCAGGGCGAGGAACCGCCACTCCGGGTCCGGCAGCAGGTGCGCCAGCGCGCCGCCGAATTCCTCGAGCCGCACGGCGGCGAGCTGTTCCGGCGTCGTGGTGGGTGAGTCCGGGTGGGAGGCCTCCCCCGCCGTGCACAGCAGCACCGTGACGCGCGCGCCGAGCCCCCGCAGCCGGGCCATCAGGCCGCCGGCACCCAGGGATTCGTCGTCCGGGTGCGCGGCCAGGACGATGAACGCCTGCCCGGCGAGCTCCCCTGCGTCCAGCGGCAGCTCCGGGAGGGCTGCGAGTCCGCTGGCGGTCCAGGCGTCCTCGCCGGTTCCGGCGTCCTGATGGGTGAAGCTCACCACGGGTGGTCCCCCTTGAGCGTGAGGGCACCAAGCTGGGCGTCGTCGCGCATGGCGTGGTGCTGGCGGATGTAGAGCGAGAGGTCGGCCATGCGCTTTCCGTAGACCTCGTCGAAGGCGAGCGGTCCGGGCCCAAGGTTCTGGCTGACCAGCGCCTGGATGCGTTCGACGGCGGTGGCGACGTGGCCGCGGACGCGGAGCGCCTCGCACCACGCGCCGGTGTCCGTAAGTTCCCCGGCATCGATCCGTCCGGCGGTCCGGGCGAGGTAGCCGGTCAGGGCGGTGAGCGTGCGGTCGGTCTCCCCGAGGTGGGCGAGTGCGAGCTGGTCCGGTGCGCGGCCGCCGTCAGCCGCCTGGAGCAGGGACTCCCTGAAGCCGCGGGCCACCGCGACGGCGCCGCCCAGCCAGCAGGCCGCCACGCCCATGCCGCCCCAGGCGAAGCCGGGCCGGCGGTAATACCAGCCGGCACCGCCCAGCGGCACGGCCGGGACGGCGTCGAAGTGCACGGTACCGCTGGGGATTTCCCGGAGTCCCCGGCTGGTCCATTGCGGATCCTCGAAGCTGACGCCCCGGGCGTGGAGGTCGACGGCGAAGGCCGCCCGGCCGCCGTCGTCCAGCTGGGCAGTTACGACGGCGTGGTCCAGCTGGGCGGCCAGGGAACACCAGGGTTTGGCGCCGTGCAGCTGGAAATTGCCATCCGCAGGCTTCGCCTCCAGCCGCAACCCGGGGGCTTCGGCGGCAAACACACCCCAGGCTCCGTCGGAGTCCCCGCCGTCCCGGTCCGGACAGTCCCCGCCATCCACCGCCGGCTGGCCTGCGGCCTGGGCGAGGATCGCCGAGGCGTCCAGATGGGGTTCAATGGCCCGTCCGGCGGCGACGTCCACGGCCGTGACGGAAGCCAGGATCTCCCACAGGAACGCGGTCCGGCCCCCGCCGGGCAGCGGGGCAGCTGCTGCTGCGGCTTTGGCCAGCTCCAGCAACGCCGGGACGTCGCCGACGGCGGACCGGGCCGCCTCCAGCAGGGGGGTGAGGCCGGCCAGCTGCTCCGGCGCAGAACTGATCCTCACGGCGACGGGCCGCTGGGAATCGGGAGTCCGGTTCATTTCGGTGGCCTGTTACCTTTCACGTGCGTCTGGTGCCCCGGCGTCCATGCCGGCCCGGCTACTGGTCAGCAAATTCGGTCAGTTCAGTAAGTTCAGGCTGCTCAGTAAATCTAAGCACACTGAGCACTTTGGGAATTCCCCTGTCTCCGGCCCCGCTCGACCGCCGCTACAGCACCCGCGCCAGGGCGAAGCCGTCCCAGCCTTTGGAGCCCACGGTCTGGATGACAGTGCCGTCCAGCCGCGGGTCTTCGCCCAGCATGTGCAGGGCACTGATGATGCCCGGGGCGTTGACGGCGTCCATCGCGGGTTCGAGCACGGCGCCTTCCCAGACCACGTTGTCCATCACGATGGCGGTGCCGGGCCGGCCGAGTCGGACGGCCCAGTCGAGGTAGCGCGGGTTGTTTTCCTTGTCCGCGTCGATGAAGACGAAATCGAAGGGCCCGGCGCCCTCGTCGGCGAGCGCCTGCAGCGTCTGAAGTGCCGCCCCGACCCGGATCTCCACGAGGTGGCCCAGCCCGGCGGCGTCCACGTTGGTGCGGGCCACGTTGGCGTGTTTGGGGAGGTATTCGCACGTGAGCAGCCGGCCGCCGTCGGGCAGCCCCTGGGCCATCCAGATGGTGCTGAAGCCGGCCAGCGTCCCGATCTCCAGGACCCGGCGGGCGCCGGAGAGCTGGACCAGCAGTTTGAGCAGCTTGCCGGCGGTGGGGGCGACTTCGATGGGCGGCAGGCCTGCCTCGAGGGCGGAGGTGACCGCGCGCTTCAGGGAGTCGTCCGGACGGACCACAAGCTCGGACAGGAAGTCCTCGACGGCGATCCAGCGGGCGGTGGGCTGATGTTCGAACATCACCTCAGTCTTCCAGCTGGCCCGTTCCCGCGGTAGACCGTCGCGGGGCTGGGTCCGGCCGGACATCCGGCCCGCGGCACTGCCGGCTAGTCGCCGAGCGCGTGCTCCAGGCGGTCCAGTTTTCCGGTCAGCTCGCCCGTGAAGCCCGGCCGGATGTCCGCCTTGATCACGAGGGAGACCCTGCTGCCGTAGCGGCCCACGGCCTCGGTGGCCCGCTTTACGACGTCGAAGACTTCATCCCACTCGCCCTCGATCGTGGTGAACATCGAGTCGGTGTGGTTCGGCAGGCCGGACTCCCGGACGATCCGCACCGCTTCGGCGACGGCGTCGTGGACGGACGCCTCGTCCGCCGGGACGGCCGCGGAACCGGCGGGCGAGTCATCGGCCGTGCGTGCTGGACGGCCTGAGGGTGCGACAGAGAATGCAAGCAACATGGCACCAGTCTTTCACGTGCGAAAGCCTCGACGGCCCGAACGGAGCCAGGAAATGCCCCGCTCCGGGACCGGGCCACGCCCCGGAGCGGCGACCGGCCCCGTCACATTAATCAATACCCGGAAGTAACCTCCCCGCCCGGGCCTTGCGTTGCTAACCTGAGCAAATGAACCGGGTAGCAGACCGCAGGCCGCTCCGCGCCGATGCCGCGCGGAATGTCGACAAGATCATTACCGCCGCCCGCCAGTGCTTCCGGGAGCACGGCCCCGAGGTGCCGCTGCAGACCATCGCCGTGACGGCCGGCGTCGGTCCGGCCACGCTTTTCAGGAACTTCGCCGACAAGGAAGAGCTGGTCCTCGCAGCCCTGCACCGCCAGCTCGGCCTGCTGGTCGACCCGGTCATCGAGGAGGCCCTCGCCGGGCCGGACGCCGCGGACGGGCTCTTCCGCGTCATTGACGCGCTGATGGGCGTCGCCAGCGAAGAGGCCAATCTGCTGGGAGCCGTCGCCGGCCGGCGCGGACTCCTCACCGGGATCACGGGCGACCTGATCGAATCCGTGGCCGTGCTCCTGGGCCGCGGGCAGGGCCAGGGATCCCTGCGCAGCGACATTTCGATGACGGACCTGATCCGCCTGCTGGCCATGCTGATCGGTGTTGTGGACACGATGGAAGCCGGTTCGGATGCCTGGCGCCGTCCTGTTGCCCTGGTCGAGGACGCCATCCGCACGGAGCGCCCGAACCGGCCGCTGCCGCCGCAGGCGCCGCTGCCGGGCACGGCGTTCGACTCCTTCCTCGGCTAGTACCGGTGTCATGGGAAACCGTGGCGGGCGCCGTGGGCGGCGTGCTGTTGGTTTACGCCGTCCTGCTGGCCCTCCTGTGGGGTTATGCGCGCCGGCATCCGGAAACGGTCGCGATGAAGGACGCGCTGCGGCTGCTGCCGGACCTGCTGCGGCTCCTGCGCCGGCTGCTCGCTGACAGGTCCCTGGGCGCCGGGGTGCGGATTCGGCTGGCACTGCTCCTGGCCTACCTGCTCTCGCCGATCGATGTTGTGCCGGACTTCGTGCCCGTGATCGGCTACGCGGACGACGTGATCATTGTGGCCCTCGTGCTGCGCTCGGTGATCGCACGGGCGGGCGAGGCCGCGGTGTGCCAGCACTGGCCCGGGACCCCCGACGGGCTGCTGCTCATCCTCAGGCTCGCCGGACTCGGGGCCCCGCGGTAGGCGTTTAGGCGCTGAAGGCCGTTCCGGCGGGACCGCCGTCGAACCTGCGGAGGATCTCCTCGGCAATGACCCGGAGCTTGACGTTCCTGGTGTTGGAGACCTTGGCCAGCAGCTCGAACGCCTCGGTCTGCGAGCAGCGGCTCTGTGCCATGAGGATACCGGTGGCCAGGTTGATTACGGTGCGCGAGCGCATGGCCTGCAGCAGGTCCCGGTTCAGGCCTTTGGCGGCGTCCAACCGGACAGCCAGGCGCAGCACCTTGGCGGCGCGGACCGCGAGCGCCCCGCAGGCTGCCACGGCGCCGTCGTCGAACGCCTCGGGGGACGTCGAGGAGAGGGTCAGGATGGCCGTTGCGTCCCGGTCCGCCAGCAGCGTTATCACGAGAATACTGCGGTTCCCGCGCTGGGCGGCGGCCCGCTGGTAGCGCCTCCACCGGGGATCCATCGTGGTGTCCGGGACCAGCACCGCCAGTCCGGTCTCCCGGGCCTCCAGCCCCGGGCCCTCCGCCACACCGTCCTGCAGGGTGTCCAGTGCCAGCGCCTCCCGGCTACTGCCGGCCAGGACCGTCCGCTGGCGGCGCCGGGCCAGCCGGACCGAGCACAGCACCGGGCGGCCCGTTTCGGCTGCGGCGAACTCGGCGGCCAGCGCGGACAGTTGCCGGAGGAATTCCTCCAGCGCCTCGTTGTCGAGCAGGATGTCCTGCAGTCGCTCCGAGAGCCGGGCCCGGAGCATCAATCCTCCGCCGGCTTCTCTTTGGCCGCCTGCAGGTGGTGCTGCAGCTTCTCCTCAGCCTCCCGCCGGCGCCGGGCCGTCTCCCGCAGTTCCCGGGTGGACTCGGCACCCGGCGGAACGAACGGCTCGTGCTGCTTGGAATGCTGGCCCTTGCCGGGCGCAGGGGTATCCGGATCCTCGTTGTCGCTCATATCCGAATGCTCCCACGGGGCCCTGGCGGCAAATAGGGACTAAAGACCGTTACGGAGCGGTACGCCGGGAGGTGCCGGAGCTGCTAGCCCCAGCCCAGCAGCCTGAGTCCGGCTGCCGCGCCGGCCCCGGCGAGGACGACCACCAGGAACGGTGCCCGGAGCAGCAATGCGATGCCGGCCGCGGCCAGTGCCCCCAGCCGGGCGTCCAGCACCAGCGTCTGGCCGGAGGCCACGGTGTTCACGATCGTCAGGGACGCCAGCAGCCCGATGGTCATGGTCCCGGCGATCCGGGACATCCGGGGGTCACGCAGCACGCTGGCCGGGACCAGATAGCCCAGCAGTTTCCAGGCGTAGGCCAGCAGGCAGGAGAGCAGCAGCCACATCCACAGGCTCATGCGGCGTCTCCAGAGGGACGCCCGTGCGGGTGTTCGGCGTAGGGGTCCACGTCCGGTTCCAGCCCTTCGTCGCGGCGGCCATGGCTGAACCAGCCGATGGCTGCGGCCACAACCGCGGCCACCAGGATCGGCACCCCGGCGGGCACAAACGGCACGGCCAGCACGGTGGCCAGGGCGCAGACGACGGCGATCGCCACCGGCTCCCGGCCTTTGAGCCGTGGCCAGAGCAGGCCCAAAAACGCCGCGACGGCGGCACCGTCCAGTCCCCACTGCTTGGGATCCCCCAGCGACGCTCCGGCCAGCGCGCCCACGGCGGTGAACAGGTTCCAGAGGACGAAGATGCCCAGCCCCGCGGTCCAGAAGCCCCGCTTCTGTTCGAGCGGGTCAGTCTGTCCCGTGCTCGTGGCGGTCGATTCGTCGATGGTGACGTGGGCGGCGGCGAACCGCAGCCAGCCGCGCGGCCGCAGCAGTGCGTTGATCTGCATGCCGTAGATCCCGTTGCGCATGCCCAGCAGGGTGGCCGCACCCATCGCGGCGACGCCGGAGCCGCCCCCGGCCACCACCCCGATGAAGGCGAACTGCGAGCCGCCGCTGAACAGCAGCAGGCTCAACGCCATGGTCTGCCAGAAGTCGAGCCCGGAGGTGACAGACAGCGCGCCGAAAGACACGCCATAGAGGCCGGTAGCGATGCTGATGGACAGCCCGACGCGGACGGCCGGGGACTGCAGGAGCCTCACCGCCGGGCCAGGTTCCGCAGACTCCAGGCCCATGCGATCAGCGGCGCCTGCAGCGGCAGCCGCAGGGTGTGCGCGCGGCGCTGCCCGGGCGTCCCGTCCGGGCCATACGCCTTGCGCAGCGCGTCGAGGTGTCCGGCGAGGAAGGCGGTGAACATGGCCGCGACGCAGCCGGCGGCGGCACGGCGGGTCGCCGGGATCAGGAGACCGACGGCGGTGCCCGCCTCAAGCAGGCCGCTGAGCGCCACCCATTCCACCCGGGACAGCACGGCGAGGGGGCCGTTGGCGCGATCGCCGGTGTCGTCGCGGCAGAGGAAGTCCGGGACCACCGGGGCGAAGAAACCGGGATCGTCGAAGTGCTTCGCGGCGCTGGCCAGCAGCAGGGCGCTCATCCCCGCGGCGGAGAGCGTCTGGGTGTCCCGGCCGGACCAGCGAGAAGGCATGGAACAACTCAATCACAGCCACGGAGCCCCTGCTAACCGCGGCTGCCGCGCGAAAGACGGGACTTTCCGCAGGGGTGCCTGTCCGTCCTGGACGGACTGGATTTCGAGGTGGCGGCCGGCGAGGTGCACGGTTTCCTCGGCCCCAACGGATCCGGCAAGTCCACGACCCTGCGGCTCCTGCTCGGGCTCCTGCGCTCCACTGCGGGGTCCATCCGGGTGCTGGGACTGGACCCCTGGCGCGAGGTGGCGACCCTGCACCGGCGGCTTGCGTATGTTCCGGGGGACGTGGCCCTCTGGCCGAACCTGACCGGCGGCGAAGTGATTGACCTGCTGGGCCGGTTGCAGGGCGGCCAGGACCGGGCGCGCCGCGGGCGGCTCCTGGAACTGTTCGAGCTGGACCCCACAAAGAAGTCGCGCACCTACTCCAAGGGAAACCGGCAGAAAGTGGCCCTCGTAGCTGCCCTATCCACGGACGCCGAGCTGTTCCTGCTGGACGAGCCGACGAGCGGCCTGGACCCGTTGATGGAGGACGCGTTCCGCGGCTGCGTCCGGGAACTGCGCGCGCAGGGGCGCACCGTGGTGCTGAGCAGCCATATCCTCAGCGAGGCCGAGGCGCTCTCCGACCGGGTCAGCATTATCCGCGCCGGGAAGGTGGTGGAGACCGGACCGCTGGAGCAGCTGCGGCACCTGACCCGCACCTCGGTCAGCGCCGACGTCGCCACCGTGCCTCCCGGGCTCGAGCTCCTGCCCGGCGTCCACGACGTCGTCGTGACGAACCACCGGGTCAGCGCGCAGGTCGAGCCTGGCGGGCTGACCCACCTGATGCAGGCCCTGACGACGGCGGGACTGAAGTCCCTCACGAGCCAGCCGCCGACGCTGGAGGACCTGTTCCTGCGCCACTACGGCGACATCGCCGCCGGGGTTCCGGCCGCGGCCATCGGCACCGCGCCCGGCGGTCCCGGCTCCCCGGGGCGGGGCGGACGGCAGGCCGGCGATGCCTGAGACCCTGGCCGGAACGGGCGTCCTGCTCCGGCTCGGACTGCGGCGGGACCGCTGGCTGCTTCCGGTCTGGATCCTCGGCTTTGCCCTGATCGCCTATTCGACGGCGCTGGCCGGAGCCGAACTCTACCCGGATACGGCGAGCCGGGTCGAGGCCTCCACCGTGCTGAACGCTACTGCCTCGATGGTGGCCCTGTTCGGACGGATCTACGATCCGGCCTCCATCGGTGCGCTCTCGCTGATCAAATACACCGCGTTCATGACCGCCATCCTCGCCGTCCTCATGGTCGTCCTCACCATCCGGCACACCCGCAGCGACGAGGAGACCGGACGCCTGGAGCTGCTCGGCGGCGGAAGGCTGGGCCGTGACGCCCCGCTGGCGGCAGCGCTCACCATCAGCCTCGGCGCCAACGTGGTCCTCGGTGTGCTTTCGGCGGCCGCACTGGCGGCCGGCGGGCTGCCGGCCCTCGGCTCCCTCGCCTTCGGGCTGGGCTGGGCTGCCACGGGGATGGCATTCAGTGCCGTGGCGGGACTGGCGGCCCAGCTGACCGCCAGCGCCCGGGCCGCGACCGGGTTAAGCATCAGCTTCGTGGCCGTCACCTACGCGCTCCGCGCCGTCGGGGACCTGGCCGAACCCGGCCCCTCGGTGCTTTCCTGGCTCTCGCCCATCGGCTGGAACCAGCAGGTCCGGGCGTTCGCCGGGGACCGCTGGTGGGTGCTGGCGCTCCCGGTCAGCCTCTGCCTCGTGCTGGTCCCGGCAGCGTTTGCGCTTCGGGCCCGACGCGATCTTGGCGCCGGGCTCCGCGCCGGGCGCCCCGGGCCGGCGGTCGGTTCCCTCGCCGGCGTCTGGGACCTGGCCGTGCGGCTGCAGTACCGGGTGCTGCTGGCCTGGGCCGTGGCGTTCGTCCTTTTCGGCGTCGTGATCGGATCCCTGGCCAGCAATGTGGGAGAGCTGCTGAGCTCGCCAAACGCGCAGGACCTGATCAAGCTGATGGGCGGCCGGCAGGCTCTGACGGAGGCCTTCCTGGCCGCGGAGATCAGCATCATGGGGGTGCTGGCGGCCGCTTATGGGGTGTCGTCCGCGAACCACCTGCGCAGCGAGGAGGCTGCGGGCCACACCGAAGCCCTGCTGGGGACGGCGACCACCCGGGTCCGCTGGGCGAGCAGCCACTTCGTCTTTGCCCTGGCCGGGGTCGCCGTGCTGCTGCTGCTGGCGGGGGCATCGATCGGGGCGGGCGCCGCTTTTGCCGTCAACGACCCCGGCGTCGCAGGCCGCAGCACCGCGGCCGCCCTCGCGCAGGTACCCGCCGCCTGGGTCGTCACCAGCGTGGCGCTGGCGGTGTTCGGCTGGGCGCCGCGGCTGGCCGGGGGAACCTGGGGTCTCCTGCTGGCCCTCGTCGCGCTGGGTGAATTCGGGGTGCTGTGGAACGCCCCCGAGTGGCTGATGGACCTTTCCCCGTTCCGGCACTCCCCGCTGCTCCCGGTAGGCTCCGGTGACCTGCCGGCGCTTGTGGTCCTCACCATGGCCGCGGCGGGCCTCGCAGCGCTGGGCTATTCCGGCTGGCGCCGCCGCGATCTCGCAGCCTAAGCGTAAATTCCCCTGGCAGTGCGGCCGCCGGCTTAGCGCCTCGTCTGGGTGCCGGCCGACAGCTGGGAGAGGACCTGGGCGGGCCGGTTCGTGGTGATCTCGTGGATCCCCAGCTCCTGGCAGAGTGCGACGTCGCCTTCCGAATCCACGGTCCACACCCGGAAGCGGCGGCCCGAGTTCAGCCAGCGCCGGATGGTCCGGGAATGCCCGCGGACGTAGTCGATGCCCGGTCCGGCCAGCCCGGTCTCGCAGTCGTCCAGGATCCGCTCGGCCTCGGTTTGGGCCGCCTTCATCAGGTTCGCGAGCGCCCCGCCGGTTATCGCCCCGAGGCCAAGCTCCTCGCGGATCTCCAGGACGTCGACGTCGTCAACGAGCTGGCATACGGCGGCGGACGGGACTGATTTCAGCAGGTGCTTCACCGAATCCGGGCTGAAGCTCATGAAGGACACCGTGATGCTGCCGAGCCGAGACGTGGCGGGGTCCCAGCCGCGGGACCGGAGGACCTCTAGGACCCGGTCCTCCAGCTTGAGCTGGAAGGGGCTGGGGTGCTTGAGCTCAATGGCCAGGCCGATCTCCCGGCCCGCGGCCTGCAGCAGGACCAGCAGCTCCGGAAGCGTCAGCAGCTGGGTGGACCTGGCACCGTATTCGTCCGGGATCCTGACGCCCTTCCAGGAGGAAAAGTCCAGCTGCCGGAGCTCGTTGAGGGTCCGGTCCGCAACCGGTCCGGTCCCGTCGGAGGTGCGGTCCAGGTTGGCGTCGTGCAGGAGCACCGCGTGCTGGTCCCGGGTGAGGTGGATGTCGCACTCGACGCCGTCGGCGCCGTCGGCGATGGCCTGCAGGTAGGCGGCCCGGGTGTGCTCGGCGAACGCGCCGCTTGAACCGCGGTGGGCGTAGACCAGCGGACGGGCTGCGGTGGACTGGTCAGTCGTCATGCTGCCACGTTAGCCGACAGCCGCTGCCCAAGCGGGGCTAGGCTGGGCACATGCAGGTGAATACTGAGCCAAGTACCCGTCCGGAAGGCCACAGCGACGCCGGAGCCGCCGCGGCCGGCGGTGCCTCCCGCCGCCACACCGTGTCCGCCGGCGACGCCGAGAAGGCCTCCGCGTTGCGGAAGATGAAGCTGCTGGCGCTCTCGCTGCTGGTCCTGATGGCGATCATCTTTGTGGTCGCCTTCGCCCTGCAGAAGCAGTACCCCTGGCTGGAATACGTCCGGGCCGCGGCCGAAGGCGGCATGGTCGGCGCCCTCGCGGACTGGTTCGCGGTGACGGCGCTGTTCAAGTACCCGATGGGCCTCAAAATCCCGCACACCGCCATCATTCCGCAGCGCAAGGACCAGATCGGCGCCTCGCTGGGCGAATTCGTGGAGACCAACTTCCTCTCCGAGCAGGTGGTCCAGGAAAAACTGGCCTCGGTCGACATTGCCCGGAAGGCCGGGGCCTGGCTCTCCGGGCCCGGCGGCGCCGAGCGCGTCGCCAAGGAAGGCGCCGCGGTCCTCCGCGGCGCCTTTACCGTGCTCAACGACGACGACGTCCAGGCCGTGATCGAGGGCATGGTCCGCCGGCATCTGCTCGCCCCGCCGTGGGGTCCGCCGGTGGGCCGGGTCGCCCAGCGGATCTTCGAGGACGGCCACCACCACGCCCTGGTGGACGTGCTCGTGGACCGCACGGTGGACTGGGTGCGGGACAACCAGGAAACAGTCAACCGGCTGGTCACCGACCGTTCCCCGACGTGGGTGCCGTCGTTCGTGGACGGGCTCGTGGGCGACAAGGTCTACGTGGAGATCCTGAAGTTCACCCGCGCCGTGCAGTCCGACCCCCGGCACCAGGTCCGCCTGTCGATCGACAAATACCTCAAGGACCTCGCACAGGACCTCCAGCATGATCCCGTGATGATCGCCCGGGCCGAAGGCATCAAGGCCCAGGTCCTGGGCGATCCCGAGATCCGGGAACTCGCCTCCCGCACCTGGGGGACCATCAAGGCCGCGCTGCTCTCCGCCGTCGACGATCCGCACAGCGAGCTGACCGTGCGGTTCAAAGCCGCCGTGCATGACTTCGGCACCCGGCTGGTGGTTGACCCCGAACTGGCCGGCAAGGTGAACAAGTGGATCGGGGACGCCGCGGGGTACCTCGTGAAGACGTACCGCTCGGACATCGCGGGCGTGATCACCGACACGGTGGCCCGCTGGGATGCCGAGGAGACCTCGCAGAAGATCGAACTCCAGATCGGCAAGGACCTGCAGTTCATCCGGATCAACGGCACCGTGGTGGGCGCGCTCGCCGGGCTCGCGATCTTCACCGTGGCGCATCTGGCCTTCGGCTGACACTCCTGGGCTCCCGCCTAGGCGGCGACCTTCGCCTTGGTCCGGCCCGGGACGGCGAAGATCGTGAAGACCAGCGCAGCAAGCGCCGTGAACACCAGCAGCAGCAGCCCGATCGAGTAGCTGTGCGTCGCGGGGTCGTAGGTCGCTCCCATGATCAGCGGCGGGAAGTAGCCGCCGAGGCCGCCGGCGGCGCTGACCACCCCGCTGATGCTGCCGACTTTCCCCGGCGGGGCGAGCACGCCCACCCAGGCGAAGACCCCGCCGGTCCCGAGTCCCAGCGCCGCCGCCATGGCGACGAAGGTCAGGCCGGCGGGGACCTCGCCGCCGGGCTGCAGGTTCACCACCCAGCCGAGGACCGCGACACCTGCCAGTGAGGTGATCACCACAGGCTTGGGCCCGAACTTGTCAGCGAGCACGCCGCCCACCGGCCGGGCCAGCACGGCCGCCAGCGCGAAGCCGGCGGTGCGGGCCCCGGCGCCGCTGGGGTCAAAGCTGTAGACGTCGCGGAGGTAGGTGGGCAGGTAGGTGGCGAAGGAGACGAAGCCGCCGAAGACCACGGCGTAGAGGAAGCACATCTTCCAGGTGATCGGGGTCCTCGCGGCGTCGACCAGCTTGGGCAGGACGGGGAGGTTGTTGCGGGTCCAGCCCGGGGCTTCCTTCATCAGGAACCAGACCAGGACCGCCATGACCGCGAGGATCCCGGCGATCAGCAGGTGCGTGGGGAAGTAACCGATCCCGGCGACCAGCCGCGGGTTCAGGAAGGCGGCCAGCGCCGTGCCGCCCATCCCGGCGCCGAAAACGCCGGTGGCGAAGCCGCGCCGGGAGGGCTCGTACCAGGCGCTCACGAAGGGGATCCCGACGGCGAAGACCGTTCCGGCGACGCCCAGCAACAGCCCCGCACCCAGCACCAGGGCGAAGGAACCGAGGAGCCCGCCGACAGCCACGAGCAGGATCGGCAGGATGGAGGCCAGCAGCACGAAGGTGAACATGGCCCGGCCGCCGTACCGGTCCGTCAGGGTGCCGACGACGATCCGGCCCAGCGCACCGACGAACACGGGCATGGCCACGAGCACGCCGGTGGCGGCCGGGGTGAGCTGGAGGGTCTGCGTGTAGAAGGCGCCGAGGGTGGCCACCGAGTTCCAGGCCCAGAAGCCGGCCACCGACGCCGAGGTGGCGAGCACGAGGTTCAGGGTCCGCCCGGCGGGGGCGGCCGACGGAAGGGGCTCGGATCCGGCCACTGGTGGTCCTCTCAGTTCGACATCGGTTGCGCGCCGGGCAGCGGCACGGTTCAGCGGTTCCGGGTGTCCCGGTCGCGGGTTCCAACGGCGGACCAGCCGCGGCGGGCCGCGACGTTGGACGCCCGCGACGCCGGGGCCCCCGCCTTGCTGCCGTCCCGGTCCCGGGAGCGGTAGACGATGTAGGGACGGAAAAGGTAGTGGAACGGGGCGGTAAAGGCATGGACCAGCCGGGTGAAGGGCCAGATCATGAACAGGGCCATGCCCACGAGGGTGTGCAGGTGGAAGGAGAACGGCGCGGCCGCCATGGCCGCCAGGTCCGGCTGGAGGACAAACAGGGAGCGGAACCACGGGGCCACCGTCTCGCGGTAGTTGTGGCCGTGCCCGCCCTCGAAGACACTGGCCAGGGTGGTCCACAGGCCGAACACGATGGCGGCGGTCAGCACCACGTACATGGTCTTGTCGTTCCTGGTGGTGGCCATAAAGACCGGCCCCGTGGTGCGGCGGCGGTAGATCAGCAGCAGAATCCCGCCCAGGGTCCCCACCCCCGCGATGCCGCCCACAAACAGGGCGTTGAAGTGGTAAAAGTCCTGGCTCATTCCCACCGCCTGGGTCCACGCCATCGGGATGACCAGGCCAAAGAAGTGGCCGGCGATCACGGCGAGCAGGCCGAAGTGGAACAAGGGTGAGGCGATCCGCAGCAGCCGCGATTCGTAGAGCTGGGAGGACCTGGTGGTCCAGCCGAACTGGTCATACCTGTAGCGCCAGATCAGGCCGCCCACCAGCACGACGACCATGATGTAGGGCAGGACGCCCCAGAGCACGATGTCCAGGGCGGAGAGTTCGACGGCGGATCGGGGCTCGGTTTCGGACACCAGCATTCTCAGGCCCCCTTCACGGGCAGCAGGCGCGGGTCGTACGGGTCCAGGCCCACCGCTTCGGCGGGCGGACCGTAGCCGGCCATCCGCATCACGGCCTGCGCGTCGGCCGGCGACTTCCCGGGCAGCGTGGCGCAGATGGCCTGCAGGATCCGGGCGTGCGGGAGCCCGTCCCCGAGCAGCCCGAACCGGAGCATCTCCAGGCTCGGCCGGAAGCGGGTCAGCAGCTCACGGCCGGCGGCGAGGTCCACGAGGGCGGCGTATTCCAGCACCATTGGCAGGTAGTCGGGCAGTTCCCCGTGGGTGTCCACCAGGATGTCGCTTTGCCGGTAGGTTTTCTTGAAGGTGCCCAGGACTTCGCCGCGGCGCCGGGTGTCCCCGTCCGTCCAGTAGGACAGGTGCAGGGCGTGGCGCTTGCCGAGGTCGAACTCGCGCACGTAGTGGGCCTGGCTCTCCATCGGCGGTGTGGATTCCAGCGAATCCAGCACCTCCTGGAAGTCCGCGGCGGCGCCGCGGAACTCCGCCAGCGCGGCCCGCATGAGAGGCACCTTGCCGATGAGGTCCTCGTCCGGGTAGGACAGGCACCAGGACGCCGCGAGGTAGACCACCTGCTCGCGGCGGCTCATGCCCGCCCCCCGTCCGCCGGGGTGCCGGGGCCGGGCACGGGTTCCTGTTCCGGTAAGAGCGCCTTGTCCGGGACCAGCGCCTTTTCCGGAAAGAGCCCGGAGGGAGCCCCCGTCCCGTCCCAGTTCAGCAGGTTCACCCGGCCGCGCAGGGTGGTTTCGCCGGGCGCCGCGCCGGAGGTCTGCCGGTCGCGCAGGGCGTTGAAGGTTTCCACCGCCACCGGGACGGGTCTTCCGCTGGCTTCGCCGAAAGGGGCGGAATCCTGCATGCCCGGTCCGCCGTCGAAGTCCAGCGAGCAGCCCATCTCTTCCAGGTCATGTGCCTGTTCCACGTGGGCCTTGGGGATGACGTAGCGTTCCTCGTACTTCGCGATGGCCATCAGCCGGTACATCTCATACATCGTCTGGCTGTCCATGCCCACAGCTTCGGGGATGGAGTCGTCGGGGTCGTTGCCGAGGCTGATGCCGCGCATGAAGGAGCGCATGGCCGCGAGTTTCTTCAGCACCGCGGTAACCCGGTCCGCGTCGCCGGCGGTGAAGAGTTCCGCGAGGTATTCCACCGGGATGCGCAGCGCGTCGATGGCGCCGAAGAGGTTGCCGGCGTCCTCGCCGTCGTGCCCCTGGTCGCGCAGCAGGTCCACCACGGGCGAGAGCGGCGGCACGTACCAGACCATCGGCATGGTCCGGTATTCGGGGTGCAGCGGTAGGGCCACCTTGTAGACCTTGGCCAGGGCGTAGACCGGCGAGCGCCGCGCGGCGTCAATCCAGTCTTCCGGGATGCCCTGCGCCCGGGCTTCGGCCTGGACGGCGGGGTCGTTCGGGTCCAGCAGCACGTCCATCTGGGCGTCGTAGAGTTCCCGCGGGTCCGTGACGGATGCCGCGGCCGTGACGGCGTCGGCGTCGTACAGGAACAGCCCCAGGTACCGCAGCCGGCCCACGCAGGTCTCCGAGCAGACCGTCGGCAGCCCCACCTCCACCCGCGGGTAGCAGAAGGTGCATTTCTCGGCCTTGCCGGTTTTGTGGTTGAAGTAGATCTTCTTGTACGGGCAGCCGGTGACGCACTGCCGCCAGCCGCGGCATTTGTCCTGGTCCACCAGGACGATCCCGTCCTCCACCCGCTTGTAAATCGCACCGGAGGGGCAGGAGGCCATGCAGGAGGGGTTCAGGCAGTGTTCGCAGATCCGCGGGAGGTAGAACATGAAGGTCTGCTCGTAGGCGAACTTGATCTTGTCCTCGGATTCGCGCCGGACCTTTTCCACGATCGGGTCCAGGTGCCCGTACTCGGTGGAACCGCCCAGGTCGTCGTCCCAGTTCGCCGACCAGGTGATCTTGGTGTCCTTCCCGGTGATCAGGGACTTGGGCCGGGCCACCGGGAAATCGTCGCCCAGGGGCGCGTCCACGAGGGTCTTGTAGTCGTAGGTCCACGGCTCGTAGTAGTCCTTGAGCTCGGGCTGGACCGGGCTGGCGAAGATCCCGAAGAGCTTCTTGACCCGGCCGCCGGCCTTCAGGACCAGCTTGCCGCGTTTGTTCAGCACCCAGCCGCCCTGCCATTTGTCCTGGTCCTCATAGCGGCGCGGATACCCCTGGCCGGGGCGGGTTTCGACGTTGTTGAACCAGACGTATTCGGTGCCCGCACGGTTGGTCCAGGCCTGCTTGCAGGTCACGGAGCAGGTGTGGCAGCCGATGCACTTGTCCAGGTTCATGACCATGCCCATTTGAGCCATAACACGCATCAGTACTGCACCTCCTGGGAGCGACGGCGGACGGTGGCGACCATGTCGCGCTGGTTCCCGGTGGGGCCGAGGTAGTTGAACGCGTAGGCCTGCTGGGCGTATCCGCCGATCAGGTGTGAGGGTTTGACCAGCAGCCGGGTCACGGAATTGTGGATGCCGCCGCGGCGCCCGGTGGCCTCGGACTTCGGCACGTCGATGGTGCGTTCCTGCGCGTGGTGGACGTAGACCACGCCGGCCGGCATCCGGTGGCTGACGATGGCCCGGGCCACCAGGACGCCGTTGATGTTCAGGCACTCCACCCAGTCGTTGTCCTTGACCTGGATGGCGTCCGCGTCGGCGGGACTCATCCAGACCGTCGGCCCGCCGCGGGAGAGCGAGAGCATCAGCAGGTTGTCCTGGTATTCGGAGTGGATGGACCACTTGGAGTGCGGGGTCAGGTAGCGGACCACCACCTCCATGGCCCCGTCCCGGCCGAGTCTGGGTTCGCCGAAGAGCTTGTGCATGTCCAGCGGCGGCCGGTAGATCGGCAGGGCCTCGCCGATGTCGATCATCCAGTCGTGGTCGAGGAAAAAGTGCATCCGCCCGGTCAGGGTGTGGAAGGGCTTGAGCCGTTCGATGTTGATGGTGAACGGGGCGTAGCGCCGCCCGCCCGTTTCGGAGCCGGACCATTCCGGGGAGGTGATCACCGGGACCGGGCCGGCCTGGGTCTGGGCGAAGGTGATGAATTTTTCCTCGGACCCCTCGGAGAGGTCCGCCAGCTTCCTCCCGGTGCGGATTTCCAGGTCTTTGAAGCCCTGCACGGACAGTGCGCCGTTGGTGGTGCCGGAGAAGGCCAGGATGGCCTCGGCCATTTTCGCGTCGGTGTCGATCGCGGGGCGGCCGTCCACGGCGCCGCCGAGCATCACGCCGTTGGAGCGGCTGAGCCGGTCCAGGGGGCCGGCGAGTTTGTAGGTGACGTTCTTGACCGTGAATCCGAGTTTGTCGGCCAGCGGTCCGACGGCGGCCAGCTTGTCCGCGATGGCGGTGTAGTCCCGCTCCACGACGGAAAAAACGGGCATGTTCTGCCCGGGGACCGCGGCGATGGACGTGTCCCGCCAGTCCCGGACGATCCCGCCGGGCTGGGCGAGCTGGCCGGGCGTGTCGTGCTGCAGCGGCACGCTGACCAGGTCCCGGCGCACGCCCAGGTGCGTCTTGGCCATCCGGGAGAACTCCTGGGCCAGCAGGTGGAACATGTCGAAGTCCGTTTTGGTCTCCCATGGCGGGTCGATCGCCGGGGTGAAGGCATGCACGAAGGGGTGCATGTCGGTGGAGGACAGGTCATGCTTCTCGTACCAGGTGGCGGCCGGGAACACGACGTCGGACAGCAGGGTCGTGGAGGTCATCCGGAAGTCCGCGGAGACCAGCAGGTCCAGTTTCCCTTCGGGTGCGTGATCGTGCCATTTCACGTCCCGGGGTTTGAGGCCTTCGGCGTGGTCCTTGCCGAGGACATTGTTGTGCGTTCCCAGCAGGTTCCGCAGGAAGTACTCGTTGCCCTTGGCGGAGGAGCCGAACAGGTTGGAGCGCCACAGCACGAGCGTCCGCGGCCAGTTCTCCGGGGCGTCCACGTCCTCGATCGCCGGGTTCAGGGTGCGGTTCTTCAGCGCGTCCGCGATGAAGCTGGGGGTGTCCTTCGCCGTCCCGGCGGCGACGGCGGCCTCAGCCTCGTCCGCGAGGTCCAGCGGGTTGCGGTCGAACTGCGGGTAGAAGGGCATCCAGCCGAGCCGGGCGGACTGGGCCAGCGCGTCGGCGGTGTGCATGCCGTCCATGGCCCCGGTGGACAGCGGGGACTTCAGCGCGTCCGCGGAGTAGCCGTCCTGCCGCCACTGGTCCGTGTGCATGTACCAGTAGCCGGTGCCGATCATGGTCCGTGGCGGGCGTGACCAGTCCAGGGCATTGGCCAGCGATAGCCAGCCGGTGACCGGCCGGGTCTTCTCCTGTCCCACATAGTGGGCCCAGCCGCCGCCGTTGCGGCCCATGCAACCGGTCAGCATGACGAGTGCCAGCACCGCCCGGTAGGTGGTGTCGCCGTGGAACCACTGGCAGATCCCGGCGCCCATGATGATCATGGACCGGCCCTTGGACTGCTCGGCGTTGCGGGCGAATTCGCGTGCCACCCGGATGCAGGCCTGCGCGGGGACGGACGTGATCTCCTCCTGCCAGGCCGGGGTGTAGGGCGTCGCGGCGTCGTCATAGCCGGCGGCCCACTCCCCCGGCAGCCCTGGGCGGCCGACGCCGTACTGGGCGAGCATGAGGTCGAATACGGTGGTCACCAGCTGGCCCTCCACTTCCAGGACGGGCACCCCGCGGCGGAGCACACTGCCGGTGCCGTCTGCCTCCTCGAAGCAGGGCAGCAGGATCTCGGCGCTCGCAGAGGAGACTTCGCGCAGCGACAGCGCCGGTTCGATCCCCGCCAGGTCCAGGTTCCATTTGCCCTCGCCGGTGCCGGAGTAGCGGAACCCCATGGAGCCGTTCGGAACCGCCGGGCGGCCGGCCTTCTTGTCGAACATCACGGTGCGGAACGCCGCGTCCTCGGCCAGGGACTCGGCCGGGATGTCCCGGGCCGTGAGGAACTTCGACGGCGTGAGGGTGCCGTCGTTGCGCCGTTCAAGCCGGACCAGGAACGGCAGGTCCGTGTACTGGCGGACGTAGTCGGAGAAGAACGGGACCTCACGCTCAACGAAGAATTCCCTAAGCATGACGTGGCCCATCGCCATCGCCAGGGCCGCGTCGGTTCCGGCCTGGGCAGGGAGCCATTCGTCGGCGAACTTCGTGTTATCCGCATAGTCCGGGCTGACCGTGACCACCTTGGTGCCGCGGTACCGCACCTCAGCCATCCAGTGCGCGTCCGGGGTCCGGGTGACGGGGACGTTGGAGCCCCACATCATCAGGTAGCCCGCGTCCCACCAGTCGCCGGATTCCGGGACGTCGGTCTGGTCCCCGAAGACCTGCGGGCTGGCCACGGGCAGGTCCGCGTACCAGTCGTAGAAGGACGTCATCACCCCGCCGATCAGCTGGATGAAGCGGGTTCCGACCGCGTGCGAGACCATCGACATCGCGGGGATCGGCGAGAAGCCGGCGCAGCGGTCCGGCCCGTAGTTCTTGATCGTGTTCACGTGGGCGGCAGCCGCGATTTCGATGGCCTCCTGCCAGGAGACCCGGACCAGGCCGCCCTTGCCGCGGGCCAGCTGGTAGCGGCGGCGCCGCTCCGGGTCCCCCACGACGTCGGCAAAGGCCAGCACCGGGTCGCCCAGCCGGGCCTTGGCCTCGCGGTACATCTCGACGAGGACGCCCCGGGCGTAGGGGAACCGGACCCGGGTGGGCGAGTAGGTGTACCAGGAGAAGGCCGCGCCGCGCGGGCAGCCCCGCGGCTCGTATTCCGGGCTGTCCGGTCCGACGGAGGGGTAGTCGGTCTGCTGGGATTCCCAGGTGATGATGCCGTCCTTGACGTACACCTTCCAGGAGCAGGAGCCGGTGCAGTTCACCCCGTGGGTGGAGCGCACCACCTTGTCGTGGCTCCAGCGGTCCCGGTAGAAGATGTCGCCCTTGCGGCCGCCCTCCCGGAACACCGCCCTGCCGTCCTCGGTCTGGTCCCATTTCGTGAAAAATCGGCCCAGCTTCAACATTGCGTCCGAGGCGGGTCCGTCTAACCCCGCGGATTCTCCGGCAGTCATGACCCCAAGCTAGGTTGCCGTTTCCGGCCCGGACAGGGCCTTACGGCACTGGGCAAATCCCGCCAGTCAGGGCGGGTGGCCGCCTCCAGTCAGGGCAGGTGGCCGCCTCCAGGCAGGGCTCAGGCGAAACTCGCCAATTCGACGCCGGCGCTTTCCAGAGCCGCGCGGATCGCGGAGGCCGTGGCGACGGAACCGGGGGTGTCGCCGTGGATGCACAGCGATTGCGGTTCGATCCGGAGCACCGTGCCGTCAACGGCCTCGACCTCGCCCGTCGTGGCGACGCGCACCGCGCGTTCGCTGATCCGGTCGACGTCGTCCAGCATGGCGCCGTCCTGCGAGCGCGGCATGAGGGTGCCGTCCGGCAGGTAGGCGCGGTCGGCGAAGGCCTCCGCGAAGACCGGGTGGCCGGCTTCCTGGGCGATGCCGAGCAGGGCGGAGCCAGGGAAGCCCAGGACAGGAAGTCCCGGGTCGTAGGCCTGGATGGCGGCGACCACGGCGGAGGCCTGCTCGGCGTCGCGCACTGTCCGGTCGTACAGCGCCCCGTGCAGTTTGACGTAGTCCACCGAGGCGCCGACGGCGTGCGCCACCCCGTCCAGGGCGCCGAGCTGGTACAGCACGGCGCCGAAGAGGTCATCGAAGGTGATGTCCATGGCCCGGAGGCCGAAGCCGGCGAGGTCCGGGTAGCCGAGGTGGGCGCCGACCCGGACGTCGAGTTCGTAGGCGGCCCGGCAGGTGTCCAGCATGGTCAGCGGGTCCCCGGCGTGCAGGCCGCAGGCCACGCTGGCGCTGGTGACCAGCGGGAACATCGCGGCGTCCTCGCCCATGGTCCAGGTCCCGAAGGACTCCCCCAGATCGGCGTTCAGATCCAAAACGCGCCGCCTTCCTGCGCTGCCTTGTCCTTGCTGCCCCGCACTGCTGCCGGGCCTTCGGGTGCCGCTGCCTGGCCTGCGGGTGCCGCCGGGCCGCCCAGTTCCCCGGGGATGACGAGCGGCATCGGGCCGAACGCTTCCTTGGCGCTCGCGACGACGGCGCGGCCCATCACCCGGTTGCCCACACCGCCGACGACGGCGCCGATGCCAAACGGCAACGCCCGGCCCAGCAGGGCAGCGCCCTGCTGTTTGAGCAGGGTCCGGAGGAACATTGTCTGGATCCGTTCCCGCACCGAGCCGAAGCCGGCCAGCGGAACCCGGCGGGTGAAGAGGGATCCCCAGGTCTGGGTGGGGCCCTTGCCCTGCCCCGCGGCCTGCCCGCTCAGCGAGCTCAACAGGGCGGTGCCCTCCTCGCCCAGCATGATGGCCATGACCAGGGTACTGGCCTTGTCCGGGTCCACCAGCCGGACGCCATGGAGTTCGGCGAGGGAGGTGGAGAAAAGTGCGGTGGCTTCGAGGAAGCCGACGGTCGCGGCGGCCGAGAGGCCCAGCGCGGCGACCGTCCCGACGCCCGGAATGACGGCCGCGCCGCCCACCAGCGCGCCGCCGCCGGTGACGGCAATGAGGTAGTCCCGTTCCAGGGTCGCGGCGAGCTGCGCCGCGGTGGCCTGCGGGTGCCTCCGCTGGAGCCGGCGCAGGTTCGCCAGCACCAGCGGGCGCTGGACCTCAACGGCCCGCAGGAGCACGTTGTGGACGCCGGGTTTGGGCTTGCCCTCGGCGTCGAACATCGCGCTGTGCGCTGACTTCTGCGCAATTTTTATTGCCGGGTTGCTTCGCTTGGCCATCATCGCCTCTTCGTGAACTATAAGTGTGCTGAGCTTCGTCTGGTGTTAACACTAGGCCACGGGCCCCTCGGTCCGCGTTTCAGCCACCAACCCAGCCGCCGCCCGGGCCAGGCAGCTAGAGCACCCACGATTCGGCCGCGGCCGCCAATGCCGACGACGCCGGGCCCAGCGGACCGGGGTACACACAGCGGCGCCGGGCCATTCCACCCGAATTCCACGAGCCGGCCGGTGGCGCGGAATCCCCTCCCGGCGTTGAGGCCGGCATCGAACCCGTCGTCGGTGTGGGTGATGGCCCCCGGCAGGAACCGGGCAGCCTCCGGGAAGTGGCGGGGCCGCCGGGGCGCCTCCGCGGCGCGGAAGCGCCCCGCCGGCACCGGGTTAGCGCGGGGTGCGGAAGAGCCCCGCCGGCACCGGGTTAGCGCGGGGTGCGGATGAGTTTCTTGTTGACGAACTCATTCATGCCGAACCGTGCCAGTTCGCGCCCGACGCCGGAGCGCTTCACTCCGCCGAACGGCAGATCCGCCTGGGTTTCGGCCACGGAATTGATGAACACCATCCCGGTGTCCAGCTGGTCAGCCACATCCTTGGCCTTCTCGGCATCGGCGCTGAAGACCGCGCCGCCGAGGCCGTACGGGGAACCGTTCGCCAGCTCGATGGCCTCCTCCACACTGGCGACCTTGTAGATGACCGCCGCCGGGCCGAAAAGCTCTTCGGAGAACGCCCGCATCCCGGGGGTCACGTCGGTCAGCACCGTGGGCTCGACGTAGGCGCCCGGGCCCTCGACGTGGTGTCCGCCGGTCCGCAGGGTGGCCCCCTTTTCCACAGCGTCCTGGATCTGTTCGATGAGGCCGTCCGCGGCAACCTGCGAGGAAAGCGGGCCGAACCGGGTGTCGGCCAGCAGGGGGTCGCCCGGCTTGATCGCGGACATTCTGGCGGTGAATTTCTCCACGAACGCCTCGTACAGGTCCTCAAGGATGATGAACCGCTTTGAGGCCGTGCAGGCCTGCCCGGCGTTCCCCATCCGTCCGCTGACGGCGGCTTTGACGGTGCTGTCGAGGTCCTCGGAGTCCAGGACAATGAAGGGGTCGCTGCCGCCGAGTTCCAGGACGTACTTCTTCAGGTTCCTGCCGGCCACCTCGGCAACGGCCGACCCTGCCCGCTCACTGCCGGTCAGCGAGACACCCTGCACGCGGTCATCGGCGATGACCTCCGCGACCTGTTCGTTGCTCAGGAACAGGTTGATGTATGCCCCCTCGGGGAGCCCGGCGTCCTTGAAGATCTGCTCGATGGCGAGTGCCGACTGGGGGCAGCTGCCGGCGTGCTTGAGGAGGATGGTGTTGCCGAGGATCAGGTTGGGGGCGGCGAACCGCGCCACCTGGTAGTAGGGGTAGTTCCACGGCATGATCCCCAGCAGCGGCCCGACGGGCGCGGAGCGGACGATGGCCTCGCCGCCGCCTTTGACGTCAAGGATTTCGTCCTGAAGAAAGGACGGACCCTCGTCCGCGTAGTAGGCGTAGATGTCAGCCACGAGGCCCACTTCGCCGCGGGACTGGGCCAGGGGCTTGCCCATCTCCGTGGCAATCAGCCGGGCCAGCACATCCCGGCGCTCCCGGTACAGCTCGGCCACCCGGGCAATCACCTTCGCGCGGGCCTCCACCGGCGCCGATTGCCAGTCCCGGAAGGCAGCCTTCGAGTCCGCCAGCGCGTGCTCCACCTCGGCCGCGGTGGCGAGCGGGAATTCCTTCAACGTTTCTCCGGTCGCGGGGTTCACGCTCATGTAGGCAGTCATTAATCCACCATCTCCGTTTCTGAGTAGTCCAGTTCAACCGGGCCTGGCCGCCGCCGCGTTCTTGCGGCAGGGCAGGCATCCGAGCCCAGTACGTCGGAACGGGCTGTCCCGATGAGGTCGCCCGTCCCATTAGGCGGCAACCCGGGCACCCGTCCCGCTATTCCATCCGGCCTCCGGGGACGGCGCCTGTCCGACGGGCTGGAACGGGGCGGACGGGGCTGGGACGGGTCCGGACGGGGCTGGGACGGGTCCGGACGGGCCTCTAGACTGGAGCCATGCGCTCACTGAGGGCCCTGCGCCCGTTCGCGCACCGGGAGTACCGTGTGCTGATAGCGGCCCTGGCCATCTCCGTTTTCGGCTCCGGGATGTGGGCCGTCGCGATGGTCTATGAGGTGATCCATCTGGGCGGCGGCCCGCTGGAGCTCTCCCTCGTGGCGGCGGCGGGCAGTGTGGGCCTGGTCGCGTTTGTGCTCGCGGGCGGCATCGCGGCGGACCGGTTCCCGCAGCGGCTCCTGATCATCGCGGTGGAGGGCGCCAACCTTGCCGTCATTGGCGGCATCAGCGGGCTGGCCATGCTGGGCTGGCTGCAGCTCTGGCATCTCGCGCTCGGCGCGTTTGTCCTGGGCGTCGGGGCCGCGTTCTTCTTCCCCGCCTACTCCGCCATCCTTCCCAGGATCCTCCCGCCGGAGGACCTGCTCGCGGCCAACGGCATGGAGGGGACCATGCGGCCCCTGCTGCAGCAGGCCGCCGGTCCCGCCGTCGCGGGCATCCTGGTCGCTGCTTTGTCCCCCGCACACGCCGTGACGGGGGTGGCGGTGTGCCACCTGCTGGCTTTTTCCATCCTCAACCTGCTCCACCGCCAGCCCCGGCCGGACTCGGAGGGCGGCGAGGGTGCGGAGGGTGCGGAGGGCGGCGCCCATTCCGGGTCCGGGTCCGGCGGACGGGCCAGGACGTCCCTGCTGCACGACCTCCGCGAGGGGGTCAGCTACACGGTCCGCACGCCCTGGCTGCTGTGGACCCTGCTGTGGGCCTGCATCTCCGTGTTGTTCCTGATCGGCCCTATTGAGGTGCTCCTGCCCTTCGTGGTCGGCGACCAGCTCGGCGGCGACTCGCGCATGTTCGGCTTCCTGCTCGCCATCATGGGCGTCGGCGGCGCGGCAGCCTCGCTGGCCACGGCCTCGTTCCCGCTGCCGCGCCGCTACCTCAGCGTCATGATGGTGAGCTGGGGTGCGGGCAGTCTGCCGATCGCAGCGGTCGGCATCATGGACAGCTTCTGGGCGCTGGCCGCCGCGCTGTTCATCTTCGGTGCCACCGGCGGCATGGGTATGGTCATCTGGGGGACCCTGCTGCAGCGCCGGGTGCCGCCGCACCTGCTGGGCCGCGTCTCCAGCCTGGACTTCTTCGTGTCGCTGGCCCTGATGCCGGTGTCCATGGCCCTCGCCGGACCCGCCGCGGAGGTGCTGCCGATCTGGCTCATCTTCCTGGTCGCCGGAACGGTGTGCCCGGTCATGGCCGCCGTCGCCATGGCGGTCGCCCGGATGCCGGCGGACGAACTCGGCCACCCGCTGGACGACCGCGAGGTGGACGGCCTCGAGGTGGGAGGCCGCGAGGTGGGAGGCCGCGAGGTGGACGGCCACGCCGACGCCGCGGCCCCTTCCGAAGCCTCCGGCCCAGTGCATCCCGGCCCGAAGCAACGCGGGGTCAGTTAGCGCCCATTCCGGTGGCGAACATGGGCGCTAGGTGACCCCGCGTTGCTTTTGGCGGGGCTCAGACCGCCGCGCGCACGATCGGGATCGATGCCGTCGGGAGTCCACTCGGGAAGATCGTGGGCTCCGGTTCCGCGACCGGGGCCAGCGGAATCTGCACCGTGTCGCCGTCGACCGTGAGCAGCTCACCTCGCACCTCCACCTCGAGCGGCGCACCTTCGCGCACGGTCAGGCTGATGGAACCCTGGGCCAGTTCGACCCGCAGCAACCGGCCCTGGATCTTCAGGTGGAAGGACAGCCCGTCCCATTCGGCGGGCAGCCGCGGGTCGAAGTACGGCACCGCACCCTGGTCGCGGAGGCCCGCGAAGCCGCTAACCAGCGAACTCCACACCCCGCCGGTGGAGGCGATGTGCACACCGTCGATCGTGTTGCCGTGGGTGTCGTCCAGGTCGATGAACAGCGCGTGCGTGAAGTGCCTCAGCGCCGCGCCGGCGTAGCCAACCTCTGCCGCCATGATGCCCTGCACGCAGGCGGACAGGGTGGAATCGCCGGTGGTGATCGGGTCGTAGAAGTCGAAGGCGCGGCGCTTTTCCTCGGCCGTGAAGTCCTGCCACTGCAGGAACATGGCCAGCACGCTGTCGGCCTGTTTGAGGACCTGGTGGCGGTAGATCACCAGGGGGTGGAAGTGCAGCAGCAACGGGTACTGGGACCGGGGCGTGCTCCAGTCCCACGGCTCCAGGGTCATGAAGTCGTTGTCCTGCGAGTGCACCTGGAGGTCCTCGTCGTAGGGCAGCTGCATCCGGTTGGCGGCCTGCTCCCAGAGCTGGCGTTCGGCGTCGTCGATCTCCGCGTAGTCCAGCGCAGCCGCGGCGCGCAGGTTAAACCGGGCCATGACGTTGGTGTACAGGTTGTCATTGACGACGGCGGTGTACTCGTCCGGGCCGGTGACGCCGTGGATGTGGAAGAGCCCGTCCTTACCGAAGAAGCCCAATGAGACCCACATCCGGGCGGTCTCGATCAGCAGCTCCGAGCCGAGGGTCTCCCGGAACTCCTGGTCACCGCTGGCCCAGATGTAACGGTTGGTGGCGAAGGCGATGGCGGCGGCGATGTGGAACTGGGCCGTGCCGGCGGCGTAGTAGGCGCTCGCCTCGAGCCCGTTGATGGTGCGCCACGGGAAGAGGGCGCCGTCCACGCTGAGCTCCTTGGCACGGATCTTGGCCTCGGGAAGCATGTCGTGGCGGAACTCGAGGACCTGGCGGGCGTTGCCCGGGCTGGTGTACGTCAGGTACGGCATCAGATACACCTCCTGGTCCCAGAAGTAATGGCCGTCGTAGCCGGAACCGCTGACGCCCTTGGCCGGGATGCCGGCGACGTCGGCGCAGGCCGTGGCCTGGGCCAGCTGGAAGAGGTTCCAGCGGACGGCCTGCTGGAGTTCGGTCTGGCCGGCGAGGACGATGTCACTCGTGGTCCAGTACTCGCGGTAGTGCGCGGCGCTTTCGGCGAAGATCTCCGCGAGCGGCCTAAGGCCTGCCTCGGCGTCGTCGGCCAGGTCCGCGGAGGCCTGCCCGACGGCGTAGCTGACACTCTTTTCCAGCACGAACGGCGCGTCGGCGCCGACGGCCAGGACATAGCGCACGCTGCTCTCGTCCTCGTGCACCAGCGTGTCGAAGGGCTGCACCCCGGCGTTCGTCCAGTGGTCCACCGCCAGGCCGATGCGTTGCCTGGATTCGGCGGTCTCCCAGGACAGGCGCAGCGAGCCGTCGCCGCCGTCGAGCCGCACGGGAAGCAGCACCCGACCGGCGTGTCGGCCGGCGCGGCGCGGGTCATGGGAGGAGTGTTCCTCGACCGGCTGGTCCTGGCGGTTGATCACCGAGGAGGTCACATCCGCGGAGATGTCCCGGTCCGCCGCCAGTTCCAGCGAGATGCCGAGCGCTCCGCGGGACTGGTAGCCGACGGCGCGGCGTTCCGTGGTGGTCACGGTGGCGCCGGAACGGCACTGCCAGGTGATCCGGCAGTCGTAGACACCGGTGGCGAAGTCGACGCTGCGCCGGTAGTCCAGCACGGTCGATTCGCCCAGGCTCAGGGTTTCGCCGTCAATGACCACGGTGAAGTTGTTGGCGTCCGGAATGTACAGGATCCGCTGGCCGGTGCGGGCGAAACCGTAGGCGTTCTCGGCGTGCTTGATGTCCCAGGTCTCGTGGAAGCCGTTGATGAAGCTGCCCGGCAGATCGGCGTCGGCGGCTGACCAGTGGGCGCCGCGGATGCCGAGGTGGCCGTTGCCCAGGCTGAAGAGCGTCTCCAGCGTGCCGGCGTTGCCGGGCAGGTGGACGGTCTCGACCAGCTGCCACGGGTCGTTGGGGAACCGTGCGCGGTCCGAGGTGATGAGGGCCATGGTTTTCCTTCAGGCGGTAAAGAGTCAGGTGGTGAAAGTCGGGGCGGGGCCCTGCCGGGCGGAAACGGAGGGCGGAGGCTAGAGGAGCTCTTCGAGGTCGTTGACCACGAGGGTGGCGCCGGCGGCCAGCAGGGCCTGCCGGCCGGCGCCGCGGTCCACGCCGATCACCGAGTGGAAGTTCCCCGCGTGTCCGGCCTGAACGCCGGAGACGGCGTCCTCGACGACGACGCACTCCTCGCTGGGCAGGCCAAGCAGCCGGGCGGCGTACTCGTAGGTCGCCGGGCTGGGCTTGCCGGGCAGGCCTTCGGCGACGGCGACGACGCCGTCGACCACCACCGGGAAGTAGTCGGAGAGGCCGGCGGCCTTCAGCACTGCCGGGGCGTTGCGGGAGGAGGAGACGACGGCGACCTTGAGCCCGCGGGCCAGCGCGGCGTCGATGAAGCGCACGGAGCCTTCGTAGGGCTTGACGCCGCCGGCTTCGACGATGTCGTTGAAGACCCTGTTCTTGCGGTTGCCCAGACCGTGGACGGTGTTGTGCGCCGGGTCGTCACCCAGCGGGCCCTCGGGCAGGACGATGTTGCGGGAGGCCAGGAAGTCGCGGACCCCGTCGAAGCGCGGCTTGCCGTCGATGTGGTCGAAGTAGTCGCTTTCACGGTAGCCGGGCGCCTCGGGCACGGTCTTGAGGAAGCCGTCGAAAAGCTCCTGCCAGGCGCGTTCGTGCACGATCGCGGTGGGGGTCAGGACGCCGTCGAGGTCAAAGAGGATGGCGGAGGCCCCGGTCCAGCTCGAAGGGGTGCTGTTGGAAAGCTCAGTCATGGAACGGTTGTCCTTTCAGACGGCGGGAACAAAGTCGGTGGTCTGCCCCTTCGGCGGGGCATTGGGACGGCACAGGACGCCGTCGGTGGACGCGTCGTCGGTGGACGGCACCGTCGGTGGACGGCACCCTCTGCGGAACCCCGGAAGGCAAACACCGGGGGTAACCGCTGGAGGGGTAAACGCTGAAGGGTCAGGCCGCTGGGCTCGGCGCCGGACAGCGCCGGCTGCGGGTGCACTTGCGCGCCATCAGTTTGGTTTCCAGCGCGTGGCAGGTCGGGGGGTTCGGCAGTCCAGAGCGGTCGAGTCTTTCAATCAGCAGCTTGGCCGCGAACACTTCCTGATCCGCTGCCTGCCAGGAGATGGTGGCGATGGACCCCGCGCGTCCGCCAGCCAGGCGGGAGGCAACCCGTTCCAGCCCGCCGGCCGCATCGCCGACTTTTGCACAGGACCGGGCGGAGACGTCCGGGAGGTTCCGGAGGGGCCGTGAGACGGTGCAGATGGAGAGAGCGGCGACGTCCTGGATGGTGACGGGCGGCGTCTTGGCCTGCAGCACGCGGCTCAGCCCTTTCTTCCCCCTGTAGTAAATGGGCCGTGAACACGGCCATCATCGAGTGTAAACGCTTACAAAATTAGCGTGCAAGTGGATAAATGAATGACGGTCGTTTGGTCCTGCCGCGCCGGGCGCCGCGGGCTAGGCTGCGCCCGGCGCCCGACCATCCGGGCGCAGCACGTAGTGGCGGAGGAACGCACTGACGTCCGCGAGTTCCGCCGCCGAGATCGAGTGGCCCATTCCGGGGTACGTCCGAGCCGTGAGCTGCGTGTGCTCGTGGAGCCAGGCCTCGGTGTGCTCCGTGGCGGCGTCGTTGATCACCACGTCGTCCCGGTCCCGGCCCCAGAAGAAGGGCGGGCGGGCCTCGAACGATTCGCTCATCGCCAGGAGTTCGTTTTCCAGGACAAAACCGGACAGCCCGACGACGGCCCGGAACTGCGCGGGCCGCAGCCGCAGCAGCGTGGTGGCCATGGCCATGCCCTGCGAGTAGCCGAAGAGGCTGACGCTGCTGTGCCGGGCTTTGACGGATTCGATCCAGCCGAAGACGGCATTCGTCGAGGAGATGACGTCGGCGAAGTCATGGGACAGGAAGTAGTCCAGCAGGAACCAGCCGTGGCCGTCCCCGATCTCCTTGGGTCCGCGCAGGGCGGCGCAGGTGAACCCGGACGGCAGGCTCTCAAAGAGTTTCGCCATCCGGGATTCGTCCCGGCCGTAGCCGTGCAGCATCACCAGCAGCGGCGTGCCGGCGCGTTCGTGTTCCGGCTTGGACCAGACGACTGTCTCCATCGGAACAGCCTAGCTTTCGGTGATCACCAGCGCGGTGCTGTGCCCGCCGAATCCGAACGCGTTGGCGATGCCTGCCCTGGCCGGCTGTCCTGCCACGGTTTCCCGGAGGAGGTTGAGGTCGACCCCGTCGTCGGGCTGGTCCAGGTTGCCGGTGCCGGGGACGTCGCCGGTCTTCAAGGCCTGGATCACCACGATGGCGCCGAGCGCGCCGGCCCCGCCGAGGAGGTGACCGGTGAGGGATTTCGTGGACGTGACGGGAACCTGGTTTCCGAGCACGGCCCTGATCGCTCCGGCTTCCAGGCGGTCGCCGACCGGGGTGGACGTCGCGTGCGCGTGGACGAGGCCGATGTCCCTGACGCCAAGGCCGGCGGCGGCGATGGCCTTTTCCATCACCCGGCGCTGCATGGCCGGATCAGCAGCGACGATGTCGACGGCGTCGGACGTGACCGCGGTTCCGGCCACTACACCAAGGATTTCCGCTCCGCGGGCCCGGGCGTGGTCCTCACGTTCCAGGACCAGGATCGCGGCGCCTTCGGCCAGCACGAATCCGTCCCGGTCCCGGTCGAAGGGCCGCGATGCGGACTGCGGGTCCCCGTTGCGGGTGGACAACGCGCGAATTTGAGCGAATCCGCTGATGATCAGGCCATTGATGCAGGAATCCACGCCGCCCGCGATCACGACGTCCGCCGCACCGGCCCGGATCATGTCGGAGGCCTGGGAGATGGCTTCCGCCCCGGAAGCGCAGGCGCTCACCGGGGTGCGCGCCCCTCCTTTGGCACCGACGTCGATGGAGACCCAGGCCGCGGGGGCGTTGGTCATGATCCGGGTGAGGGTATGCGGGGAAACCCTGCGCGGGCCGCTGGAATCGAGCGTCCGGGTCTGCTCAAGAATGGTGTCGAGGCCGCCGTAGCCGGACCCGATCACCACCGACAGGCGTTCCGGATCAGTCTCCGGCCGGCCCGCCTGCTCCCACGCTTCGCGGGCCGCGATCACCGCCAGATGCCCGCACCGGTCCATCTTCTTGTATTCGGGAGTGGTGAGAAGCGAGGCGACGTCAATCTTCACCTGGCCCGCCATTCGGACCGGCAGCGCCTGCGCCCAGTCCTCCTCGAGCGCCACGATTCCGGAGCGCCCGGCCAGCAGCGCCGCCCGGGTCTCGGCGGCGGTCCCGCCTACCGGGGTCACGGCGCCCAGTCCGGTGACAACGACTCTGGGGGAAGCTTCAGGCATGGGTACCGGCGTTTCTGTGAGACCCGCCAGGGGACCTGCGGCAGTGCGGGCAGGAGGGCGGGAGTAGCGGGGTCAAACGGGGGGCAGGCATGGGGGCTGCCGCTATGCACCCTTTAAGAGTACGTGCGATCGCCGGCCGCGGGCCCGGATTCCCCGGCCGCCGATCCGCCACGGGTACGAACAAGCGCCCCCGGCGGCGCCGCCGCTGTTTGGAACCGCCGGGGCGGGCACGATGCCGCGCGAAGGCTGATCGGAGTGGCGCCGCGCGGATCGTTGAAACAACACCCACCGGGCTGTAGCGTGACGTTGGACAGTATGCTTAGCAGTACCAATCCGTCCCACCGGACACAAGGAGCAAGTCATGAGAATCGGTTCCTCCATCTTCCTCATCGCCCTCGGCGCCATTTTGGCCTGGGCCATCACCCCCGGGCTGATCCCCAACGTCGACCAGAGCATGATCGGCTACATCCTGATGGCGGTGGGCGTCATCGGGCTGATCGCCTCCCTGGTGCTGGCGTCCCCGGGCCGCAGCCGAACCCGCCGGGTCAGCGAAACCCGCTCCGTCGTCGATCCCAACACCGGCGAGACCATCACTCGCAATGAGAGCCGCGACGCCGGCATCTAGCGCCAGAACGCTGCTGTGCACCACGGTGCACAGCATGAACGACCCGCACGCCGGGCCGGACCCAAGGTCTGGCCCGGCGTCTTTGCGCTCCCCCGCCCACTCCCCCGCGCGGGACATGCCCCGCCCGCGGAGCCACCGGTGGACATAGTGCCAATGCGCCCATTCCGCACCGCGAAGAGTGGACATGCCCCGCGGCTCACCAAACCCCGGAGTGGACATGCCCCCCGTCGAGGGCTCACAGAACGCGGATGCTCCCCTGCCTCGCCCACCCCCAGATTGGGCATGCCCAGCCCGTGGAGCCACGGGCGGACATAGTGCCAATTTGTCCACTCCTCACCGCGAGGAGTGGACATGTCCCCCCGTCGAGGGCTCACAGAACGCGGATGCTCCCCTGCCTCGCCCACCCCCAGATTGGGCATGCCCAGTCCGCGGAGCCACGGGCGGACATCGTCCCAATGTGCCCACGCCCCAGCACAAAGACTTGACATGTCCCCCGGCTCACCGGCCCGCACACTGCGCATGCCCAGCCTGCGCAGCCAGGGGCGGACAGAGTGCCACCATGCCCACTCTGCGGCGCCAAGACTGGGCATGTCCCCCGGGCGGCGGGGTGAGTCTTCTGCGTTCATGTTGTTTTTCATTGACAAAGCCACAGATTCAAAGATAAAGTCAATCAACCCCACCACCTGTGATGGCTATCACTGAAGTGGCGGGAGGGTCCGCAGTACTGACGCAAAGGAGAGCCAGTGTTCGCCGAAGAACGCCAACAACTCATCGTTGGGCTCATTACTGCCAGCGGCCGCGCCAGCGTCACGGACCTTGCCGAGCGTTTCAGCATCACCACCGAGACGGTCCGCCGGGACCTGGCCGCCCTCGAAGCCGCCGGCAGCGTGCGCCGGGTCCACGGCGGCGCGGTGTCCCCGGACCGATTCAGTACCACCGAGGAAAGCATCCTGGTCCGCACCGACCAGCGTCAGCCGGAAAAGACCCGGATCGCCGAGGCCGCCCTGGCGCTCATCCCGCAGGACCGCACCGGGAGCGTCCTGATCGACGCCGGATCCACCACAGAGGCCCTCGCGGAACTCCTGGCCGCCCGGACGGCAGCGAGCACCGCCATTTCAGGACCCGCTGCCGAACTCGTGGTCATCACCCACTCGCTGCCCGTCGCGGCCAAGCTGTCCGGGGAACCCGGCATCGCCCTGCACCTGCTGGGCGGAAAGGTCCGCGGGATCACGCAGGCCGCCGTTGGCCAGTCCACAGTGGAAGCCGCCCGCCGGCTCCGCCCGGACATCGCCTTCATCGGCACCAACGGCATCCATGCAGCCTTCGGGCTGAGCACTCCCGATCCTGAAGAAGCCGCTGTCAAGGCTGCCTTCGTCCAATCAGCACGCCGCATTGTGGTGCTGGCTGATGCCTCCAAGCTGGACGCCGAAACCCTCGTCCAGTTCGCCTCGTTGAAAGATCTGGACACCTTGATCACTGACACGAAACCCAGCCAGGACCTGGCCGACGCCCTCGCGGACGCCGGAGTGGAGGTGGTGGTCGCGTGATTGTCACCCTGACCGCCAACCCGAGCCTGGACCGTACCGTGGCGTTGCCGGGCCCCCTGCTCCGCGGCGAAGTCCAGCGGGCCGTCTCCGTCCGGCAGGAATCCGGAGGCAAGGGCGTCAACGTCTCCCGCGCCCTCGTCGCCTCCGGCCTGACGACGGTAGCGGTGCTGCCCGGAGCCGAGGCGGACCCCGTCCTCGCCGGCCTTCGGGACGGCGACGTCCCGTTCGCCGCGCTCCCGATCGGCGAGCCGCTGCGCAGCAATGTGGCGCTCACCGAACCGGGCGGTGTCACGACAAAGATCAACGAACCCGGCCCGGTGCTGAGTGCGGACCAGCAGGAGGCCCTGATCGGGCTGCTCCTGGACCACGCCCGCGGAGCCAGCTGGGTTGTCCTGGCCGGATCGCTCCCACCCGGGGTACCGGCCGGCTTCTATGCCACCGTCACCCGGCGGCTGCGCTCCATGGGCCACGGCAACGAGGCCCCCCTCATCGCCGTCGACTCCTCCGGCGAACCGCTCGCCGCCGCGGTCTCCGGCGACGCGCTGGGAAAGCCGGATCTCATCAAGCCCAACGCCGAGGAACTCGTGGAACTGGCTGCCGCAGCCGGGTTCGCCACGCACAAGTCCGCCGAGGAACTCGAAGCGGATCCGGAGGCCGCCGCGGCGGCCGCTTCCGCCGTCGTGCGCTCCGGGGTGGGTGCCGTGCTCGCCACGCTCGGCTCCAAGGGTGCGGTGCTTGTGACGGCCGGCGGCGCGTGGCTGGCCACGCACCCGCCGGTCACTGCGGTGAGCACGGTGGGCGCAGGGGACTCGTCGCTGGCCGGCTACCTGCTCGCCTCCAGCCGGGGCGCCGCCCCGGCCGATTGCCTCCGTCAGGCTGTGGCCCATGGTGCCGCCGCCGCTTCTCTGCCGGGCTCCACAGTCCCGGCAGTCCACCAAACCACCCCCGATGCCGTAACCATCACGGCCCTGAAGAAGGATTGACAGTGACTCAGCTCATTACGACCGACCTGGTCGAGCTCGACCAGAACCTGGGCAGCACGCCCGAGGACGTGATCCGGCACCTGGCAGGCAAAGTTGCCGCCAACGGACGCGCCACCGAAATTGAAGGCCTCTTTGCCGACGCCTTCGCCCGGGAACAGAAGACCGCCACCGGCGTCCCCGGCGGCATCGCCATCCCGCACTGCCGTTCGACGGCGGTCACCGAGCCGACGCTGGTCATGGCCCGGCTCTCCCAGCCGGTCGACTTCGGCGCCAAGGACGGCCCCGCGGACCTGATCTTCTTCATCGCCGCCCCCGAAGGCGCGGACCAGGAGCACCTTAAACTGCTCTCCAGGCTGGCCCGTTCCCTGATCAAAAAGGACTTCACCGCGTCCCTGCGTGCCGCGGGTTCAGCGGCCGAGGTCGTCGAGCTCGTCGAGGGCGCCCTCGCGGACAAGCCTGCCGCGGCAGCCCCGGCAGCGGCCACAGCCGCTGCTACCGGCGCAACTGCCGCCGGTTCGACCCCAGCCGGCCCAACCGCCGAGCCCGCACCGGCCGGGGCACCCCGGCCCAAGCGCCTCGTCGCTGTGACCGCCTGCCCCACCGGCATCGCCCACACCTACATGGCCGCTGATTCGCTCGTGGCCGCGGCCAAGGAAGCCGGCATCGACCTGCAGGTCGAGACGCAGGGCTCCTCCGGCGCCAAGCCCCTGGACCCGGCCGTAATCGCGGCCGCCGACGCCGTGATCTTCGCCGTGGACGTGGACGTGCGCGGCAAGGAGCGCTTCGCCGGCATGCCCGTCATCAACGCCCCGGTCAAGCGCGGCATCGACGAGCCGGAAAAGATGGTCCGGGAGGCCCTCGCCGCCGCGGACAACCCGAACGCCCGCCGCGTCCCGCACTATGGTGAGGATCAGGCGCAGCTGGAGGCCGAGGAAAAGGGCGAGCACTTCGGCACGAAGCTGAAGAAGGCGCTGCTCACGGGTGTCAGCTACATGATCCCGTTCGTGGCCGGCGGCGGTCTGCTGATCGCCCTTGGCTTCCTGTTGGGCGGCTACGACATCACTGCGTACGCCGACAAGATCCTGGCGGAGAACACGCTCACCAATCTGCCGACCGATTACCCGGAACTGGCCTGGGGCCCGCTGGGCGCCTTCCTAGGTGCCGTGATGTTCAAGATCGGCGCCCTGTCCCTCGGCTTCCTCGTCCCGGCGCTGGCCGGCTACATCGCTTTCGCCCTGGCTGACCGGCCGGGCATCGCCCCCGGCTTCGTCACCGGTGCCGTTGCCGGGTTCATGGGTGCGGGCTTCCTCGGCGGCATCGTCGGCGGGCTGCTGGCAGGCTACACGGCACATGCCATCGGCCAGATCAGCGTCCCCCGCTGGCTGCGCGGCCTGATGCCGGTGGTCATTATTCCGTTGGTGGCATCCCTCGTAGCGTCCGGCCTGATGTTCCTGGTCCTGGGCGGCCCGATCGCCGCACTCACCGTGGGCCTCAACGACTGGCTGTCCAGCCTCACCGGCGCCAGCGCCATCGCCCTCGGCGTCATCCTCGGCCTGATGATGTGCTTCGACCTCGGCGGACCCGTCAACAAGGTTGCCTACTCCTTCGCCGTCGCCGGCCTCGGCGCGGCAACCATCGACAACCAGGCACCGTGGCAGATCATGGCGGCCGTAATGGCCGCCGGCATGGTCCCGCCGCTGGCCATGGCCCTCGCCTCCACCGTGCTGAACAAGAAGCTCTTCAGCCTGGCGGAGCAGGAAAACGGCAAGGCCGCCTGGCTGCTGGGAGCCTCCTTCATCTCCGAAGGCGCCATCCCCTTCGCCGCGGCCGACCCGCTCCGCGTCATCCCCGCCAGCATGATCGGCGGCGCCGTGACGGGTGCCATCTCGATGGCAGCCGGGGTGGGATCGAAGGCACCGCACGGCGGCATTTTCGTCTTCTTCGCCATCGACAACTTCCTGATGTTCGTCGTCGCCATCGCGGCCGGCACCGTCGTCACGGCCTTCGCCATCATCGGGCTCAAGCGCTGGGCAGTCAAGAAGCCGGTTGATACGGTGGAACAGGTTTCCGTAGCCGTCTGAGCCGCCCAGAAGACCTTCCCTAGCCTTCATCCCCATGCTGAACCAAGGAGCAACAATGACCGAACGTAACGCCACCATTGCCAGCCGCGTAGGGCTGCACGCCCGCCCGGCCGCAATCTTTGCCGAGGCTGCAGGCGAGTTCGATCTCGAGATCACCATTGCCCGGCTGGGCGAACCCGTTGACGAGGCCATGGATGCCGCCAGCATCCTGTCCCTCATGAGCCTGGGCGCGTCCCACGGCGAGGTTGTGGTCCTGCGCGCCGAGGGCGACGGCGCCGACGCCGCCCTCGAACGCCTGGTCCAGATCCTGGAAACGGACCACGACGCCGAATAGCGCCACCCTCCGGCGGTACCGCCGCCGCGTCCGAGGCCCGGCCGCACCCGAACAGGGCTGCGGCCGGGCCTCGGCGTTCCCGGGGTTCGCCGGGAAATTCCTCAGCAAACTTAGTAGCTACTTGTCACGGCCCGGCGGCGCCGCTAGCTTGGAATCCGCGGTACCACTCACCGCGTACAACCCAGCCGCCGAGGTAGCCATGCCAACGAAGAAGAACGCCCCGCGGGGCTCCGAGAACCCCAGCATCAAGGACCCCGGACTCTACGAAGAGCTGCTGGAGGACGGCGCGTCGAAGCAGAAGGCCGCCCGCATCTCCAACGCCGCAGCGAAGAACGGCCGGTCAGCCGTAGGCCGCAAGGGCGGGAAGGCCGGCGGCTACGAGGACTGGACCGTCCCCCAGCTCAAGGAACGCGCCAGGGAGATCGGGCTCAAGGGCTACTCGGCCAAGAAGAAAAGCGAGCTCATCGCCGCGCTACGGAACTCCTGATCCCGATGGCCACTGGCCGGACAGCCGTCCGCTCAGGCTTCCTTCCGCGCGCTCCGCACGGCGGCCTTCGGGGCGGACGTCTTGGAAGCGGCGGTCTTGGCCGGAGTCTTACCCGGAGTCTTACCTGCGGTCTTACCTGCGGTCTTGCTGGCGGTCTTGCTGGCCGTCTCGGGCGCGGCCTTGGCGGCGGTCCGGGCAGCCGTCCTGGGCGCGGCTTTGGCCGCGGCCCCCGGCTTGGCGGCAGGCTTTGCAGGTTCGTCCGCGGACGCTGCCCCTCCGCCGCGCTTCTTCTCCAGGCTCCGTTTGAGTGCTTCCATCAGGTCGATCACCTCGCCGCTGCCGGCCTCGGCCGCCGGGACGCCAAAGGTCTCCTCGGTGTCCAGGGATTCGCCCTTCTCCAGCTTCGCCTCGATGAGCTGGCGCAGCTGCAGCTGGTAGTCGTCGGTGAACTGCTCCGGTTCGAAGTCCGCCGCCATCGAATCGACCAGCGCGGCGGACATCTCACGCTCCTGGGCGGAGATGCGGATTGTTGTTTCGAGCGAGGGGAAGCTGGCCTCGCGCACTTCGTCAGCCCACAGCAAAGCCTGCAGCACCAGCACGTCACCGCGGATCCGCAGGGCTCCCAGCCGGGTTTTGTCCCGCAGGGCGAACTGGACGATGGCCACCCGTTCGGTGTCCTCGAGCGCCCGGCGCAGCAGGACATAGGCCTTGGGCGACTTGGAGTCCGGCTCGAGGTAGTAGCTCTTCTCGAACATCATCGGGTCGAGCTGCTCAGCCGGCACAAACTGCACCACGTCGATCTCGTGGCTGTTCTCGGCCGGAATGGACTTGAGCTCCTCCCTGCTGAGGACAACCGTGCGGCCGTCGTCCTCGTAGGCCTTATCGATGTCCTCGTAGTCCACGATCTTGCTGCAGACCTCGCAGCGGCGCTGGTAGCGGATCCGTCCGCCGTCGGCATTGTGGACCTGATGCAGGCTGATGTCGTGGTCCTCGGTCGCGCTGTAGACCTTGACGGGCACGTTGACCAGCCCAAACGCTATCGCGCCTTTCCAAATGGCTCTCATGGATCAAGTGAACATCACAGTTGCGTGGAGGTGAAGCCCCTTGGCTGAACGGACGTCCGCCAGTAACAAGGAGCGGGTCCGGATCGGGGGCCGCGAACTGGTGGTCACCAACCTGGACAAGGTCATGTATCCGGAGACCGGCACCACGAAGGCCGATGTGCTGGCCTACTACGCTGCTGTGGCGCCCGTCCTCATCCCGGCCGCCGCGAACCGCCCGGCCACCCGGAAACGCTGGGTGCACGGCGTCGGGACGGCCGATGCCCCCGGCGAGATGTTTTTCCAGAAGAACCTGGACCACTCCACGCCGGGGTGGGTCCCGAGGGCCTCCATCACGCACAAGGAACGCACCATCCAGTACCCGCTGGTCAACGACCCTGCCACGCTGACCTGGCTCGCGCAGATCGCTGCCCTGGAGATCCATGTGCCGCAGTGGCGCGTCGACTCGCACGGAGACGCCCAGCCGCCGGACCGGCTGGTGCTGGACCTGGATCCCGGCGAGGGTGCGGGGCTGGCCGAGTGCGTTGAGGTCGCGATGCTCGCCCGCACCATCCTGCAGGACGTGGGCCTGGATCCCGTCCCCGTGACCAGCGGCAGCAAGGGCATCCACCTGTACGCCGCCCTCGACGGCACGCAGAGCTCCGAGCAGATCTCCGAGTTCGCCCACGAACTGGCACGATCGCTGGAAGCCGATCACCCGGAACTGGCCGTGAGCGACATGAAGAAGACGCTGCGCACCGGCAAGGTCCTGGTGGACTGGAGCCAGAACAGCGCCGCAAAAACCACCATCGTCCCCTACTCCCTGCGCGGGCGGCTCCGGCCCACCGTGGCCGCGCCCCGGACCTGGCGCGAACTGAGCTCGCCGTCCCTCCACCAGCTCGACTACCAGGAGGTCCTGGAACGGGTCAGGTCCGGCAAGGATCCTTTCGCCGCCATCTCCGGCGAGGGGCGGCCGGGTGCCCCGGCGGACGGGCATCCGGGCGGCCCAGCAGGGGACGCGCCCGGCGACGGCGGCGACACCGACCCGCGGCTGGAGAAGTACCGCGCCAAGCGGGACGCTGCCTCGACCCCGGAGCCGTTCACGGCGGAACGGCACCGCACGGGGACAGCAAACGGCACCCTCCGGGAGAAGTTCGTCATCCAGGAGCACCACGCCAGCCGGCTGCATTATGACTTCCGGCTGGAGCGCGACGGCGTGCTGGTGTCCTGGGCGTTGCCCAAGGGCGTCCCCACCAGCAAGACCAAGAACCACCTGGCCGTCCAGACCGAGGACCACCCGATGGACTACGCGGACTTCGCAGGGACCATTCCCAAGGGCCAGTACGGCGCCGGGACCATCAGCATCTGGGACCACGGCTACTACGAGTGCGAGAAGTGGGTCGCAGGCAAAGAGGTCATTGCCACCCTCACGGGCCAGGACGACGGCGGTCTGGGCGGCGCCCGCCGGTTCGCGCTGATCCACACCGGCCGCGGCGACGACCAGTGGCTCATCCACCTCATGGACCCGCAGGGCGCGAAGAAGGGCCAAGGGCCCCCGCCGTTGCAGGAGCAGGAGCCGGAGCCGGCACCGGCCCTGGAATCCGGTGCCGCAGCGCCGGAAAGTGAACCGCCGGCCGCGGCGGACCCGGCAGCCTTCACGCCGATGCTCGCCAGCTCCGGAACCGCCGCGGACCTGCCGGACAAGGACTGGCAGTTCGAACTCAAATGGGACGGGGTGCGGGCCCTGGTCGTTGGGGACGCGCACCGGATCCGTCTGATCAGCCGTAACGGCAACGACATGTCCGCCGCGTACCCGGAACTGACCGACCGCTCCTGCTGGCCGGAGCAGGATTTCATCGCCGACGGCGAGATCATCGCCGTCGGCCCCTCGGGGCGGCCGGACTTCGGGCTGCTGCAGGGGCGGATGAAACTCACCAAGGCCGCTGACATCGCGAAGGCGCAATCGACGACGCCCGTGCGGCTGATGCTGTTCGACCTCCTGTCCGAGAACGGCACCGACCTGCGCCGACTGCCGCTCCGCAGGCGGCGCGCCCGGCTGGAAGCCTTCTTCACCACGTCCGGCTGCCCGGTGGAACTGTCCCCGCTGATCGACGGCGACGTCCGGCACATCCTGGAAAGCGCCGAGGAACTGGGGCTGGAGGGCGTCATGGCCAAGCGCACGGACGGCCGCTACGTCGGACAGCGCAGCAAGTCCTGGCTCAAGCTCAAGTTCGAACGAACCCAGGAGGTTGTGGTCGGCGGCTGGAGGCCGGGCAAAGGCGAGCGCGGGGAATCCGTCGGCTCACTCCTGCTGGGGATCCCGGCCGGATCGAAGTTGCGCTACGTCGGGCGCGTCGGCAGCGGATTCAGCGCCCGGGAACTCAAGGAACTTCGCCAGCAGCTCGATGCCCTGCCCCGGAAGACCTCACCGTTCGAGGAGGTGCCTGCGGCCGACGCCTCGGACGCGCACTGGGTGAGCGCCAAGCTTGTCGGGGAAGTCACCTACGGGGAATGGACCGGCAGCGGCAAGCTCCGGCACCCGGTCTGGCGCGGCTGGCGGGTGGATAAAAACCCGGCGGACGTGGTGATGGAATAGGACTAAAGCCAATGCGAAGTCAGGGAGAAGCCCGGGCGGCCGTTGCAGGCCGTCCCGGGCTCCTTACCGCTGGCCGGTGCAGGGCGCCGGCGTTGGCTCAGGAGGAGTGCGGGGTGTCCGGCGGGGTGATCCGATGGACCGCGTTCGCCGCGGCCTCGTGCCCGAGCCGGCCGTGCTGGAGGTCGTGCTCCTTGGGATGGCGGTGTTTGCCGCTGCCGTCCGGCCACTGCTTACCCTCGGCTGCGGTGGGCGGGGCCGGGCGTTTCGATTCCGGCCCCGGCGCCTCGTCTATGGATTCCGCCAGATGAGTGGCAACCTCAGGATCGATCTCGTCTCCGAATTTGTGTTCCGCCATTGCTCTTCCTTCCGCTGTCGAATTACGTCATCGAAATAAGCTGTGAAACGAAGTGTCCAACCATCGTAGGTCGGCCGGCGTGCAATGTCTGTAGGGCTACCAGCGGACCTTCTTCTCCGCCGGGCCCTGCTTGCCGCTGACATGCGTGGGCTTGTGGCTGTGGCCGACGCTCTGTGAGGCGGCGCCGCCCCGGGACTTGCTCTCGAGCATCTCCCGCTGGGCGTCCGTGAGGCGCGACTTGATGCCTTTCCCCTGCTTGGCCTGGGACGTGCCGTCCGGCTCGGCCCCGCTGCTGTCGCTCTTCTTGGTCTCTTTGCCAGTCATGGACTGTTCTCCTTGGGTGGCTCGTGGTCAGCACTGCGCTGATGTCAACCCTAAGCGCATTCCGGATCCCTTGGGTACCCCCTTTTTGCGGTGCCACGGGGCCGCGCGGCGGGTGTACCGGGCCTGCCCCCATGGCGCGATTTTCCCCGGATTTCCGGCCGCCGGCGGTCCTGCGGCGAAAAAGTTTCCGCAGCCCCCGGTGCGGACCGGGGTTTCCCTGCAATGGCGCGGTGAAACCGCGGAAAATAAATACGCCAACTAGACCCGATCAGGGCCGAAATACCGGATCATACGGCACCAAACTCGGAAACACCATAGAAATCGCGTAAAATTGAAGGTCTGCCCAGAGCGGGGCAGCTACAAGTCGCAAGCAAATGACCTCCTTAGGAGCGGCCTAAATGCCCACAGACCGAAGCACGACCGACTCTTCAGCAGGCGTTATGAACGCCAGCGGAAGCTACCCAGTGGCACCCACCGGTGCGAAGAAACCAAAGCTACGGACGCGCCGTCGACTCAAAGAGTCCGACGTCAACGTCGTCAACAAGCCGATGCTTAAAAAGGCCCTTGGCGGCACCATCGTGGGTAACACCATGGAATGGTACGACGTCGGCGTGTTCGGCTACCTGATCACCACCATGGGACCGGTGTTCCTGCCCGAGGCGGACAAGTCGGTGCAGACCCTGTTCCTGCTGGGCACGTTCGCCGCCACCTTCATTGCCCGCCCGCTGGGCGGAGTCATCTTCGGCTGGCTCGGCGACAAGATCGGCCGCCAGAAGGTCCTCGCCTGGACCCTGATGCTGATGGCTGCGAGCACGTTCGCCGTCGGCCTGCTGCCCGGCTACGCCCAGATCGGCATGTGGGCTGCGGCCTTGCTGGTGCTGCTCAAGGTCGTCCAAGGCTTCTCCACCGGCGGCGAGTACGCCGGTGCCACGACGTTCGTGAGCGAATATTCCCCGGACAAGCGCCGCGGCTTCTTCGCCAGCTTCCTGGATATGGGCAGCTACCTCGGCTTCGCGGCCGGCGCAGCCCTCGTCTCTGTACTGCAGCTGACCTTGGGCCAGGGCGCCATGGAGGAGTGGGGCTGGCGGATCCCGTTCCTCATTGCCGGCCCGCTGGGCCTGATCGCGGTCTACTTTCGAAACAAGATCGAGGAGTCCCCGCAGTTCCAGGCCACCCTGGACGCCCAGGAGGCAAACGCGAAGGACGCCACGTCCGCCGACGTCACCGCCTCCAAGGGACCCGTGGGCATCGTCAAGGCCTACTGGCGTTCACTCATTGTCGCCATGATCCTGGTGGCTGCCGCGAACACCGCAGGCTATGCCCTGACGTCCTACATGCCGACGTACCTCACCGAGGCCAAGGGCTACGATCCCGTGCACGGTACCCTGTTGACCATCCCCGTGCTGGTCATCATGAGCCTGTGCATCCCGCTGACCGGCAAGCTGTCCGACAGGATCGGCCGCCGCCCCGTGCTGTGGATCGGCGCACTGAGCACCGTGGTCATGGCCGCCCCGGCATTTATGCTGATCGGCGTCGGAGAAATTTGGTCCACCCTCATGGGCCTGGGCATGATCGCCTTCCCGGTGACCTTCTACGTGGCCAACCTGGCGTCGGCCCTGCCTGCACAGTTCCCGACGGCGAGCCGTTACGGCGCCATGGGTATCGCGTACAACTTTTCCGTGGCCATCTTCGGCGGCACCACACCCTTCTTCGTTGCCGCCCTCATCGGCGCCACCGGCGATGACATGATGCCGGCCTACTACCTGATGGCCACCTCGGCGATCGGTGCCGTTGCGATCTTCTTCCTCAAGGAATCGGCCAACCGCCCGCTGCCGGGCTCCATGCCCAGCGTGGGCACCCAGGCCGAGGCCAGGGAACTCGTCGCGAACCAGGACGAGAACCCGCTGATCGACCTGGTGGAGATGGACATGCCGTTCACCACGACGCCGGCAGATTCAGTTGCCGGTCCGACGGCGGACCGGGACACCGAAAAGGTTCCTGCCGGAGCCTGAGCTTGCCCTCTGGCAGCCCGGCCGGGTTCATCCTGAGCCCAGCCGGCTAATCCGGATTCTGTAGCGAAGTCCCGCCCATTGAGGCCTGCCTTGCGTGATTACCCATTTGGGGGAAGCACTCAGGGCAGGCCTCAGGCGTGTCCGGCGGAACTCCTCACCTTGTACCGCCCGCCCGCCGCAGGGCTCCAGCCACCGGCGCGACAGCGACCCTGGGCCGCTAATTGGCGCGTCGGGGCGGCCCGGCCACGAGCCTGTCCGGCAGCATGCGCGCGGCCGCGGTCAGCACCTTGTAGCGTTTGGTCGGGATGGAGACAGCCCTGCCCTTTTCGTTGTCTGCTAGGCCTTCACGCACCACGCGCTCGGCCTGCAGCCACATCCAGCGCGGGGCCACGGTCTTGTCCATGCCCATCCGGTCATGGAACTCGGTGTGGGTGAAACCGGGGCAGACCGCCGTCACCTTCACTCCCTGTTGGGCGTAGGCGAGGTTGGCCCAGCGGGAAAAGCTGACAAGCCACGCCTTCGCCGCGGAATAACTTCCCCGTGGAAGGAAGGCCGCCACACTTGCAACGTTGATGATCCTGCCGGAACGCCGGCTGAGCATGCCCTGCAGGGCGGCGTGCGTCAACTCCATGGCCGTCTCGACGTGCAGCTTGAGGTGCCGGGCTTCCTCCGCGATGTCGTTCTCCTCGAAGGAGCGCAGCAGGCCCATCCCGGCGTTGTTGACCAGAATGTCCACCGGACGGGCCGGATCCGTAAGCCGGGCGACGACGGCCGCCACCCCGGCGTCGTCGGCGAGGTCGGCGGGGAGTGCCTCGGCGCGCACGCTGTACTGTTTCTCCAGTTCCTGTGCCCTGGCCTGCAGCCGGCCGGCATCGCGGGCCACGAGGACCACGTGGTGGCCCTGCTCGGCGAGCTGGCGGGCGAATTCCGCACCGATTCCGGCGGTTGCTCCGGTGATCAGCGCCGTGGTGTCGGCGGGCGTCGCGGCTGATTCAGTCATGGCGCCAGCCTATCCCCGCTCCCCCCGTGTCAGGCCAGGCCCGCGGCCAGTTCACCTTCCGCGGGATCGGCCGCACCGCCCAGGTGGCGGTTCTGCAGCTCTTCGGTGGCGAGCTCATACCAGGTGTGGGCGCCGAAGGACGGGCTGCTGGTGTCGAGGTGCCGGTACAGGGCATCGGCCAGCTGGCCCAGGGCCGCGTCGGACAGCGCCCGGACGGTGGCGGCAGGGTCAAGGGTTCCTTCGAAGCATTCGGCGAGCTCCGGGCCGTTGATGGCGTGGAGCTCGGCGGGAATCGGGTTGCAGGCCTCGTCCAGCCCGGCGAGGACTTCACCCTCCGAGCCCACGTGCAGCAGGCAGATCGGCAGGTCCTCGGGTTCCGCCAGCGTGACGCGGAAGGGCTGCTTTTCGGCAGCAGTCACGGCCCGGCCCACGCCGCCGAGCCCCGCCGACACGCTGGCGTCCGCGAGGGACCTCAGCTGCAGGAGGATTTCCGGGTCCAGATGGGACGAGCCGTGAAGGTCAACGAGAACACCGGTCCCCGCGCCGAGACGTCCGGCCCGCCGCATGATGTGCAGCAGGGAGGGAAAGTGTGATTGGGTAAGGCAGCCGGTGACTTCGAGGCTCACGAGTCCGGCATCGGCATCCACGCGGACAAGCACACGCAGTTTATGGTTCATGGGGTTCTCCAAAGGGACACGTCCAAGAGCCAGCTGCATAACTCTGCTAAAACTTTACGAGGTTGGAGCCCCGGCCACAAGCGGTACCGCTGGCCGGCCCGCTGCCTGTCCGGGTTTCAGGCTCCGGCCGGGGGCCGCTCCGGCCAGTCGATGTACTGGGTGTAGGAGTCGTGCCGGCGCAGGTAACGGTACATAAACGGGCAGTTCGGGATAATCCTCTTACCGGACGCCACCACGTCGTCGAGCGCGAAGTGGGCCAGCACCTTGGCGAGTCCCTGGCCCTGGAATTGCTCCGCCGTATCGGTGTGGATGAAGTCGATATGACCGGGCTCGTCGATGAAGCGGATCTGGACGGCCAGCTTCTCGCCGACGTGGAGCTCGTAGCGGTGCAGCTCATCATTCCGGGTGGTGGATACGTTCGGGCTGAACGTGTCTTCAGTGGCTGCCGAGTTCTCCGTCATGGTTCGACATTGGCACTTAAAGGCGGGCGTGGCAATGGCGGGCCGGATCCGCCACGGCCCGCATCTGCCACGAACCGGGCCGGGATCCGCCCCAGCAGCAGGACGGCGAGCGCGAAGCAGGCAGCGCCCCCGCCGAGCAGTCCCAGCGTGAGTCCGTTCAGTGCGGCGTCGGCTACCGGAACATAGACGACGGCGGCGGCCATCAGCACGGCGGCCGCCGGGCGGGCCCGGGCGGTGGCGGGCGCCGTCGGGCGTTCTTCGAGCCGGCCGAAGAGCACCAGCACGGGCAGCAGCAGGACGATCAACGCCAGCAGCACGAGCGGACGCCCCCACCACCAGGCGGCCGATCCCTCCGCAGGCTGCGGAAAGTCGGTCAGCAGCAGGAGCCCGGACATCGCGGCGAGCAGGGGCAAATGCCAAAGGTAGACGGTCATCGACCGCCGTCCGGCGACGCCAATAAACCACCGCACCCGCCGCCGGGACGCGAGTCTTGACAGCACGGGCCGGAGGAGCTGCAGGGCAGCGGCCTGTGAAACCCCCAGCAGCAGCAGGGCCAGGTTGGGCGGGTTGAGGTTCACCAGCATGTTCCCGGAGTACAGTCCCAGCCACACGAGCAGGCCCAGGACGAGATTGCTGCCCAGGATGATGGCCACCAGCGCGGGGCGCCCGGCTGCCAGCGGTCCGCCGTCGGCGAGGAAGAAGCCGAGCTGCTGCACGGCGCACCACAGGAAGACCATGTTCAGGTACGCCAGCGCCGGCATCGTCCCGCGCAGGCAATCCACCGCCACCACCAGCGAGGTAAGGCCAGCCAGGGTCAGCCAGGGTGCCCGGGCGTGCAAGCGTGCCAGCAGCGGAAGATTAAGCTGCGCCGCGAGATAGGCGGCCAGGAACCACAGCGGCATGCCGGCCCCGGACACCAGCAGCTGGACGACCTGGTGGTCCACCCCGCCCAACCGCGCCGCCCAGAGACCGGTGAACATCATCGCGAGCAGGACGGCGGCAGGGCGGAGGAGCCGCAGCATCCGCGCCTGCATGAAGTCGAATGTATTGCCGCCCCGGGCGCGCAGCCGGCGCCAGGACTGCAGCCCGGTCATGCCCCCGGCGAGGAAAAATAGCGGCATGACCTGCAGGACCCAGACCACCGGCTCGAACCACCGCTCGTTGCCGAGCGTGTTGTTGGAGGTCACGGTGCCGTCCGGGTGCAGCACCGGACTGACCATCATGGTGTGCGCCACCACCACGAGCGCAAGGCAGAAGAATCTGGCGAGATCAATCACCAGGTCGCGGTCCGGCCTCGGGGTTGGGCCGCCCCCTGCATGCTGCCGCGGAACCATGGTGCCCCCTCGGGACCCCGCCGACGCACCCGCCTGGGCTGTTGGGCGTCAACGCTGCTGTGTTTGCCCCCATTGTCGGCCCTTGTCCGGGCCGGCGGCCAGTGCCGTCGGTCCCGATCGAGGCCCCAAGCATGGACCTGCAACTGCACGGGGGAGGCCAGGATCATCGTCAGATCCTGGCCTCCCCGTTGTCTGGGCTGTCGGCGATCAGCGCGAGAGCATCGCCAGCGCCGTAGCCGCGAAAGTCCCGGCCACGGCGTCCCAGTCGGCCAGCAGCCCCTGGAGGTTCTCGCCGTCGGTCCGGTGCGCCGCAGTGCGTGCCTCGAGGGTCCCAAGAACGCCGGTACGCAGCTCGGTGTTGAAGTTGACCTTGCCCACGTTCATGGCGGCCGCCTTCACGAGCTCGGAGGCAGGGATTCCGGAGGCCCCATGCAGCACCAGGGGAACGCGGGTCCGCACTGCAATGTCCTGCAGCACGTCCCAGCGCAGCTCGGGCTCGCCCTTGTATTTGCCGTGGACGTTGCCCACGGCCACGGCAAGCAGCTGGGCGCCGGTCCGTGCCACGAAGTCTTCCACCTGGGCGGAGTCGGTGAGACCGGCCGTGCCGGCCGTAGGGGCGCTGCCTGCGGCATCGGATCCAAAAGCCCTGTCCTCCTCGCCTGCCAGGCCGCCGAGTTCGGCCTCGATCACGATTCCCGGGCCGGCGCCGTCCGCTGCCAGTCCGTCCAGGACGGCTCGTGCCGCGCGGACCAGGGCGATGTTGTCCTCGTAGTCCAGCGACGATCCGTCCACCAGGACGGAGTCTGCCCCGGCGGCAACGGCGTCGGCAATCACGCGGAGGTCCGAGGCGTGGTCGAGCTGCACGGCGACCGGAACCCCGGCGCCGTCGGCCAGCCCGCGCAGTGCCGCGACCAGCCGGAGGCCGTTTGGCGTGGCCGCCGTGCTGGGTGAGACGAGCAGGACTGCGCCGCGGCCGGCCTCCTCCGCCGCCCCCACCACGGCGAGCGCGGTGGTGAAGTCGTAGCAGGTGAAGGCCGGGACGGCCGATCCCTGCTGGAGGGCTGAAACCACCAACTGGTCGAGACGGACACGCATCAGGCGCTCAGGCCTCCCACCAGGGTCCAGGCGAGGAGCGTCAGCGCGAAGCCGGCCACCCCGAGGATGGTGGTGAGGACCGTCCAGGTGCGCAGCCCGTCGGCAACCGACAGGCCCAGGTACCGGGTCACGATCCAGAAACCGGAGTCATTGATATGGCTGAGGCCGAACGCGCCGAAGCCGATGGCCACCAGGATCAGTGCCGTCTGCACCGGCGAGTACCCGCTGTCGGCAACGGAGGTCGCCAGCAGGCCCGCGGTGGTGATGATGGCCACGGTGGCCGAACCCTGGGAGGCGCGGAGCACCGCGGCCAGGACGAACGCCATCAGGATCAGGGGCAGTCCCACGCTCTGCAGTCCGTCGGCGAGTGCCTTGCCGATACCCGAGACGGTGAGGACTTTTCCGAAGACACCGCCGGCGCCGGTCACCAGGATCACGATGGCGGTCGGGGCGAGGGCGGAGTCCATGACCTCGCCGGTGTGCTGCGAGGACCAGCCGCGGCGGATCCCGAGGAAGTAGTAGGCCAGGCCGAGAGCGGTCAGGAGGGCCATCAGGGGTGAGCCCACGAAGGCTGCAATGTCGGCCGCCGGGCTGCCCTTGGGCAGCACCACGGCGCCGACGGTTCCCACCATGATCATCAGGATCGGCAGCACAATCAGGGTGATGATCATTGCCGGGCTGGGAGCGGTCTTGGCTGTGGTCTTGAGAGCAACGCCGCCGCCCGGGGCCGCGTCCTGCTCGACCTCTGATTTGCCGGTGCCGAAGAGGCGGAACTGTTCCGCGGTGCCGGGCAGCATCACGTAGTCGCGGCGGTTGAGCCGCTTGGCAACGAAGTAGCCGAGCACACCGACGGGGATGCAGATCAGGAGCCCGATAATGGTGGTCCAGCCGATGTCCGCCTTGAGGATCCCGGCACCGCCGACAACGCCCGGGTGCGGCGGGACAACCACGTGGATGGCCAGCATGATCGCGCCGACCGGCAGTCCGATCTTGACCGGGTTGACCCCGGCGGCCTTGGAGAAGCCGTAGATGATGGGGATCAGGATGATGAATCCGACGTCGAAGAAGACGGGGATGGCCAGCAGGAAGGCCGCGGACGTCAGGGCGGCGATGACGCGGCGGGGTCCGAGCAGCTGGGTGAACTTTCCTGCCAGCGACTGGGCGCCGCCGGAAACCTCAATCATCTTTCCGAGCATGGCGCCGAGGCCGACGAGGATGGCGACGGAGCCCAGGGTGCCGCCCATGCCTTCGGTGACGGTCTTGACGATGTCCGGCAGCGGGATGCCTGCCACCAGGGCCACCGCGACGCTGACAACCAGCAGCGCCAGGAAGGCCGGGATCTTGAATTTGATGACGGCTACGAGCAGCAGCGCGACGCCTGCTGCGGCGATGGCCAGGAGAGCGAGAGCGCTCATCGGGTGTCTCCTTTGACGGACCGGTCCCGGGGAGGGCCGGGGGGTTGGTATGACGACGGCGGAGGGGGGACCGCCGTCGTCGGGCTTGGGGAATCTGCAGGCGCTGAGCGGAACTAGGCGGTGCGCCTGGTGGGCGCGACGACCTTGATGACGGCGGAATCGTCGGCGGCGGCGAGGCCCTGGGCCTGGCCGAGGAGGTAGAGCTGCTCAGCGGCGGCGGCCACCGGCGCCGCGAGGCCGGCGGCACGGGTGGCCTTGCCGACGATGCCCATGTCCTTGACGAAGATGTCCAGTCGGCTGAGGACCTCCGCGCCGTTTTCCGTGTAGGCCTCAAGGATGCGGGGTCCGCGGTTGGACAGCATAAAGGACCCGGCGGCGCCCGCTTCCAGGGCAGCGAGGGTCTTGGCCCGGTCCAGGCCGAGGGCGTCCGCCAGGGCCATGGCCTCCGCTGCCGCGGCGATGTGGATCCCGCAGAGCAGCTGGTTGACGGTCTTGAGGGCCTGTCCGTCGCCGGGCTTGTCCCCCACGACGGTCAGGGTGGAGGCCAGCAGTTCCAGGACCGGGCGGGCCGCTTCCAGCGCCTGCGGTTCGGCGCCGACGACGATCAGCAGGTCTCCTTCGCCGGCGCGCTTCGGACCGCCGGAGAGCGGGGCGTCAACGAGGGCGACGCCGAATTCCGCGAGCCGGGCGACGGTGGCGGGAATGGCTTCGGTGCCCACGGTGCTGCCGAGGATCACGACGGCGCCCGGCTTCAGCACGGAGGCGACGCCGTCCCCGCCGAAGAGGACGTCATCGAGCTGCTCGCCGTTGCGCACGGCCAGCAGCAGTGCGTCGGCGCCCTCGGCCGCTTCACGGGCGGAGCCGAACGTGTGAACGCCGGCGGCCTCGGCGAGCGCGAGGCGGGGCTCGGCGATGTCGAAGCCGTGGACGGTCAGCTGGGTTGCCAGCCGGGCCGCCATGGGCAGTCCCATGGCCCCCAGACCGAGGACGGTGACTTTGTAGTTCATGGTTTTCTCCATTGAAATAAGGGCGTGGGGATCAGAACGTGTTGCTGAGTTTGCGGGTGACCTGGGCCAGGGACTCGTCATCGCCCACGTTGCCGGCGAAGACGATGTACGGAATGCCCTTCGCGGGCCCGTCCACCGGTTCCCACAGGCTGACGATTCCCGGCAGCATGGGGCCCCGGACGATCGCGTGGCGGATTTCCAGGCCGTGGGCTGCCACGTCCGAGGAGGTAATGCCTCCCTTGGCGATGACAAAGCGCGGCGGGAACGTCTTCAGGGTCCGGTTTACCACCGCGACGACGGCGGCGGACACGGTGCGGGCAATCCGCAGGCTCTCGGCGGCGTCGTCGGTCTTGATGAGCAGCCGGCTGGTGTGCAGGATGACGTCGGCGCTGTGCAGGGACTCCACAACGTCCCGGACGATCACGTCCAGGTAGTTCTCCGCGTCTCCCCCCAGCAGCTTTTCGACGTCGATTTCCACGATGCTCGCGGCGCTGTGCTGTTCGACGAGGGCCTTGAGCTGGCGGGTCGTGACACCGACGTGCGAGCCCACGACGATGAGGCCGCCGGCATCGGAGGGGGTGTTGCCGGCGTAGGCCTCCGCGCCGCTGAGCTCCGTGCGGATTTCCTGGCCGATGCGGCCCCGGACGAACGGCGGGCCCACCCGGTAGAGCAGCTTCTTGCCGCGGCGTTCGGCTTCCTCGAGGCCCAGCGCGAGGGCTCGGAAGTCGTTTTCGGTCACGATGTCAGCCACGATCGGGGTGGAGTCCGTGGCGGAGTCGATGGCGTCCGCGATGGCTTTCGCCGAGACCTGAGGGTCGCCGTCCGGGCCCGCGGCGCGGATGACGTCCAGGGTCAGCACGATCACCGAATCTGCCCGGAAGCGGCCCCGGGATTTCTCTTCGACGTACTTGGCCAGTTCGGAGTTCGCAAAGCCGAAGCTCGCGTCGCGGGCGAATTCGGTGTCAGCTACCGGGGTGAGCTTGCCGGCGCTGTCGCCGGTACCGCGCATGTAGTGCACGCCGCCGATCGTCACGCGTCCGGCGTCGGGGAACGCCGGGACGATCACGACGCCGTCCGTCGGTTCGCCGCTGACGGCGGCGACGGTTGCCGCAATGGTGTCCGGTTCCAGCGGGTAGTGGCCGCGGAGGGTGGAGTCGCTGCGGCTCACGAACCCCAGCCGCAGGCTGTGACCGGCACTGCTGGAACCGGAACCGCCGGTTTCGAGGGCGGCGGCCGCGAGGGCGTTCCGGACCACCTCTTCGTTCCGGGCGGCTGCCTCGGCGGGGTCCAGGCTCCGCGTGTTGGTCAGGACATAGACGGCGTCCTGGCGGCGGCCGTTGATGCGGTGGTTGAAGGCCCAGGTGAAGTCGGCGACGTCCCAGCGGGTGAGAACCGGCAGGTCCGCGACGGACTGCGTGCCCGTCGGGTCGTCGTCCAGGACCACCAGGATCCGGGGGGACGGCACGGACGAGGCCGCGAGGGTGTCGGCGACGGTCCGGGCGGGGATCCGCACCTCCGCCGGGAAGGCGGCCAGCACTTCTGCTTCGACAAGCTCTGTTTCAAAAGGCACTTGCACTCCATTGTGGGAACTCTGCTTGCGAGATTTGTAAGATGTCTGACATCTAACATTTGCCTGCTAGTGTGGCATACAGCACAAAGACGCGCAAGTAGACTGGTCCATCAGGCAGGTCGGAGACAGCGCAGGGGGAAAATTGGCTAGGAAATCGCTGGTCGGCGTCGTGGCCGACGAACTGCTGGACCGCATCATTGCCGGCGAATTCCCGCCCGGATCATCCGTCCCCGGCGAGCTGGAACTGAGCGCCCGCCATGAGGTGAGCCGCATGACGGTCCGCGAGGCGATGAAGACCCTGGAAGCCCAGCAGATCCTCAGCGTCGAGCGCGGCCGCGGGACCTTCGTGAACCCGTTGAGCCGCTGGGCCTCCCTGGAGGCCGTCCTCCGGGCAGCCTCAGAAGGGAAGAATGACGCGGCGGCCGCGGTTCAGCTGATCGAGCTGCGCCGGATGCTGGAGTCGGGCGCCTGCGAGCTCGCCGCGGGCCGGATCAGCGACGCAGATGTCAAGGCCCTTTACGCGGAGCTGGAATCGATGCGCGAGGCGCACGAGCAGCACGATGTCGCCGCGTTCGTGGCGGCGGACCTCGCCTTCCACGACCTCATCCTGCGCGCCTCGGAGAATGTTTTTGTGGCCGTCCTGTTCGCGCCGCTGCACCGGGTGCTGGAAAGGCGGCGGACCCAGACCTCCAAGGTGCGCGAGATCCAGGCGCACGCGATCAGCCATCACCAAAAGATAGCGGACGCGCTGGCCACTCGGGATCCGCACCAGGCCCGGGACGCCATGGACGCGCACATGCAGCAGACGCTGGATGACCTCAAGACCTACGTCCTGGCGGACCGCCCGGCCTGAGTATCCGGCCGACGTACAGTGCAGGAGGCAGACCGAACGCGCGGCCGCGCGCGGGGGCGGGACTCAGGCGAGCGAGAGAAAGAGCTTCTCGAGTTCGGCCCGGTCCAGGCTGGGGTCCTCCTGCTGCATGCACTGCTGCAGGCCGGTGGCAATGATCGAGAATCCGGCCTTGTCCAGCGCGCTGGAAACCGCGGCCAGCTGGGTGACAACGCTCTTGCAGTCACGGCCCTCCTCGATCATTCGCGTGACGGCGGCAAGCTGCCCCTGGGCACGGCGAAGTCGATTGATGACGGGCTTCATGTCGGTGGGATCGAGTTCCATTTGTTCCTCCGGGATCAACAGGGCTACTTTTCCATGATATACCCCCCTGCGTATCAGGGATGCCCGGCAGGGTATGATCTCCCTCGCTCTGCTAGGGACCTAAGTACCTAGTGAAGCCTGCAGTTTCGGCGTATTTCTGGGAGTGTGAACGCCGCCGGTTTCCTGGATTCCGGCGCCGGCCAGGCCGGCGCCGGGGGCACCGCCCCGCGGCGGGGCCCGGACCGGACCTTGGGCCAGGCCGCCGGGTCCTGGAATGCGGGGCTGTGGGGCCGCTACGTCGCGATGGGCGACTCGTTTACCTCGGGGCTCGGTGACCCGGAACCGCTGAGTCCAGGCGGCATGCGGGGCTGGGCGGACCGGATCGCCGAGGAGCTCAGCGAGGGAAGGCCTGATTTTCGGTACGCGAACCTCGCCGTCAGCGGCCTCCTCATGCGCGAGATCCTGGACCGGCAGCTCGGTCCGGCGATTGCGCTGAAGCCGGACCTGGTCACGCTCTCGGCGGGAGGCAACGACCTGGTCTTCCACCGGAGCGATCCCGACCGGCTCGCGGCCACCCTCGACGCCGCGGTGGGCACGCTCAGTGCCACCGGCGCCACCATCGTCCTCTTCACCGGCCCCGACTGGCGCGACACCCCGCTGCTGGGACACAACCGCGGGAGGGTCGCCGTCTTCAACGAGAACATCCGGACCATCGCCATGCGCCATCACGGGGTGATCGCTGATCTCTGGGCCCTGCGGCAGCTCTCTGACCCGCGGATGTGGGACCCGGACCGCCTGCACTTCTCGCCGATGGGGCACCACACCATCGCGGCGATGGTGCTTGAATCCCTGAGCGTCCCGCACAATCTGAGTCCGCTGGAGCCCAAGCCCATGCCGGCCGGAAGCTGGCGCGAAAGCAAGGCCGGAGACCTCGCCTGGTTCACCAACTACCTGCTTCCCTGGATGGTCAAGCAGGTCCGGAAGCGTGCTGACGCCCCGCCGCTGACGCCCAAGCGTCCCGAGCCGGGGCCGGTCTCCGGGTTTTGACGCACGGCCGCTGGCCCCTAGTCCCTCTGCGGTCTGTCGGCTAATCTGCAGGAACGGCCCACCGCCGGGTATCGATGGCGATCACGAGGAGCGAAGTTGTCTAATCACACTTACAGCATTTCTGAAATTGTCGGAACGTCGAACGAGGGCGTTGACGCCGCCGTCCGCAACGGCATCGCCGAGGCGGCCAAGACCTTGCGGAACCTCGACTGGTTTGAGGTCAAGGAAATCCGCGGACACCTCGAAAACGGTGCGATCGCCGACTGGCAGGTAACCATCAAGCTCGGGTTCCGGCTGGAGCGCTAAGCCGGCGCTGGAGTCGGGCTTCAACTTCTTCGACACCGCGAACGTCTACGGCGGCCCCGGCCACCGGGGCCGAACCGGAGCGCTGGTGCTCGACGGCGGCACGCTCCGGCGGCTGTGCGGCCACTCCCCGCGGCACCGGAGGATTATGCGCGGTGATGGTCCGCGGCGGGAATGAGCCCGCGCGGAGGGCTCCGGACGGCCCAGAAAGGGGCATCCCGCGGAATGCTTCCCGGCCCCGGAGTGGCACTTTAATGCTAAGCATGATTAGTATTAGGGCAGAAGGATGAAGCGCACTCGGCAACCCGGGTGTCTCCTCAACAAAGAAGAAGGAACGACAAAAAATGGGTTTTATCGCATTTCTGATTCTGGGCCTTATCGCCGGTGCAATCGCTAAAGCAATCCTCCCCGGCCGGCAGGGCGGTGGCATTTTCATCACGCTGCTGCTCGGCGTCGTCGGCGCCCTCCTGGGCGGCTGGATTGGCGGACTGCTGTTCGGCACCGGCATCAACGAGTTCTTCTCGCTGTCGACCTGGCTTCTGGCCATCGGCGGTGCGATCATCGTCCTGCTCGTTTACGGCATGATCACCAAGCGCTCGGCCCGCTAAAGCTGACGCGGCCGAAACCGGTCCCGGGATTTTTCCCGGGGCCGGTTTTTTGGCACACGCACTCACGACGTTTTAACAACCACCATATTTTGAACACCACCGAGGAGCAGGAGTACAGCATGAAAGGCAAAGTTCTTTTTGGAGCCGGAATCGCCGCAGGCTACGTTCTTGGATCACGGTCCGGGCGGGCAGCCTACGAGAAACTCAAGGCCCGCGCGGCAGCCCTCTGGGAAAGCCAGCCGGTCCAGGACAAGGTGACCGCGGCAACCGAAGCAGTGAAAGAAAAGGCCCCCGAGGTTTCTGAACAGCTCGGCGAGGCGGCCCGGCGCGCCGGGACCGTCATCGGCTCAGCCGTCCGCCGTGACAACTCCCCCACCGGGACACCGGACGTCGGGACGTCGAACGACGGCGCGGCCGCTGGCGGCATCCCAGCGCACAGCACGCATCCGGAGACCGTGAACCTTGGGACCACTTCCGCGGGCGCCGCGGGCGCTGCTGCCGATGTCGAGTCCGACCCGGCACTGAACGACCAGCATGGGCAGGACTGGTCCGACGAAGGCGGCGCCACTCCGGCCGGAGCCGCGACCCACGTCGATTCCAGCAAGGTCTCCTAACTACACCGGGTCCGCCGGCCGGACAGTTGTGCCCGGCGCGGCTGTTCCGATCACCACCGTTCCGATCACCACCGTGGCGTCCAGCTCCCCGGAGCTTGACACCCGCGCCGTGAGTCCGTTGCGGATGAGCAGCTCGACCGTCCGCGACGCCTGGTGCCGGCTGGTCTCGATCAGCAGGTGGCCGCCCGGCGCCAGCCATTGCGGCGCCGCGGCGGCCACCCGGCGCTGGACCTGCAGCCCGTCTGTGCCGCCGTCGAGGGAAACCCGCGGCTCGTGCAGGCGGGCTTCCGGCGGCAGGGTGCCGATTTCCGCGGAGGGAACATACGGGGCGTTGACCGCAAGGATGTCGACGCGCCCGCGCAGCCGCGCCGGGAGTGGCTCGTAAAGGTCACCTCCGTGGACGGCGCCGCCGAGCGGAACGATGTTACGGACCGCGCAGCGCACCGCGGCGGGGTCGATGTCTGCGGCGTGGAGCTCCAGGGGACCGGCCAGGGCGGCCAGCGCGGTACCGACCGCCCCCGAGCCGCAGCACAAATCGACGACGACGGGCACGCGCCCCGGGCCGCCGGTGCCGGCCAGGAGCCGCGCAGCCTGCTGGACCAGGAACCCGGTGCGGCGGCGGGGCACAAAGACACCCGCGTCCACTTCGACCCGCAGTCCGCAGAACTCCGCCCAGCCCAGGATGTGCTCAAGCGGCAGTCCGGAAACCCGCCGCTCCACAAGGGCGTCCAGCTGTGCAGGTGTCACGGCGGCGGAGGCAAGTAGCCGGGCCTCCTCCTCGGCGAAGACGCAGCCGGCCGCCCGCAGCCGCGTGATGACCGAGGGCCGGGGCGCGGGCAGGGGCACAGGACAAGCTCTCATGCGCCCCCCGTACGTTGATGGTGCCGGAATCCCATGCTATCGAGATGGCAGGATGGCACCATGGCCACCGCACGAACCGCCGACGACTCTTCCCTTCAAGTGCCGCCGGGTGCCGTCCCCGCGCATGAGCTGCTCTGGACCGGCTGCTACACCGCGGACGGCGGTGGCCGCGGGTCCGGAATCGGGGCGCTGCGGGCCGGCAGTGACGGATCGCTGCGCTGGCTCGGGGTCGCCGCGGCGGCGGACTCGCCCTCGTTCCTCGCCGTGCACCCCACCCGTGACGTCGTCTATGCCGTGGGCGAGGCGGCCCGGACCGTCACGGCGTACCGCCGGTCCGGCGACTTCGGTCTGGAAGCCGCCGGCCGCCACTGGCCGGCCGGAGACGCCGCCTGCCATGTCGCCGTCGACCCGCAGGGCCGCTTCCTCATGGTGGCCTGTTGGGGTGACGGCCAGGTGCTGCTGTACGAACTGGACGACGACGGCAGGATCTCGGCACGGTTCGCGGCGGCCGCGTCGACGCTGGCCGGGCGTCCCAGCCGCGCCCACGCCAGCCTGATGCTCGACGATGGCAGGGTGATGACCACCGACCTCGGGCACGATCTCCTGCGGGTCTGGAACTACGTGCCCGGCCATGGGCTGCGGCTGGACCATGAACTGGCCCTCCCCCGGGACAGCGGCCCCCGGCACCTGGCCCAGCATCGCGGCGGCAGCGTGTTGGTGGTGACCGAGTACTCGGTTGAGGTCGCCGTGGTGCAGCGGTCCGCCGGGTCCGGGGCATTCAGCCTGGCCGACGTGGTCCCGGCGACCGCGGCGGGTGCCCGGCCCGGGGATTCCGCGGCGGAGATTGCCCTCGCCGCGGACGGGAGGCACGCCTATGTCGGTGTGCGCGGCTCCAACCGGATCGGTGTGCTGGCGGTGGACGCTGGCGGCAGCACCGTCCGGCCCGTCGCCGACATTCCCAGCGGCGGTGACTGGCCGCGGCATCACCTGGTCCGGAACGGCTGGCTGCACGTGGCGCACGAACGCTCCGGGGACGTGGTGACGTACCGGCTGGATCCGGGAAGCGGGCTCCCCGGCGAAGCCGTGGGCAGGCTGGACCTGGCTTCGCCCACGGCGCTGGTCCCGGCGCGGGACATGCCCGCTCCCCGCGCCGAACACTGGGCATAACGGCGCCATGTCCAGCAATGCCCGCACCCGGAGGGCATGTCCCCCGGGTAATGTCAGGGTCCCGGCGCCGCCCATTCCAGCAGGCGGTCCAGCGGCCAGCTGGTGATGATCCGCTCCGCCGGTATGCCGTTGTGTTCCGCACGCTCGGCACCGTACTGCAGGAAGTCGAGCTGCCCCGGGGCGTGGGCATCGCTGTTGATGCTGAACAGGCAGCCGGCGTCGAGGGCGACCTCGATGAGGGCGCCCGGGGGGTCCTGGCGTTCGGGCCGGGCGTTGATTTCGACGGCGACGTTGTGCTCCGCGCAGGCGGCGAAGACCTCGCGGGCGTCGAACTCCGACGCCGGACGTGTTCCCCGGCCGCCCTGGATAAGCCGGCCGGTGCAGTGGCCCAGCACGTTCATGTGCGGGTCCGCAATGGCACCGAGCATCCGCCGGGTCATGGTGCGCTTGTCGGCGCGAAGCTTCGAGTGCACGCTCGCGACCACGATATCGAGCCGTTCCAGCATCTCGGGGTTCTGGTCCAGGCTGCCGTCCTCGAGGATGTCGGCCTCGATGCCCCGCAGGAGGCGGAAACCGCCGTCGTTGCGGTCATTGATTTCCGCGACGATGCCGAGCTGCTCGGCCAGCCGCTCGGCACTCAGCCCGTTGGCGATCCTGAGGTTGGGCGAATGATCGGTCAGCGCGAGGTACTCGCGGCCCAGCAGCCTCGCGGCTCCAACCATTGCCTCGATCGGAGACCCGCCGTCGGACCAGTCACTGTGGCTGTGCAGGTCTCCGCGCAGCACGGCAAGCAGCTCATGCCCGCCCGGCACCAGCGGCCGGGCTCCCCGGCTTCGCAGTCCACCCAGGTACTCCGGCACGCCGCCGTCGAGCGCCTCGCTGATGACCTGGAACGTGCGGTCGCCGATCCCCTTGGTCCTCCTGAGCCGGCCGTCCCCGGCCCGGGCCGCCAGTTCCTCAGGCCCGAGGCCGGCAATGATTCCGGCGGCTTTCCGGAACGCCTGGACCTTGAACGTCGGAGCGAGCTCGCGTTCGAGCCAGAAGGCAATCTCGTTGAGGGCGTCGACGGCATCCATGGCACCATCTTGCACCCCCGCCGCCGCCCGGGGACCCCTACGCCGCAGCGATGTCGTGCCTTTCTGGGCAGCGGGGGCCATTCGCTGGCCGGTCGGCGGAGCCGGCCCTGGCGGTCCGGCCGCAGATCTCAGTGCGTGCGGGTCAGCTTCGCTGCGCGTTCTAGGGCCGCCGCGGCTGCGGGCCGCATCCGGGTCCGGCTGAGGGAACTGAAGAGGGGGTGCCGGCGGGGCGGTCCGCCAGGGCCGCCGCGGCGGGCGGGGTCAACGGCTGAGCGTGGACAGGGTGCTGGGCGTGCGCACGATTCCGTCCAGCTGGAAGCCGCAAGCGCAGCGCCAGAGCGGCGGCAGTTCCGCTGCGGCATCGGCGGGCGCGAAGGAGTATAGGGACATGGTGGCCGACATAGGCGACTTCCATTCCATTGGCGTCCCGCAGTGGACCGGCGCGGCCAGGGACTGCACGGGGGCCGCGGAGGCGGGGGCCAGTTCGGCCACGGCGCCACCGGAAAAACTCATATCAGACATAGTTAGTAAGCATACATATAACTAGACAGGCTAGCTAGTTATATCTGGTTGTTCACCTTCTTGATCAGGGGCCTGAGCGATGGCTTCACTCATCCGCCGCAGGAAGCTGACCACGATCCTTGCCTCCTCGGCGCTCAGGCCCTCGGCGACAGCCATCATGCTACGGTGCATGTCCCCCAAGGTGGCCCGCACCTCGGCATCCGTGGCCACCGTAGGAACGATCACCAGGGAGCGCCGGTCCGTGGGGTGGGGCTCGCGTCGGACGTGGCCGCTGCCCACGAGGCGGTCGATCAACGAGGTGGTGGAGGCCGTGGTGATGCCCAGGCTGCGACTGAGGTCCTTGGGCCCGACCTGCTCGCCACGGGCCTGGGCCCGCAGCAGGTACCTCAGCGCCAGCAGGTCCGTCTCGCCCATCCCCATGGAATCCCGCGTGGAGCGCCGCCGGGCGAGCTCCACGTTGCGGTATTCACGCAGCGCCTGGAGCACCGCGCCGGGCGGGTCGAGCCTGTCGTCGGGTCCATACCAGTACCCGGAACCGGGGGGGCTGTGCGCGTTCATCCGGTAATCCTAGCCGAACTGATAACTAGGCCAACGTGGTTTCTGGCGTCCCTGCCTCACGCTACGGATGTCGTTGACGATGCCGGGATGCGGTGCGTCTAAACAGCAGGTAGGTGATCCATAGCAGCGCCGGGGACGCGACGGTCACCCCGAGCAGGGGCAGCCACTCGTTCGGCCGCGGGCCAGCGCACCTGCAGGCCAGCCAGGCTCCGATGACCCAGTGCAAGCCTGACACCGCGGTCCCGGAGTTCCGCGAGCCAGGTGTCGATGCCCGGATCCTGGTGGGAGCTGAACGGGATGCTGGCGATCTGGCCTCGATGCCACCCTCGGGCAGGACGAAGCTCGAGCGGTGACGAGCGCGGCAAACCATGTCCCGCACCGCAGGGCCGGACCCTTCCCAGGAGAAATGGGCTTTAAACAGGAGCAGGCCAGAGGCAAAATGCCTCTGGCCTGCTCCGCGGGTGGGCCCTGTGGGGATCGAACCCACGACCCACGGATTAAAAGTCCGATGCTCTACCAACTGAGCTAAAGGCCCCAGCCGAAGCCCCGGAACACCGGATAAATCCGGTGTTCAAGGGCCGATCAGCCCAGTCCATTTCTGGACGTTAATACTGTACCCCAGACCGGGGCGGGTTCTAGCACCGGGCGGGGACACCGGCGTCGCGCGCCGGGGCGGGAGCCCTCCGCCGGCCCTCCGCCAGCCGTGCGCCGCTGCGGCGCTGCCGGTCCGCACGCTCGATTCCCCGACAGCACAGGAGTAGCGTGGTGGCATGAGCGAGCAAGCAGGATCCAGCGCCCCCGGACCGCACCGGCACCACAAGCCGAAGCCCTTCGCCCCCATTGACTTCGAACCCTTCGCGGGCGGGGCCGATCCCGCCCGCATCTCCGAGGCCGCCCATCTCGCTGCCCAGGCCCTCGTGCGACGCGGACGTGACAGCGACGACCCCGTGGTGACCAAACGGCTCGTGAAGCTCGCCGATGAGCAGGGCCTGGAAGCCATCGCCGAGATGTGGGCCGAAAGCCCGGCACGCTCCCTGCCCGGCGCCCTCTGGCGCCTGTACGCCATCCGCGCCGCCACCATCCAGGACCCCGAGCGGATCTCCGTCTACTTCAAGGCCGGCAAGGACACCGCGCAGGTCTCCCACGTGGTCGCCGGCGCCGCCGAGCCGCCCGGGGCGGACGAGATGAGGGCGATGGCGGACGCCATCCTGTCCGGAGCGTTCGACGGCGAGTTCGACGTCGCGCTGGAACGTTCCGCCGCGTTCTGCCGCGTGGTGGCATTGGGCCAGGCCACCCTCGCCGACGGCGCCGAGCACAGCAACGAGACCCACGCGAGCAAGCTCACGCGCAATTCGCACCTCCTGGTCAAGACCGCAGAGGACCTCGAGCACGCCGCCAACGCCTGGCGCCTGGGCGAGCTGGACTGAGTCCCCCGCGCGCCTCCGACCCCCGGCAGGCACGCCGCCCGCGGACTGTCAATGTTGACTTGTCCCCGGTCACGTAGAAAACTAAAGGCGGTGCCGAACCGCGAAACCCCCGGGCTTCAACATCTAGCCGCCTAGAGCGGCCTACCGCCGAGAGGCGTCTCCGGTTCGGCACCATTTTTACGCCCCAGGTCAGTCCCCGGTGAGCTCCGCATACAGCCTCTGGACCCGGGCCTTGATGTCGTCCCGGACCAGGCGCATGCGTTCCATGCCTTCGATGCCGCGCTCGGAGGGCTCGTCCGTATCCCAGACCTCAAGCCGCTTGCCTTCGGGGGCGTCGACTTTTGCCTCGTTGCCCAGGACGATCACGACGTCGACCGCGTCCAGGACCTCGTTGGTGACGGGCTTCGGGTGTTCGCCGGTGATGTCGATGCCGAGTTCCGCCAGCGAGTCCACGGACTGGGGATTCAGCGACTTGCCGGGTTTCGTCCCGGCGGAGTGCACCGTGACTGTCCCGTTAGCGAGCCGGTTCATGAGCCCGGCGGCGAGCTGGGACTTCCCGCCATTCTTGCTGCAGACAAACAGGACGCTGGGGGTTTTCGTGGTCTGGGTCATGCGTTGGATTCTTCCTGGTCTTCGGGGGTGTTGAGCAGGGACGCTGCCAGCGCCTTGACCCGGTCGTGGATCTCATCGCGGATGATCCGCACGGCCGCAACGGGCAGCCCGGCCGGGTCTGCCAGCTCCCAGTCCTCGTAGCGTTTGCCCGGGTAGATGGGGCAGGAGTCGCCGCAGCCCATCGTGATCACCACGTCGGAGGCGCGCACGACATCGTCGGTGAGCGGCTTCGGGTATTCCTTGGTGAGGTCCAGTCCCATTTCGGACATCGCCGCGACGACGGCGGGGTCCAGTTCGGCCGCAGGGAGGGAGCCGGCGGACCGGACGCGGATCCTGCCCTTGGCCTCGACGGTGAGCAGGGCGGCGGCCATCTGGGAGCGGCCGGCGTTCTGCACGCAGACGAACAGCACCTCGGGGACCTCGGAGGCGACGGCGCCCTTGGACTTGGCCAGGGCGTTGAGCCGGTCGCTGGCGAAGTGCTCGGTGATGGATGGCAGGTAAGTGCTGACCTTCGCGGTCCGGGCCAGCGCGGTGTAGGACTCGAAGACGTAGCGTTCGACCGTCTCCGCGGCGAACACGCCGGCAAACCGATCGGCCAGGCGGGCGCTGATCCGGTGCAGGAGTTCGGTGTTGTCCTGCAGGCCGATGCCGTGTTCAGGATGGTCAGTCATGTCAGCTCTCCAGTGTGTTCAGTGGACGAAAGCAAGGGGGAAGGAGATCAGTTCTCGCCGGAGCGGCCGTGGGCCAGTCCGGCGGGGAACCCGACGAGGACCGGTTCGGGCGTTCCGCAGCAGCCGCCGGAGGTTTCGGCGACAAATCCCGCAGGTGCGGCTGCGGGGACGTCGCAGCTGGTGCCGATATCGGAGGAGCAGACGCCGGTTTCGGGGAGTTCGAGCTGGACGGTGTCGGCGGCCTTGCGGTCACCGGCCAGGGCCGCGGCGACGGAGCGGACCTGCTCGTAGCCGGTGGCGAGCAGGAAGGTCGGTGCCCGGCCGTAGGACTTCATGCCGACGATGTAGAAGTCCCGTTCCGGGTGGGCCAGCATTTTGGCGCCGTGGGGCTCGACGGTGCCGCAGGAATGGAATTCGGCATCGATCAGCGGACCGAGCTCACGCGGGGCCTCGACGCCGGGGTCCAGTTCCAGCCGGAGTTCCCGGAGGATACCCAGATCCGGGCGGAAGCCGGTCGCGGGCACGATCACGTCGGCATCGAGGGTGCGGGCGTCCCTAGAGGTCAAGGTGACGGTGCCGGCAGCGGCAGCAAGAGCGGCAATCCCGAACCCGGTGTGTAGTTCGATGGCGTCCTTCTCAACGAGTGCGCGGAGCCGGCTTCCCAGTTGGCCGCGGGCGGCAAGCCCATCGGCGTCGCCGCCGCCGTAGACCCTGGCGGCGGATGCGCCGCGAATGGCCCAGAGGATTCTGGTTCCCGGTGACTGGCTGGCGAGTTCGGAGAGGCTGATCAGGGTATTGGCGGCGGAGTGGCCGGCGCCGATCACGAGCGCCGTGCGGCCCTCGAACGTCTCGCGGTCGCGGCCAAGGACATCCGGCAGCGGTGAGGATATGTGGGCAGCTGCAGCGGCTTCGCCGAGGGAGGGAAGGCCGGAGGTTCCCAGCGGATTGCGGGTAAACCAGGTGCCGGACGCATCGATGACGCCGGCGGCCTGGTGATCGCGGACCTCGCCGTCGGCGTGTTCGACCCGGACCACGAATGCGGTCGTGTCGCGGTTCCGGCTGTGGGTCTTGTCCATCCCCTGCCGGGTCACTGCGACAACGCGGGCGCCGGTGAGCAACCGGGACGCGATCGCGGGAAGCGCGGCGAGCGGGGTGAGGTAGTGGTCGATGAGTTCGCCGCCGGTGGGAAGCGCCGTCGCCTCCGGCGCTTCCCATCCGGTGGCGTCGAGCAGGCGGACGGCGGCTGCGTCGGTGTTGTATTGCCACGGGGAGAAGAGCCGGATGTGGCGCCACTGTTCGATTGCCGCGGCCGGGGTCGGGCCGGCCTCCAGGATCAGGGGCTCAAGACCGCGTTCGATCAGGTGCGCCGCCGCGGCCAGGCCGACGGGGCCCGCTCCGATGACAGCTACGGGAAGGGATGTGATGACAGCCATGGTTTCCTCTGTTTCATCTGCGGATGGCGGTTCATTGCCGGGGCGCGCCTGCCAGTGCCTGTGGGACTGGCAGACCGTGGAAGCGTGGGTCAGGAGTGGGTGGGTTCCTCGACAAGGGCAGTGGCGATGCTGTCGGCGTCGTCCAGCGCGGCGAGGTAGCGTTCGGCGTCCAGGGCGGCAGCGCAGCCGGTGCCGGCGGCCGTGATGGCTTGGCGGTAGCGGTGGTCCACGGCATCCCCGCACGCGAAAACACCGGAGAGGTTGGTGACAGTGGTGGGCGCCTCGACTTGGATGTAGCCCTCGGCGTCGAGCTCCACCTGGCCGGTGAGCAGCTCGGTGCGCGGGACATGCCCGATCGCGACGAAGATGCCGGTGGCGTCCTGTGTCCGGGTGTCGCCGGTGCGGGTGTCTGTCAATGTCACGCCGGCGACCTTGGCGTCGCCGTGAATCTTCGTGATGGCGGAGTTCCACGCGAAGCTGATCTTGGGGTTGTCCTTGGCGCGCTGGGCCATGATCCGGGAGGCCCGAAGCTCACCCTTGCGGACCACGACCGTGACGGACCGGGCAAACCGGGTCAGGAACGTCGCTTCCTCCATGGCCGAGTCTCCGCCGCCCACGACGATGATGTCCTGATCGCGGAAGAAGAACCCGTCGCAGGTGGCGCACCAGGAGACGCCGTGCCCGCTGAACTTCTTCTCCTCCGGCAGGCCAAGCTCCTTGTATGCGGAGCCGGTGGCAAGGATGACCGCCTTGGCCTCGAACGACTCCCTGCCGGCGGTGGTCACTCGCTTGATGTGGCCGGCAAGGTCGACCTCTGTGGCGTCGTCGAACAGCACCTGCGCGCCGAATTTCTCGGCCTGCTGCTGCAGCCCGTCCATCAGCTCGGGGCCCTGGACGCCACCGGGGAAGCCGGGGAAGTTCTCCACCTCGGTGGTGTTCATGAGGGCTCCGCCCGCGGTAACCGCACCGGCAATAACCAGCGGCTTCAGGCCCGCCCGGGCGGCGTAGATCGCCGCAGTGTAGCCGGCGGGTCCGGATCCGATAATGACGAGTTGCTTAGGCATGGCTGTCTGCTACTTTCCGGCGGGGATGAGGGATGCGATGAGGTCTTCGATGCGGGTCTTGATGTCGTCGCGGATGGGGCGGACGGACTCGACGCCCTGGCCGGCCGGGTCCTCGAGTGCCCAGTCCTCGTAGCGCTTGCCCGGGAAGATCGGGCAGGTGTCGCCGCAGCCCATGGTGATGACGACGTCGGATTCCCTGACGGCCTCGGTGGTGAGGACCTTGGGGATCTCTGCGGACATGTCGATGCCGAGTTCGGCCATGGCCTCGACGGCGGCCGGGTTGACCGTTTCGGCGGGCTGGGAGCCGGCGGAGCGGACCTCGATGGCACCCTGGGACAGGGTGGTGAGGAACGCTGCGGCCATCTGGGAGCGGCCCGCGTTGTGGACGCAGACGAACAGGACGGACGGCTTCTTCGCGGTTTCGGTGCTCATGGGGTTCTCCTGAAATTCGGGGGTCAGACGGAAAGGGGGCTGGAGGTGAAGAAGCGTTTGCGGGTCCACAGAGCCACGTAAACCAGTGCAACAAGAACCGGCACTTCGATCAAGGGGCCAACAACTCCGGCCAGCGCCTGGCCGGAGGTGACGCCGAAAGTTCCGATGGCCACGGCGATGGCGAGCTCAAAGTTGTTGCCGGCGGCGGTGAACGCCAGGGTGGTGGTCTTGGCGTAGCCGAGGTCCAGCCACTTTCCGATCAGCATTCCGGCGCCGAAGACGACGAGGAAGTAGACCAGCAGCGGCAGGGCGATCCGGACGACGTCGAACGGGCGCGAGGTGATGGTGCCGCCCTGCAGTGCGAAGAGCAGGGTAATCGTGAAGAGGAGGCCGTACAGCGCCCACGGGCCGAGTTTCGGCAGGAAAGTTTCTTCGTACCAGGCGCGGCCCTTGGCCTTTTCGCCGATCGTGCGGGTGAGGAAGCCGGCCAGCAGCGGGATCCCCAAGAACACCAGGACCGAGGCGGTGATGGCCCAAAAGGAGAAGTCCGCGCTGGTGGTCGGCAAGCCCAGCCAGTCCGGCAGCAGCTGTAGGTAGAACCAGCCGAGCGCGCCGAACGCGATGACCTGGAAAACGGAGTTGATGGCCACGAGGACGGCGGCGGCTTCCCTGTCCCCGCACGCGAGGTCGTTCCAGATCATCACCATGGCGATGCAGCGGGCCAGGCCCACGATGACCAGGCCCGTCCGGTACTCGGGCAGGTCCGGGATGAAGATCCAGGCCAGGGCAAACATGAACGCCGGCGCCAGCACCCAGTTCAGCACCAGGGAGCTGACCATAAGCTTGCGGTCCCCGATCACGTGGTGGGCCTGGTCGTAGCGGACCTTGGCCAGCACCGGGTACATCATCACCAGCAGCCCGATGGCTATCGGCAGTGAGACTTCGCCGACCTTGACCGCCTCGAGTGCGGTGTTCAGTCCCGGGATAAAGCTGCCCAGGAGCAGTCCAAGGACCATGGCGGCAATGATCCACACCGGGAGGAAACGGTCCAGGGTGGAGAGCCTGCCAACGACGGCAGGCTCGCCTCCAAGGGTGGGGGACGGGTCGGTCTGGATGCTCACGGGGCTCCTGTGCTGCTCAGCTCTAGATTGATGCTTGTCGATACGAAGTATTTCCGACTATATCGATGAATGTCAATCTGTGTGCATAATGGACACATGAATTCTCTGCAAACGGTTGGGCCGGCCCCCGACGACGCCTGCTGCGCACCGTCCGGTCAGCCCGTCCTCAGCGCGGAGGATGCCCGGCGCAAGGCCCTCGTGTTCAAGGCTCTGTCCGATCCCAACAGATTGCGCCTGCTCTCCATCGTCAAGAGCGACGCCTCCGGTGAATCCTGCGTGTGCGATCTCACCGAGCCGCTGGACCTGGGGCAGCCCACCGTCTCCCACCACCTCAAGATTCTGGTCGATGCCGGCCTGCTGCACCGCGAAAAGCGCGGCACCTGGGCGTACTATTCCCTCGTCCCCGGCGCCATGGAGCAGACGGCAGACCTCTTGGCCTCCCTGTGAGCCAGAGTCCGACTCCCGCTGTCACGGTCCGGCCGATGCAGGACTCAGATTGGCCCTGGGTCCAGAGGGTCTATAGCGAGGGAATCGCGACGGGCCAGGCAACCTTCGAGGCCGGGGTGCCGGGCTGGCACCATTTCGACCATTCGAGGCTCGCCGCCCACCGCCTGGTGGCCGAGGGGCCCACCGGCGGGGTTCTCGGCTGGGCGGCGGTGTCCGCCGTTTCCGCCCGTCCGGTGTACTCCGGCGTTGTCGAGCACTCCATCTACGTTTCCGAGGCGGCCCGCGGCCGGCGGATCGGGTCACTCCTCCTCCGGTCCTTGATTGCCTCGACTGAGGAAGACGGCATCTGGACCATCCAGGCGAGCATTTTCCCTGAGAACGAGCCAAGCCTGAAGCTGCACCTCGCCCACGGATTCAGGGTCGTGGGGCGACGGGAAAAAATTGCCCTGATGGCACACGGCCCCGCTGCAGGCCAATGGCGGGACGCCGTCCTGATCGAACGGCGCACACCGGTCCTTTAGTTCCTGCGAAGCACCGTCGACAGAGTCGCCCCACGGACCTGGCCACAGGACCGCAAGCAAGGAGGACACTATGCACACCGAGGCATCCGCCACAGAAGACCGGCTGCGCGCAATGCTGGAGAACATCAGTACGGCAACCGCCAACACGCGCCAGGCAATGGACTCACCGGGTGACGAGAACTGGGTGCAGGACGGCGAGTCGGATGCCGAGTACCTGCGGGCACTCCAACGGGACACGATCGCCAAACTGGAGGCCACCGCCCGGGATATCGAAGCACTGCTGGCCCAGCGCCTGGACGGCTAGCCGAACGGGTCACAACCCCCGCCGCACAAGTGTCGGCGGAGGCTGGATTTCCGTCAGGCTGGCAGGGAGCTGAGCGCAGTCAGGGCCGACAACTTCTCCTCGCCGACGGGCTCCTCGGGCAGCAGCGGAATGAGGGCGAACCGGTCCGTCAGGGTGTGCACCCTTGTGATCTGTTCTATTTCGCTCGCGGCGCGGGCCCGCAGGAACGCCGTCCGTGGGTGTGCGGCGGCGATCGAGTTGTTGATGACCCAGGCCCACGGGTAGATTCCGGCCCTTTCCAGGTCATCCTGCAGTCCTTCGGCTTCGAGCACGGGCGTCGTTTCGGCCAGCGTGACGAGAACGACCTTGGTCTGCGCGGGGTCCTGCAGCCGCATCAGGGGCGTCACGAACCCCATCGTGTCGCCGACCTGGCGGGCGATCTCCCGGTGGTACGAGCCGGTGGCGTCCAGGAGCAGCAGCGTGTGGCCGGTCGGTGCGGTGTCGATCACCACGAAGTGCCGACGGGATTCCTGGACCACCCTGGAGAACTGCCGGAACACAGCCACCTCGTCCGTGCACGGGGACAACAGGTCCTCCGCGAGGGCCGCGCGTCCTTCATCGTCCAGGCTCCGCCCCTTGGTCTCCATCACGTGGCTTCGATACTCCTGAATTGCCGATTCAGGATCGATGCGCGAAACCGTTAGGCCCGGGATGGAACCATGGAGTGTTTCGGTGAGGTGGGCAGCGGGATCAGTCGTGGTGAGGTGGACCGTATGCCCGCGTTTGGCCAGGGCAACCGCAATGGCGGCCGCGACGGTGGTCTTCCCGACCCCGCCTTTGCCCATGCACATCACGAGGCCGTGGCCGTCGAGCTCCACTTCATCTACCAGGGCAGCCAGCGGGGCGTCCTCAATTTCGGGGACCAGCGCGTCATCAGTGATACCGGCGCCGGAAGTGTCCGCGAACAGGGATTCAAGTGCCGGAATGCCGACCATATTGCCCGGCTTCAGGTCCAGAACGTCACGGGGCAAAGCGGCAACCACCTCGGGGATGGCCGCGATGGCCGCAGCCTCCCGGGCCCGCAAGGCCTGCGCCAGATCCTCCCCACCAGCGGCTTCCGGCAGGACGCCGTTGACGACAACGTATCCTCCCCCGATCCCGATCTGGTTGAGCTCGAGGTAGGTCCGCTCGATTTCGCTCAGTGAAGATGTCTGCGCGCGGCTGACCAGGACAAGCCGGGTCCTCGCCGGGTCGGTGAGGGCCTGGACCGCCCGGGCGTACACCTGCTTGTGCTTCTCAAGTCCCGAGAGAGGGCCCAGGCAGGACGGGTCCCCCTTGCCGGCCTCGAGAAAATCGGTCCAGGAGCCCGGCAACTGCAATAGCCGGATCGTGTGGCCTGTCGGTGCGGTATCGAAAACGATGTGGTCATATTCGCCGTAACCGCTGTCGTCGGCGAGCAGGTTGGTGAACTCGTCGAACGAGGCGATCTCTGTGGTGCAGGAACCTGACAGGCTCTCGGCGATGCCGGCCAATTCGGTCTCGGGCAGGAGTCCGCGGACGGGCGCGATGATGCGTTCACGGTAGGCCTCGGCTGCCTGCTCCGGGTCAATTTCCAATGCAGAGAGACCCGGCACATCCTGGATGGCAGTAACCGTGTTCCCGATGGTCACACCGAAAACCTGCCCGACATTGGACGCCGGGTCCGTGCTGACCAGCAGCACCCGCTTGCCGGCCTTTGCAAGGGTCAGGGCGGTCGCACAGGCAACAGAAGTCTTACCCACGCCGCCCTTGCCTGTGAAGAAAACGAACCGTGGAGAGTTATCCAGGAATTTCACGCCGGGCCTAGCAGCAGCTCGTAGAGCCGCCGCAGCAGCCGTCGGACTGCTTTTCGGTGAGGCCCAAATCCGGACGCGACTTCGGCTCGCCTGCGGCCTCGCCAAGGCCGGCGAACGACAGCAGTTGTCCCCTGTTCGGGTAGGTGCCGGCGGCGACCGTGACGCCGTCGACGATAGTCAGCGGCAGGCCTTTGGACCCGACCAGGTGCATGAAACCGCGGACCATCTCGTCCTCGGCGAAAGCGGTCGGTTCGCTGGCCAGGTTGTGGCGCGCAATGTCGGCACCGAGGCCCTGGAGGTGGCGCACATCCGCGGTCACATCCACCAGGGACTGGTCCACGTCGGGGCCGCAGACGCCGGTGTCGCAGCAAAGAGCGGATTCGTAGATTCGGATAGCAGGCATGTAATTCTCCTTGGCACTTGCAGTGGTTCGATCCAGCACCGAAACACGGTGCCACATTTGGTCAGGCAGCGGCGCATGATTCCGAGCGACGTCGTCCGTGTGGCACTTTCTAATGATATCGACCATTGTCGATGCAAGATAGCCTCGTCGAGAGTGACGTTGGAGACTGTACGCCGCGGGCCCCCCGAAGCGGCCGGGCGCAACGTGCCCCTGCCCACCGGGCCGCCGTCATATTCCACCGGCCGCCGGGGCGCGTTCCCAGCGCTTCAGGCCGGGCGGTAAAGTAATCCTCATGCGCGGGTCACCATCAACTCACACGCCCGGCCGACACCGCCCGCGCACCTCCCTCCCGAAGGCCGGTAACCACACGTGAAGCTGCGCCTTTTCCCCCAGGAGCCTGCCGGGCTGAATCTCCTCGCCCAGCTGGCAAACCAGATTGTGCTCGCCACGGGCACCCTTTCGGAGATCCTTGGCGCCCCGGCCAGTGAGAATGCCCGGCTGGTGGAGGACATGCACAACCATGAAGCGAAGTCCGCGGAGCTGCACTTCGCCCTACTGACACACATGCGGACCACCTTCGTGAGCCCGCTCCCCCGCGAGGACATGTACGTCCTTTCCCTGTACCTCAATGATGCGATGGAAAAACTCGATGCCGCTGCGGAGCTGGTGTCCCTCTACAAACTGGACCGGCTGCCCAAACGCGCCGCGGACCAGCTGGAAATCATCAGCAGGCAGGCCGAGCTCACCGTGGACGCCATGCGGCGGCTGGACAACCTGGACGACCTTGAGGATTACTGGATCGAGGTCCTTCGCCTGGCCAAGCGCGCAGAACGGTCACACCGGGTCTGGGTGGCGGACATGCTCAACGAAATGAAGTCGACGCGGTACGCACGCACCCGGGACATCGCTGACCAGCTGGTCGACGTCACCAGGGACATGCGAAAGGTCGCGGCCCAGGTGGGCAGCATCATCGTCAAGGAATCCTGACGTGATCATCTTCCTGTTTGTCCTGGTGGTGGTCTTCGCCGGGGCATTCGCCTTTCTGAACGGCTTCAGGGACGCCTCGGCGGCGGTGGCACTGGCTGTCCGGACCCGGGCCCTCACCCCCACCGTCGCCGTGCTGCTGGCCGGGTTCTTCAACTTCATCGGCGCCGGGCTGAGCGCCGCCCTGGCCCTCACGGTCAGCCAGACCTGGGTGCAGCTCCCCGAGGGGGAGATCGGGCTGACCATCCTGGTGGCGGGCCTGGTCAGTGCCGTGCTCTGGGGAATCTACACCTGGTGGCGGGGCATCCCGTCGTCCTCAACGCATGCCCTCGTTGGCGGACTGGCCGGCGCCGGGGTCGCGAGCGTAGTTATCGGCGGGAACGCCGTCGGGGGCGTTGACATGTCCTTGCTCTTTCAGGTGGTGCTTCCGCTGCTGCTCTCGCCGCTGATTGCATTCGCGGGCGCCTACCTGCTGGTCTGGCCCGCGACCTGGGCCGCGCGGTACACGCCGCCGAATGTCGTCAATTCCCGTTCCCGGAGGGCCCAGAGCGTTGCCGCGGGCGCCGTCGCGTTGGCCCACGGCCTGCAGGACGGCCAGCGCACCAGTGCCGTCCTGATCCTGGCGATGCTGGCGTCGGGGCTGTCCGATGGCAGCGAGATGCCAATCTGGGTGGCACTGTTCACCGCGACGCTTCTGACCGCCGGGACCCTGGCCGGCGGCTGGCGGATCTCCTACACCATCGGTTACCGGATGATCCGGATGGATGCCTTGCGCGGCTCCGTGGCCCAGTTGCTCAGCTCGGTCATCCTGCTGGTGGGCGCAGTCGGTCTGCACTTGCCCATCTCCACCACACACACGGTCACGTCAGCGGTGCTGGGCGCCGGCGCCAATCAGGGGTTTCCTGCCACCAACCAGAAGGTCGTGATCCGCGTGCTGATGTTCTGGCTGATCACGCCCGCGGTCACCGCGGCAGCCGCGTTTGTGCTGGCGCTGTCCCTGTCCCCGCTCTCGTCGTAGAGCTCCGTCGCCTGCGGGTCAGGACCGGGGGGCCGCCGCGACGATAGTGCCGTGGACGTCGCAGACGGCGGCGAGGGTGTTGTAAACGGTGCCGTACCGGCTGAGGTTGCGGTGCAGGAGTTCGACGCGTCGCGGGCTTTCGCTGGTTACGATGCGGATTTCGTACTCGATCTCGACAAATTTCGGCGGACTGTCTTGGCGGCGGGCTTGCACATCGATCTCGGCACTGTGGTAGCTGAACGGCATCATCGCACCGGAGCGTTCCAGATTCTTCAGCAGACAAGCGGTAAAGGCCGCAGCGAGCAGCTCGGCCGGGCCGGGCAGCCCGGAGGGTTCGTCGGCGCCCCAGCTGGCGTCGATCGGAATCCTCTGGTTACCGGCCTGGATGGACGCTTCCTGGCCTGCCGCGCCGTGCCCGTGGACCCGGTAAGTCGTGGGTGGAGTTCTCATCAGGGTTCCTTCGGGGCCGCTGGGGAGGATGGCCGGGGAGGCGGTCCATCCAGGTATCTCGAGGCCCAGGGTTCGGGCAGATCCACGGGAACCTCGGGTTCCGGCGCATCGAATCCCATTTCGTAGGGACTGTGGAACCGGGCCGGCGGCGGAACATCGCGGTTGACGACGTCGGTGCGCCGGGCATCGGCGAGGGGTACAGGAAGCTGGGCATCACGGAGTTCCCGGACGAGGTAGTGCTCGGCAGGGTGGCTGGGCAGCAGCACGGCGCGCACCCAGTTCCATTGAACGGCCTCGTTGACAGCCACGAGTTCGGCTTTGTCAGCCGGGCTGAGCGTTCCGTTGTCGGTGAGTGCGTCATCGAGGAGGGCGGCGTCCCAGCGAACAATCAGCGGCGGGAAGAAACCGGGTTCCTCCCGCACTTCCCAGGTGGCCCCTGTCGAGATTTCCCTGACCACGAACTGAACCCCGAAGGAGCCATCCAGCAGATGCGTGCCGAACCGGGCCCGGCCCCCGGTCAGGTAGGCGGCAATGTCGCCCAGGCAGGGGCTGTTTTTGGATACGGCAATCAGGTCGCTCCGGTCAAAGACTCCATCGGGGAATGCTGTGGCTGCCAGGGCGGCGAAGGCATAGGCTCCGCGGAGCAGCCCGTCGCAGGCATGACCGTGGAAGAGGATCAGGTCCGCGACGGTGACGGTTTTGGTCCGTGTTTCAATCCGGCCCTGCGCGGACCTCGTGTCCAGGACCTGGAACCGGGGCAGGTCCGCCGCCTCCGCCAGCCAGGACGGGACGTCCCAGCGCGGATCCTGGCGCTGTTCGCCTCCAGGGGCCCGCTCGGCGGGATCGTTCATTCCGGTCATGTCAGAAGCTGATCACTGCCGCGCCCTCGAGCGCGTAGCGGACGAAGGCATCACGGGCGAACTCCAGAGCCAGTCCGCGCGAGGTGAGTGCCCCGGCTGTCCCGGCGGCGTTCGCCGCGTTCAGGCACGCGTGCACGGTGACGCCGGCGGCAATCAGGGCGTCAATCTGCTGGCGGTAGCTTTCGCGTACGGGGTCGCTGCCGTCCTCGGTGAGCGCGGCCTGCGCCGGACCGAAGCAGAACACCTCAAGTTCCACGCCTTGGCCGGCTGCGACCTGGCGGACCCGCTCAGCGACATGGGAACCTGCGTCAAGTGAAGCGTTGTCGTCGTGGAACAAGAAAATTACGGTCTTTGCCATACGGTCATCATCCTCCATTCTCCCGGATTGCCCCACGTCGTTGGCGGCGGCAGTTTGCCCTCCCGAGTGCCGCCCTGAAGGGCGCGGGTGCGCTTTGACGCTCATGAAGGACCGCAGCACCGGGACCACGAAAATGATCCCGGCCTTCCGGTACTGGAGGGCAGCGGTCTTCTCACCAAGGAACGTCGCGGGATGAGCGTGCACTACAGGGTCGTCCCTGAGGCCATCCGCGGCATTGCCAGCGCCTTGGGCTCAGGCGGCGCCTGAGCCTTTGATGGGTTTGGGGGTGCCTCGGCGGCTTTTCCGCGCCACACCTGCTCGTTGGAGGGATCAATAACAACCGCGCTGACCCACATTCAGAGCCGTCCGGTCCTTGCGCTTCCGCACCTGCGTCAAAGACGAATAAGCGTCGCCGGACCTCGGCCAGAAACGCGGGTCAGCTGCACAGTGACGGACCGAGCCGATAGCCGACGCCGCGGACGGTTCGAATCATGTTCCCGTGCTGGGGGTCGTCGCCCAGCTTCACGCGCACCCGCTTGACGTGCACTGCCACCGTGTTTGTCGCTGCCCGCTTCCCCCACACGGCATCACTTATTTCTTCGGTACTGGCGACTCTGCCGCCTTGACGGATGAGGTACGCGAGCAACAACAGCTCACGGTGGCTGAAGACGATTTCCTGCCCGTCAAGCCTGACTTCGTGCCGCTCCAGGTCAACCGTGATCGGGCCGGCCACCAGCACTGAATCTTCCCTCTTGCCCGCCCATTCGGTTTCAGTCTGCTCTGACACGGTAGTCATCGTCCGTTCACCGTTTGGACCGCTTTATCCGAACCGGCCCGAGATGTAGTCCTCAGTTGCTTTCTCCGTAGGGTTGCTGAAGATTTTTTCCGTGCTGTCTATTTCCACCATGCGTCCAGGCTGGCCAACCCCGGCCAGGTTGAAAAACGCCGTCTGGTCGCTGACGCGGGCGGCCTGCTGCATGTTGTGCGTCACGATGACGATGGTGTAACGCTCTTTGAGCTCGGTGATCAGGTCCTCGATTGCGAGGGTGGAGATCGGGTCGAGAGCGGAGCACGGCTCGTCCATGAGCAGAACATCAGGTTCCACTGCGATGGACCGGGCGATACACAAACGCTGCTGCTGCCCGCCGGAGAGTCCACCGCCGGGCTTGTCGAGCCGGTCCTTGACCTCGTTCCAAAGGTTCGCGCCCTTCAAGGACTGCTCAGCCACTTCGTTCAGTTTGGCTCTGTCTTTCAGGCCCTGGAGGCGCAGGCCCGCGACGACGTTGTCCTTGATGGACATGGTCGGGAACGGGTTGGGCCGCTGGAAGACCATGCCAATGGTTCGTCGGACTGAGACAGGGCTGACTCCGGGATCGTAAATGTCGGCTCCGTCGAGGAGGACATGTCCTTCGACGCGGGCGCCGGGGATGACCTCGTGCATACGGTTCAGGGTTCGGAGGACCGTGGACTTGCCGCAACCGGAGGGTCCGATCAGTGCTGTGACACTGCGCGGCTCCACCGACATGGTGACTGACTCCACGGCGTGGAATTTTCCGTAGTAGACGTTGAGATCTTTGATATCAAGGCGCTTTGCCATTCAGGATTCCTTGCAGATTAAGATTTTTTGGGCGCCACGAGGCGTGCGGCAACGGTAGCAATAACGTTGAGGAGGCCGATCAGGATGATCAGCGTCAGGGCGGCGCCCCAGACGCGGAGCTGCCCGGCCGGCTCGGGGTTGATCAGCTCCGTGTAGAGCAGCAGCGGCAGCGAGGCCATGTTGCCGTCCATCACGTTGAAGTTGATGGACCTGCTGTACCCCACCAAGACGAGGACGGGGGCTGTTTCGCCCATCACGCGGGCTACTGCGAGGATGATGCCGCTGATGATGCCGGACATCGCCGAAGGCAAGACGATGCGCAAGATCGTGATCCACTTCGGCACACCCAGTGCGTAGGACGCTTCGCGGAGTTCATCCGGAACGAGTCGCAGCATTTCCTCGGTGTTGCGGATGACGACCGGCAGCATGAGCAGAACCAGCGCCAGCGACACGGCGAAGGCACTCTGGGGCTGTCCGAGCGTTCCGATCCACAAGCTGAAGACGAACAGGGCGGCGACGATGGACGGAATACCGGACATAATGTCGACCATCTGGGTCACGAGGCCGGCCAACCAACCGCGGCCGTACTCGACGAGATAGATCGCGATCATCAGGCCGAGAGGAACGGCGATAAGTGCAGCCATCAAGGCTTGCACGATAGTTCCGTACAGCGCGTGATAGATGCCGCCGGCGAACTGCTCCGGCAGGACCCCCTGCAGTGATTTGGTCCACCAGTCCGCGTTGAGGATGGCGGGGAGGCCCTGGGACACGACGGTCCAGAGGAGCCACAGCAACGGGGCGAGCGCGACGAGGAATGCCGCGCTCACAAGTCCCGCAACGAATTTGTCGGTTACCCGACGCCGCTTGCTGATCGGCCGGAACGCACGTTTTGCTTTTAGATCATCCTCGGTCGGCATGGGACGAGGCGCCGGCTGCTGACGGCCGGCGAGGCTGGGCAAACGGCTCATCCGTTGACCTTCTTTCCAACCACGGAGCGTGCGAGCGCGTTGACGACGAAGGTCAGGGCGAAGAGCACGAAGCCAGCGGCGATATATGCCCCGGTGGGCAGCGGGGCGCTGAATTCCGCTGCGGCAGACGCAATTTTGGAGGCGAACGTGTAGCCGCCGTCGAACAGGGTGAGGCTAGCCGGCTGCGCCGATGCGCGCAGAATGATCAGGACGGCTACTGTTTCGCCCAGTGCCCGGCCAAGGCCAAGCATGGATGCCGCGATTGTCCCGCTGCGGCCGAAGGGCAGCACGGTCATTTTTACGACTTCCCACTTCGTGGCTCCGAGCGCCTGGGCTGCTTCGATGTGCCCGCCGGGTGTCTGCTTGTAGACCTCGCGGGTAATGGCGGTAATGATCGGCAGGATCATTACCGCCAGGACGATGCCTGCCGTGAAGATGGTCCCGCCGCCGTTGAGGGAGACGTTGCCCGTGGAGAACAGCGGGAACCATCCAAGCGTTGAGTTCAGGGACTTAGCCAGGGGCTCCAGCCAAGGGGCCAAGACGAAGATTCCCCAGAGACCGAAAATGATCGACGGAACGGCGGCGAGGAGGTCCACGATGCTTCCGAACCAGTGGGCCAGGCGCTTCGGTGCATACTGCGTGAGGAAGATCGCGATACCCACTGAGACGGGAACGGCGAGCAGAAGGGCAAATGCCGAGGAGAGCACCGTGACGACGAACAGGTCGCGGATGCCGAAGGCGAGGTTGTTCTCGTCGGTGGTGTTGAATTCGCTGCTGAAGAAGAAGTTGACGGTGTTGGCCTGCAGCGACGGGATGGCCCGGACGAGCAGGAAGACAGCGATCAGGGCAATCAAGACGATGACCACGATGCCGGAGACGGTGCTGACGGCGCTGAAGACACGGTCGCCCACAACGCTGCCGTGCTTAAATACGGAAGCGCCGGAGGTGTCGCGGCCGGGCCGGGAGGCCGGGGGGCCTCCGCCGGTCGTTTGGTCAGGTGCGGCCTTCGGCCCCGAGCTTTTGCTCGGGGCCGAAGGTTCGGTCACCTCGGGTCGTGGAGACGACATGAGTTGAGTCCTAAGAGATTGCGGCGATGGCCGTCTTCAGCTTGGCCTTGAAGTCGTCCGGGACGGGGATGTAACCGTTGTCCGTCAGGCCGTTCTGGCCCGCGCCGATGGTGGATGTCAGGAACGCCTTGACTGCGGTGGCGGTTTCGGCGTCCGTGTACTTGGAGCAAACTATTTCATACGTGGCCAGAACGATCGGGTAGGCACCCTTTTCGCTCGGAGTGTAGAAAGAGGTGGTATCCAGGACCAGGTCGTTGCCCTTGCCCTTGATCTTGGCGCCCGCGATGGTCTTTCCGACGGTCTCGGTGGAGATCTCAACCGGAGCCGGATCTGCCGAAGTGATGATGCTGGCTACGGACAGATTCTGGCTCTTTGCGAAGGACCACTCGTTGTAGGTGATTGATCCTTCGGTGCCCTTGACTGCGGCAGAAGTGCCCTCGTTACCCTTGGCCCCCTCACCGACGCCGCCGGCGAAAGTCTTGCCAGCGCCCTTGGCCCAGGCGCCCGTGGATGCCGCGTCGAGGTACTGCTGGAAGTTGTCCGTGGTGCCGGACTCATCGCTGCGGTAGATCACGTTGATCTTCTCGCCCGGCAGGCTGACACCGGAGTTCAGCGCGGCGATGGCCGGGTCGTTCCACGTTGAAATGGTGCCGTTGAAGATCTTGGCGACGGTCTGGCCGTCGAGATTCAGCTTGTCGACACCCTTGACGTTGTAGGTCACGGCCAGCGGGCCGAAAACGACCGGCAGGTTCCAGGCTTCGCTGCCGCAGCGTTCCAGGGCCTTGGCGGGCTCGCCCTTCTTCTCGCTCAGGGGGGAGTCAGAGCCGCCGATGTCGGTCTGCGCGCCGAGGAATTCGGAGACGCCAGCGCCGGAGCCATTGGAGGTGTAGTTCAGGGTCTGACCGTCGCAGGCCGCTTCGTACGCGGCGACGAAACGGGTCATGGCGTTGGACTGGGCGCTGGAGCCGCTGGCCTTCAGCGCCTTCTTGCCGCCACATACCACGTCGGACGCGGCCGCGCCGGAGGTGGTGGTCTGGGTACCGGCGTTGTTGTCGCTGCCACAGGCCGAGAGCAGCAGGGTGCCTGCCGCCAGTGCCGCGAAAGCAGCGCTTGATCGCTTGAAGTTCACTTGGTTCCTCCGGTGTACTCGGCAGCTGATGCGGACTGCCGGAAAGCTAATATGCGGAATGTCTCCGCCGGGCAACAAGTAGCTGCCTTTCATTCAAGGTAGAGCCCCTTCGTGAACACTATGATCCGCGAAGATGAACAGAACATGAACGTCTGAGCTGCAACCGGCGGCTTCGGCCTTAGAGGTCCCGCGTCGAGCGGCCGGGCCGGCCCATAGACTGGAGCGCATGGCCCCCGCTATTGGACTTTCCGCAAGCGCCCGCTTCCTGCGCGGCCGCGTACGCACCGGCCTGGTCCGGAGCCGGAACTCCCTCCTCCCGGCCGTCCAGATGACCGCCTGCGCCGTCGGCGCCTACGCGTTTGCCGAGTACGTGCTGGGCCACAGCGGCCCGCTCTTCGCCGCCACGTCCTCCCTCATCTCCCTGGGCTTTTCCCGGGATCCCCGGCTGCGGCGGGTGATCGAGGTCGGCCTGGGCTGCACCATCGGCATTGTGGTCGGGGACCTGCTGCTGCACTGGCTGGGCGCCGGGATGTGGCAGGCCGCCGTCGTGCTGCTGTTCTCGATCCTGCTGGCACGGTTCCTGGACAGCGGCACCATTTTCACCACGCAGCTGGGGCTGCAGTCCCTGTTGGTGGTGCTGCTGCCGGCGCCCGCCGGGGGGCCGTTCACCCGCAGCATTGACGCCATTGTGGGCGGCGTGTTCGCCCTGCTGGTGACGGTCCTGATCCCGAAGGACCCGCGCCGGGAACCCCGCAACGACGTCAAGAAGCTCCTGCACGAACTCGCCGAGGTGCTGCGCGAATGTGCCTCCGCGCTGAGTTACAGCGACTCCACCCAGGCCTGGCATGCGCTGATCCGCGGGCGGAACTGCCAGCCCCTGATCGATGCCATGCGGCAGTCCCTGCGGGCCTCCGGCGAGGTGGCCACCCTGGCGCCGGCCTACCGCCGGCACCGGGACGAGCTGGACCGGATGGAGCAGTCGCTGGACTACATCGACCTTGCCCTGCGTAACAGCCGCGTCTTTGCCCGCCGCCTGACCAGTGCCATCAATCATGCGGCACTGTCCGACGACGCCACCCAGAACATCGCCGATGTCCTCCGGGACACCGCCGACGCCGTCGACGAACTCTCCCTGGGCCTGGCGGAAGTGCACGACGGCGCCCGCCGCGCGCACCTGCGGACAGCCCGGGCGGAGCTGCGGGAAATTGCCGGCCGGCTGCACCCGCGGCTGCTGGACGTGCAGCGGCTGGAGGGCGAAACGGTGGTCATGCTCTTCCGCCCGCTGATGGTGGACCTGCTGGAGGCGGCCGGTGTCGACTCCCGGGAGGCCCGGGACATCCTGCCGCCGCTGTAGCTGCCGCGGTGCGGGAGCGTTCCGTCGGCGTGCGCCGATAGGGTGGAGCAATGGCTACCAAGACTTCCCGGGCTACCAAGGCGCCGGGCTACAAATGCGCCGAATGCGGCTGGACCACGGCCAAGTGGGTGGGCCGCTGCGGCGAGTGCCAGGCCTGGGGCAGCGTGGAGGAAACCGGCGGCGCCGTGGCGCGCACGACGGCGGCCACCACCGTCCTGGAGCCGGCCCGCCGGATCGCTGAGGTCGATGCCACCACCGCGGCGTTCCTGCCCACCGGCGTGGACGAACTGGACCGTGTGCTCGGCGGCGGGCTGGTCCCGGGCGCCGTGATCCTGCTCGCGGGCGAACCCGGGGTCGGCAAGTCCACCCTGCTGCTGGACGTCGCGGCCAAATTTGCCCGCACAGCGCAGGACGTCCTCTACATCACGGGCGAGGAATCCGCCGCGCAGGTCAAGCTCCGCGCGGACCGGATCGACGCCGTCGCCGAATCCCTGTACCTCTCCGCCGAAACGGACCTCGGCCAGGCCCTGGGCCAGGTGGAGAAGCTCGAACCGCGGCTGCTGGTCGTGGACTCCGTGCAGACTCTGAGCAGCGCCGACGTGGAAGGCAGCGCCGGCGGTGTCTCGCAGGTCCGGGAGGTCGCCGCCTCGCTGATCGCCGCAGCCAAACGCCGCAACATGACTACCCTGCTGGTGGGGCACGTGACCAAGGACGGCTCCATCGCCGGCCCCCGGCTGCTCGAGCACCTGGTGGACGTGGTGTGCCAGTTCGAAGGCGAACGCCACTCCCGGCTGCGGCTGCTGCGGGCAGTCAAGAACCGCTACGGCCCCACGGACGACGTCGGCTGCTTCGACCTGAACGAGGACGGGATTGTGGGCCTGGCCGATCCGAGCGGGCTGTTTGTCTCCCGGACCAAGGAACCGGTCTCCGGCACCTGCATCACGGTGACCCTGGAGGGGCGCCGCCCGCTGCTGGCCGAGGTGCAGTCCCTGCTGGCCGAAAGTTCCAGCTCGCAGCCCCGGCGGGCAACGAGCGGGCTGGACAGTTCCCGGGTGGCCATGCTATTGGCGGTGCTCCAGCAGCGGGCCGGCTGTCTGCTGAACAAGGACGATTCCTACGTGGCAACCGTGGGCGGCGTGAAGCTCAGCGAGCCCGCAACGGACCTCGCCGTCGCGCTGGCCGTGGCCTCGGCGAAGGCCAGGAAACCCCTGCCGGAGCGGCTGATCGCCTTTGGCGAAGTGGGGCTCGCCGGCGAGGTCCGCCCCGTGCCCGGCATCAACCAGCGGATCCACGAAGCCCACCGGCTGGGATTCACCCATGCCGTGGTGCCCGCGAGTCCGAACGGCCCGGGCCCGGTGCCGGCGGGCTTCTCCGTGCGGGAAGTCGGGCACCTGACCGAAGCGCTGAGCCTGCTGATCAGCTGAGGCTGCCCACCTGCCCCGGGTCCGGGTTCCGCCCCGCCGCGGGCGGTCCTTCCCGCAGACCGGTTGCCCAAACAGGCGACTTAGGACCCTAGCCCACCCCCGGTATCCGGCGGACAATGGGGGCGGCGGGGGCAGGAGCGGTCGCGGGCGAAGGGATCAGGCCATGATGGGTTACTACGGTAACGGCTTCGGCTGGATGTGGCTCTGGGGTGTGCTGTTGCTGGTCGGGATCGCGGTGCTGGTGCTGCTCGCGGTCCGCCTCTTCACCGGTGGAACCAGCCGGGGCGGTCCGGCCCACTACGGCCCCTACGGCGCCCCGCCCTATGGCCAGCCGGGGAGTCCCCCGGGCGGCCCCGGCTTCCCCGGGGCCAAGAGCCAGGCGCGGTTGATCCTCGATGAACGCTTCGCGAGGGGCGAGCTCACCGCGGAACAGTACCGCGAGAATGTGAAAGTACTCGGCGAGGAGCCGTAATGCGGCCGATCAGCCGCCGCAACGCCCTGATTGTGGGCGGGCTGGGCACGGCTGCCACGGTGGCCGGCGCCGCCGGGCTGTGGTGGTCCCTGAATTCCACGCAGCAGCCGGCCGGGATCGGCGGCGGGGGCGCAGCGCCCGTGCAGGGCGCCGAGCTGCGCGGTCCCGCCGAACTTCGCAGCGCCGACGGCCTGCTCGAGCTCACCCTGGATGCCGCCCCCGGACGGGTGGAGCTCGGCGGCCGCCAGGCCCGCGCCCTCTGTTACAACGGCACCGTCCCGGGTCCCACCCTCCGCCTGCGGCCAGGCGATGAGCTCAACGTCAGGCTCGTGAACAGCCTCAACGAACCAACGAACCTGCACGTCCACGGCCTCCACGTGTCCCCGGAGGCCGACGCGGACAATGTGTTCAGGGCGGTCCTGCCCGGACAGGGTTTCGACTACCGCTACCGGCTGCCGCCGGACCATCCGCCAGGTGTGTACTGGTACCACCCGCATCACCACGGCATGGTCGCCGACCAGATCTTTGCCGGGCTCTTCGGGGCGATCATTGTCGAAGATTCCGAGGCCATCCCGGTGAGTACGGAACGGGTACTGCTGATCTCAGACACCACGCTGGACAGTGCCGGGAACATCGCCGCCGTGTCGCTGATGGAACGCATGGCGGGCCGGGAGGGTGGGCTGCTCCTGCTCAACGGGCAGAGCAACCCGCTGCTCACGGCCGCCCCCGGCGCCCGGGAGCGGTGGCGGATCGTCAATACCTGCGTGGCCCGCTACGTCCGGCTCCGGCTCGACGGCCAGCAGCTGCAGCTGCTCGGCATGGACTCGGGCCGGTCCGCCGAACCCGAAACCGTCGACGAACTCCTGCTGGCGCCGGGCAACCGGGCGGACCTGCTCGTGACCGCCGCCGCCGGCGAAGCCGTGTTGCAGGCCCTCCCCTATGACCGCGGCGGCATGCCGGGGATGATGGGGCAGGGGCCGGTCCCCGTCCGCGGGGGCGGCGCGCTGGCGACGTTCCGCGTCAGCGGCGCCGCCGCCGTCACGCCCGGCGCCCTCACGTCCCGGCCGGCCCCAGCGGACCTGAGGACCGCCGCCGTCGCCGCACGCCGGCAACTGGTCCTGTCCATGGGCGCGGGCCGCAGGGGCGGGGGTGCGCGGATGGGCGGCATGATGCGGTTCACCATAAACGGCCGTGAATACAGCGAGGCCCGCACGGACACGACCGTCGCGGCCGGAACCGTGGAGGAATGGACGCTGGTCAACACCAGCCCCATGGACCACCCCTTCCACCTGCACGTGTGGCCGATGCAGCTCATCGACGACAACGGCCGCGCAGTCGGTTCCGTGGTGATGCGGGACGTAGTGAACGTGCCGGCGAACGGCCGCGCCACTGTCAGGATCGCGTTCCGCGACTTCAGCGGCCGCTCGGTGTACCACTGCCACATCCTGGACCACGAGGATCTGGGCATGATGGGCGTGATTGAGGTTCGGTGAGCCGGAAAACCTCTTGTCAAGCATACCCCCCAGGGGTATGGTGGAGCTGAATCTGAATTCGCGAGGAACCTCCCCTAGGAGCGCGCATCATGGAACACCGGCACAGCAGCCCGGCCGCAGGCGGCCAGCAACTAAACCACCCGCAGGAGGAGCACGGCGGCAAGCGGCCTCACGGCATGAACGCACAGGGTCTCGGAGCACACGCCAACGCCACGGACGGCTCGCGGCAGGACGACGAGCACATGGTTCACAGCCACGGCCAGCATGCCGGGCACAGCGTGGCGATGTTCAAGAACAGGTTCTGGCTGACCCTTGCCCTGGCTGTGCCCGTGGTCTTCTTCAGCCCCATGTTCGGGCACCTGCTCGGCTACCAGGCGCCCGTGTTTCCCGGCTCCTCCTGGATCCCTCCGGTCCTGGGAACTGTCATCTTCTTCTACGGCGGCCAGCCGTTCCTCAAGGGCGGCCTGAATGAGCTGAAAGGCCGCAAACCGGGGATGATGCTGCTGATCGCCATGGCCATCACCGTCGCATTCGCGGCCTCGTGGGTGACCACCCTGGGGATCGGCGGCTTCGACCTCGATTTCTGGTGGGAACTGGCCCTGCTGGTCGACATTATGCTGCTGGGGCACTGGATCGAAATGCGCGCCCTCGGCTCGGCGCAGGGCGCCCTGGACGCCCTCGCGGCGCTGTTGCCGGACGAGGCGGAGCGCCTCACCGAGTCCGGAACCGAAACCGTCAGGGTGTCCGAGCTCAGGAGCGGCGACACTATCCTGGTCCGTTCCGGCGCCCGGATGCCGGCGGACGGGACCGTGATCGAGGGGCAGGCCGAGTTCGACGAATCGATGATCACCGGCGAGTCCAAGACCGTTCTTCGCTCCCCCGGCGACCCCGTGGTGGCGGGAACCATCGCCACGGACAACAGCCTCCGCGTCCGGGTGACAGCCGTCGGCGACGACACCGCCCTTGCCGGCATCCAGCGTCTCGTGGCCGAGGCCCAGGCCTCCTCCTCGCGGGCCCAGGCCCTCGCCGACCGCGCCGCCGCCTTCCTGTTCTACTTCGCCGCCGGGGCGGGTGTCATCACCTTTATCGCCTGGACTCTGCTGGGCAGCATGCCCGACGCCGTGGAGCGCACCGTGACGGTGCTGGTAATCGCCTGCCCGCATGCCTTGGGCCTCGCCATCCCGCTGGTCATCGCGATCTCCACGGAACGGGCCGCCCGGGCCGGAGTGCTGATCAAGAACCGGATGGCGCTCGAGCGGATGCGGACGGTCGACGTCGTGCTCTTCGACAAGACGGGGACCCTGACCAAGGGCGAGCCGGAACTCAAGGACCTCGCCGCCGTCGACGGGACCGGCCGGGACGAGCTGCTGGCGCTGGCCGCTGCGGCGGAATCTGACAGCGAGCACCCGCTGGCCCGCGCGATCGTGGCGACCGCCCGCGGGCGCGGACTCCCGGTCCCGCAAGCGAGCGGTTTCACGTCCCTGACCGGCCGGGGCGTCCGCGCCACGATCGGCGGCAGGACCGTCCTGGTGGGCGGTCCGGCCCTGCTCCGGGAACTGGGCGCGGAAGAACCCCCGGCACTGGCCGCCGCCACGGCGGCCTGGCGGGGCCGGGGCGCCGCGGTGCTCCACGTGGTGGACGGCAACACCGTAGTGGGCGCCGTGAGCCTCGAGGACGCGGTGCGCCCGGAATCCCGCCAGGCGGTCGCAGCCCTGCAGCACCGGGGAATCAAGGTCGCCATGATCACCGGCGACGCCCGCCAGGTGGCCCAGGCGGTGGCCGCCGAGTTGCACATCGACGAGGTCTTCGCCGAGGTCCTCCCGGCTGACAAGGACAAGAAAGTCGCCGAACTCCAGTCGCGCGGCCTCAGGGTGGCCATGGTGGGCGACGGCGTGAACGACTCCCCCGCTCTGGCCCGGGCCGAGGTGGGGATCGCGATCGGCGGCGGGACCGACGTCGCGGTGGAGTCCGCCGGCGTGGTCCTCGCCGGGAACGACCCCCGGGCGGTGCTGTCCATGGTGGACCTGTCCCGGGCCAGCTACCGGAAGATGTGGCAGAACCTCGTCTGGGCCACGGGCTACAACATCATTGCGGTGCCGCTGGCTGCCGGCGTCCTGGCCTTCGCCGGGATTGTCCTCTCGCCCGCTGCCGGCGCGATGCTGATGTCCGCCTCCACGATCGTGGTGGCCCTCAACGCGCAGCTGCTGCGTCGCCTGAAACTCAATCCAGCCGGTGTCGGCGTAAAGTGACCCCATGCCGGAGACCAACCCGCGCCATCCGTCCTTCGGACGATCCTTCGCCCGCGTGGGTCCGCGGATGGACGCCCGCGGGGCAGCGGACCACCGCCGGCGCCTCCTGGAGGCGGCGCACGGCGCCGTCGTCGAAATCGGGGCGGGCTACGGGGCCACCTTCCCGTTCTACCCTTCCGCGGTGACGGGCGTGCTGGCTCTCGAACCGGATCCCACGCTCCGGGAGCTGGCCCGGGCCGCCGCGGCCAGGGCGCCGGTGCCGGTCACCGTGGTGAACTGTGTCGCGGAGGCGCTGCCGGCGGCGGACGCCTCGGTCGACGTCGTGGTCTCCAGCCTGGTGCTGTGCAGCGTGGCGGACCAGTCTGTTGCCCTGGCGGAGGTGGTGCGGGTCCTGCGGCCGGGCGGCCTGCTGCTGTTCTACGAACACGTCCGGTCCGCACACCGCCTGCTGGGGGCCGCGGAAGACCTGGTCACGCCGCTGTGGAGCCGGATGGCCGGCGGATGCCATCCAAACCGGAACACGCCCGCCGCCATCGCCGGATCCGGCCTTACGGTGCAGGGCCTGGAGCGCTTCGGCTTCTCGGTCCTTCCCGGCAACCCGCGGCTGGCCCACGTCCTGGGGGCGGCCAGCAAACGCTGAGCGCCCGCGGCACCATCCGTGCGACCCCAAACACCCAGCAAGGAATTCCATGTCAGCCGTGTCACCCTTCGTACCGGCCGGGACCCCGGCGCACTCCGCCACGCACTCCAAGGTCCGGCCTTTGGACATTGGCGTTGACGACGTCGAGGGTCTTGCCTCCCTGGAACCGGCCCGCGGCACCCTGCCTGCCCGTGCCTATCTCCTCAGCGATGCACCCAGGAAGACACTCAACGGTGAATGGCGGTTCCGCCTCAGTCCCGGTATCCGGCAGGCGCCGCGGGACGGCTGGCAGCTCGGCGACAACCTCGACGGATTCACCGGCCTGCCTGTCCCCTCCAGCTGGCCCATGCACGGGCACGGCGCACCGGCCTACACCAACGTCCAGTTTCCCTTTGCCGTGGAACCGCCCCACGTGCCGGACGCCAACCCCATCGGTGACCATGTAGTGGAGTTCCGGGCCGGCACCGAATTCTTCCCGCGGGCCATCCTGCGGTTCGATGGCATCGAATCCGCAGCGACGGTGTGGCTCAACGGCACGGAAATGGGCACCACGCGGGGCAGCCGGCTCGCGCACGAGTTCGACGTTACCGGAGTCCTGAAAGACGGCACCAACGTGCTGGCCGTCCGGGTTGCCCAGTTCTCCGCCGCGAGCTATGTGGAGGACCAGGACATGTGGTGGCTGCCGGGAATCTTCCGGGACGTCACCCTGCAGGCCAGGCCGGAACAGGGAATCGACGACGTGTTTGTGCACGCCGGCTACGACCGCCAGAGCGGCGAAGGCATCCTGCGCGTCGAGGCGAGCAGGGCTGGTGAGCCGATTAGCGCTGTTGTACACGTCCCGGAACTCAACCTGAAGCTGACTGCCGGCAGCGAACACCGGGTCCCGGCCGTCTCACCCTGGTCGGCGGAACTGCCCCTGCTCTATGAAGCGACGGTCAGTGCGCCGGGCGAAACCGTGACGCTGCAGTTGGGGTTCCGGAGCATTTCCATTGAGGATGCCCAGTTCAAGGTCAACGGCCAGCGGGTCCTGCTGCGCGGCGTCAACCGCCATGAGCACCATCCCCGTCTGGGCCGCGTGGTGCCCCGGGACGTTGTGGAGGCGGAGCTGCGGCTGATGAAGCAGCACAACATCAACGCGATCCGCACATCGCACTACCCTCCGCACCCGGACTTCCTGGCGCTTGCGGACCAGCTGGGCTTCTACGTTGTGCTCGAGTGTGACCTGGAGACCCATGGTTTTGCGAGCGCAAGCTGGAACCAGAACCCCAGTGACGACCCGATGTGGGAGCCTGCGTTGACGGACAGGATGCGCCGGACTGTGGAACGGGACAAGAACCATGCCTCGGTGGTGATGTGGTCCCTGGGCAACGAAGCGGGCACGGGCCGGAACCTGGCAGCGATGTCCCGGTGGGCCAAGGACAGGGACCCGTCCCGGCCCATCCATTATGAGGGCGATTGGAGCTGTGCCTATGTGGATGTCTATTCGCGGATGTACGCAAGCCACGCGGAAACGGAGCTGATCGGTCTGGGGATAGAGGAGCCGCTGGATAGTCCTGAGCTGGACGTCCGCCGCCGCGCCATGCCGTTCGTCCTGTGCGAGTACGTCCATGCCATGGGCAACGGCCCCGGCGGCATGTCCGAATACCAGGAACTCTTTGACCGGTATCCCCGGCTGATGGGCGGCTTCGTGTGGGAGTGGCTGGAGCACGGCATCACCGTCACGGACGCGGAGGGCCGGGAGCAGTTCGCCTACGGCGGCGATTTTGGCGAGGAAATTCACGACGGCAACTTCGTTACCGACGGCTTGGTTGACGCGGACCGCAACCCGCGGCCCGGCCTGCTGGACTTCAAGAAGGTCATCGAACCCCTGCGCATCAGCGTGGCGGAGGACTGGTCCGGGTTCACTGTGCGGAACGGATTCGACTTTGCGGACACCTCAGCGGTTGGCTTCCGGTACGCGGTCGAGACCGGCGGCGAGCTGCTTTCCGACGGTGTTGTGGAAGTCGAGCCGCTGGCACCCCGTACGGAAAAGTTCGTGGAACTTCCTGCAGGGCTGGCGGTGCTGGCCGACGGAAGTCCATCCGTGCTCAGCGTCAAAGCAGTCCTTGCCCTGAACACGGACTGGGCTGAGGCCGGTCACGAACTTGCCTGGGGCCAATCAGTCCATGACGTCACGGCGCCAGTGCAGCCGCATTCCCTTGAGTCGGTGGGCGTTTCCCCAGCCGAACTCCGGCTGGGCCCGGTGGGGTTCGACCGTATCTCCGGTTTGCCTGTTTCCCTCGGTACCATCCCTGTGGACGACTTCCGCCTGACGCTGTGGTGGGCACCTACGGATAATGACCTGGGCAGCGAATGGACCGGGCCACGCCGGCAGCCGCTGGCCGCCCAATGGAGCACGGCGGGACTCAACCGGCTGCACTCACGCTTGCTCGGCATCTCCGCGGAGCCGGCATCGGACGGCGGGGAGGTCCTGACTGTCCGGACCCGCCTGGCCGCGGCGGACAAGCAGTACGGCGTACTGGTCGACTACTCGTGGAGCAGCGACGGAGACAAGGTGGGCCTCCGGACAAGGGTCCATCCAGACGGGGACTGGACAAAGGCGGGATATGTCGCAGAGTGGGCGCGGATCGGACTTGAACTCGTGCTGGAGTCCGAAGCCAAAACCGTGAGTTGGTTCGGCCAGGGGCCGCACCAGAGCTACCCCGACACCGGCCAGGGCACCAAGACCGGCTGGTTTACCTTGCCGTTGGAAGGCATGGATGTTGGCTATGTGCGACCGCAGGAGTCAGGCGCACGTTCCGGTGTGCACGCCGCTTCTGTTGCGCTCGACGCCGGGACGCTGGAAATTGCCGGCGCCCCCTTTGCCCTGACGGTCAGGCCTTACAGCTTGGAGGTCCTGAACGCCGCGACCCATCGCACGGATCTGGTCGCGGACGGCCGCACCTACGTCTACGTTGACCACGCGCGCCGGGGCGTGGGGACGGCGGCCTGCGGGCCTGGGGTCCTGGAGCCGTACCGGCTGAAGCCCCAGGACGCCGATTTCACCCTGGTGCTCCAAGTTCGCAGCTAGGCTGCCATGGGGCCCGGAGGCAGCCAATTCACGTCACCCAGGCCGCTTCTTTTCCCACCTACTGGACGATGGATTCGATCGACTTAGTGGCAGTTATGGGATCAGCATGACGGTGGACAACCTTCCAGGCCCCGTCCTCCAGGCGGAAGATGGTGGTCACCCTCAGTGCAATCGGAGACAGTTCGCCGGATCCACCGATTTTTACCCGCGTTCGTTCGAGTTCGACGATGTACGCCAGTTCAGTCCCGACAAACTGCGAAATCCGCTCGAATCGGGTCGGCTCGCCATCGCGAAAATGGGAAATCGCGAAATCCATCGTCCTCTCGACCTCATTCCAGCCCCGGACCGGCGGGCCGAGAGGATTGGCGAGGGTGACGTCATGCCGCTTGGAAATCAGTTCTTTCATCGGTGCGGAGTCTCCGGTGACAACCGCATCGAGCGCACGATGGTACTGCTCCAGGACCAGATCGACGGGCCCCTGCATTTGTGCCTCCAGTCTCTGCGGCCATAGTGGCACCGCCATCTTGGGAAGTCCAGCAACGTATGGCGGCAGTTGCCTGGTACGCGCTCTTCAAAACCGTCGACCGGCGATGGTCTGCAGTTGCGGCCTGGATGCGTGTCACCTTCGCCGGCTTGTTCGCCGTCATCGGTGAAGCCAGCGCGATCTTCTGGCTTCTGGTCAAGGGCCGCGAGCCCACCATCCACTGAGCCCTTTGAGGCGCCACCGAAAGTAGCCCTCCAATGTGCACCCCCGCACTCTTCGCCCAGGCCATCCCGAAACCCATGGACCTGGCCACAGGCTTCGCCGCCCTCACCAATGTGTCCAGTCAATGCGGTTTCCAAATGGAACCGGCAGCGCGCTTCGCGGTGACCCGGGAGCCCGGGAGCCCGGATAAAGTTCCGGCTGGACGAGCCATGCAGCCCTCCCGGACGAGCTTCGCGGGCGGTTAGGTGTTTCGGGGGTCCTTGCAGTGATTGTGCGATCTCGCGAGGCCGTCCAGGAGCAGGTCCAGTCCGAACTCGAACTCGCGACCGTAGTCGTAGCCGGGCTTCATGACATGTTCAATGGAGAACTCGGTGAGGTAGGGGTAGTCCTTCGGGGAAGACTGATCCATCATTTGCCCGGCAACTTCGATGACCGTCTCGGGGCCGTTGATGGGCAGGGTGGCTTCGGAAAGTGCGAAGCCGTAGACGTAGGCATCGATCAGGGCAAAAGCATGGGCGGTCATTTCCACCGAAAATCCCGCTTCGCGCAGGGTGCCGATGACGGCGTCATGGTGCTTCAGTGTCGCCGGTCCGGGGCTTGTGCGCGTCTGCACGAGCCCGATCGCCCAGGGATGACGGCGCATCACAGCACGGGCCGAGGCGGCCCGCCGCCGCATCCCGGCCTGCCACTCGCCGCCGATCGCCGGCAGTTCGATCTCACTGAAGACAATGTCGACAATGCCGTCAAGGACCTCATCCTTGTTGGCGACGTGGTGGTATATCGACATTGGCTTGACCTCTAGTGCGTCGGCCAGTGAGCGCATCGTCAAGGCTCCAATGCCGCCGCCGTCAGCGACGGCAACAGCGCCGCGCAACACCAGGCTCCGGCTGAGCCGGGGACGGCCGGGGTTCGCTCCTGCAGGCATCCAGACTCCCTAATTTTGCTGAGCCTATGGCTCTTTCGTACTAAGTACGATACATTGACCTTACTTAGTAAGGCAAGCTGATTGAAAGGAACCAGCATGACAAACCTTAAAAGCACGGGGGCCGCGCAGAAGCATGAAGCCGCCGACACTATGGAAGCCACCGTGCAGGACCGGTACGGCGCCGTAGACGCCCTCCGTCACAGCCGGATCGCGCGTCCGGAGATCGCTGAGAATGAAGTGCTGGTCCGGGTGCACGCTGCCGGGCTGGACCGCGGAACGTGGCACATGATGACGGGCCGCCCATACCTCCTGCGCATCCTCGGGTTCGGGTTCCGGCGGCCGAAGAATCCGGTTCCCGGGATCGATGTCGCCGGCACGGTCGCCGCCGTCGGTTCCGCGGTGTCCCGGTTCGCCGTCGGCGACGAGGTGTACGGGATGTCCCGAGGGTCGTTCGCCGAGTACGCCGCGGCGCTGGAGGACAAGCTTGCCCACAAGCCGTCGAACCTGTCATTTGAACAGGCAGCAGTGGTTCCGATTTCGGCCGGCACCGCCCTTCAGGCCATTGACGCCGGGCGGGTGGAGCGCGGACAGAAGGTGCTGATCCTCGGCGCCTCGGGCGGCGTCGGCACCTACGCCGTCCAGCTGGCCAGGTCCCTGGGTGCGGAGGTCACCGCTGTGAGCAGCGCCGGGAAGACTGATCTGGTGCTTTCCCTTGGAGCCGAACACGCACTTGACTACACGCAGGATGACTTCGCCGACGGAAAGCATCGCTACGACCTGATCCTCGACATCGGAGGAAACCCGCCGCTGTCACGCCTGCGCCGCGCCCTCACCCCGACCGGGACGGCCGTCATCGTCGGGGGCGAGCAAGGCGGCAACTGGACGGGAGGCCTCGGACGGAGCCTGCGGGCGCCGCTGTTGTCTATGTTCGTGCGGCAGCGCCTGACCATGCTCGCCTCCAAGGAACGTGCCAGCGACCTCGAACGGCTCACGCCGCTCCTCGAGGCGGGCCGGGTGGCGCCAAGCATTGACAGGACGTATCCGCTCGGCGATGTACAGGATGCCATGCGGCATCTCGAAGCGGGAGACGTTCGGGGCAAGATTGCCATCAGTATTGCCGGATAAGAATGTGGATCATGAGCCAGCGAGCCCCACCGAAATACTCGCACGTTACACCATCTCCGGTCAGCCCCGCATGAAACGAGCACCATCATGAATCAGAGCCACAGCAATCAGATGACCGGCAAGGCAGTGGTCGTGACCGGCGCCACCGGGGGCATCGGCAGGGCAACCGCCCGCGGCCTGGCCATGATGGGAGCCCACCTCATCATCACCGGACGCGATCCCGGACGCACCAAAGAAACCGCCCAGGAGATCCGGGCAGCAGGCGGCGGCAAGGTGGACGCCTTCGTCGCCGATCTGTCCTCCCAAACCCAAATACGGCACCTGGCCGACGAGCTGCTCACCACCTTCCCGCGCATTGATGTCCTGATCAACAACGCCGGAGGATACTGGAACACCCGACACACCACCGCCGACGGGCTCGAGCACACCTTCGCCCTGAACCACCTCGCACCGTTCCTGCTCACCAACCTGCTCCTGAAGCGGCTGCAGCTGAGCGGCCCGGCACGGGTGGTCACCGTGGCCTCCAACGCACAGGCCATGGGCCGCATTGACTTCAACGACCTCCAGGGCGAGCACTCCTACTCCGGCGCCCGGGCCTACAACCAGTCCAAACTCGCGAACCTGCTGTTCACCTACGAACTGGACCGAAGGCTGCACGGCACCGGCGTCACCGCCAATGCCCTCCATCCAGGAATGGTGAGCACCCGCTTCGGCGCCGAAGACCCCGGCCGTGCCCAGCGGCTGCTCGTCCCGATCCTGCGCCCCTTCATGCTGACAACAGCCCAGGGCGCCGCCACGTCAGTCCACCTCGCCTCCGCACCCGACCTCGCCCAGGTAAGCGGCCGCTTCTTCGCCAAACGCAAGCCCCGCGCCTCCTCCCCCGCCAGCTACGACCTGGCCACCGCCGCAACGCTATGGAACGTCAGCGCCGAAATGACAGGCCTAACCCCGGCCGGCTGATCCAGGTTCGGGTCCCGTCCGGCACCACGTGGCCCTGCAGACGAACACCGGGCGAAGACGAGGGCCCGGTCGCGGCGTATCGCGGCTGGCCCACGCCTGGGGCGGCCAGCAAACCCTTCCCGTCCGCCGCCGTGACGTTCGGGCCCAGTTACTTCAGCTCGCCGGAGCTCAGCGGCGCGGATTTGCGCGGATTGCCACTGCCGAGGGGACGTCGCGGGGCAGGTAACTGGGCGGGAACGTCGGTCACCGGCCGCATAACCCGCCCGGGCACGCAAAAGGGCGCCTGCCGCGGCAGACGCCCTTCGTCATTAAGCCAGCCAGGTGAAACCTGACGCTCAGGCCTTCTTGGGCGGCAGCGCCAGCTTGAAGACCTTGGCCCAGGTTGAGCCGACCTGCTTCCAGATCGGGCCGGTGGTGTACGGCAGGCCGTAGCGCTTGCAGATCTCCTGCACCTTCGGCGCCACCTCGGCGTAGCGGTTGGACGGGATGTCCGGGAAGAGGTGGTGCTCGATCTGGTGCGACAGGTTGCCGGTCATGAGGTGCATGAACTTGGAACCGGAGATGTTGGCGGAGCCGATCATCTGCCGCACGTACCAGTCCCCGCGGGTCTCCCCTTCCACCATTTCCTCGGTGAAGGTGTCTGTCCCGTCCGGGAAGTGCCCGCAGAAGATCACCGCGTGCGCCCAGACGTTGCGGACGGCATTCGCAGTCAGGGTGCCGTACAGCGCCTGCTTGCCGGAGCCGGTCAGCATGGCGACGGCGGGAGTGGCAGCGTAGTCCTTGGTGAACTGCGTGAGCGCCTTGCGGCCAAGGGCCTTGAGGTCCTTGGTGAGGGCCTCCTTGGACTTTTTGCCCTCCTTGTAGTCGTTCAGCTCAAGGTCATAGATCGCGATGCCCCACTCGAAGACCGGGGCCAGCAGGGCATTGTAGAGCGGGTTGCCCAGGTTGAACGGCTTCCACTCCTGGTCCGCGTCCATCCGCAGCAGGTTGTATCCGACGTCGTTGTCCTTGCCGATGACGTTGGTCCAGCGGTGGTGCAAATCGTTGTGGGTGTGCTGCCAGGCGCGCGCCGGGGTAACGAAGTCCCATTCCCAGGTGGTCGAGTGGATGTCCGGGTCCCGCATCCAGTCCCACTGTCCGTGCAGGATGTTGTGCCCGAGCTCCATGTTTTCCAGGATCTTGGCGAAGCTGAGCAGGGTGGTCCCGGCAACCCAGGCCGCCTTGTGCTTGCTGACCAGCAGGGTGGCGCGCCCGGAAATCTCCAGTCCGCGCTGGATCTTGATCATGCGGCGGATGTAGGCGGCGTCGGATGCTCCGCGCTTGGCGAGGATGTCGTCCTTGATGGTGTCGAGCTCACGGCCCAGCTCGGCGATCTGCTCGTCGGAGAGATGCGCGGCAGCCGGCGGCCGAAGGGTCGGGCTGCCCGTCTCGGCAAGGGCGCCGGGCCGCGTCTTCACGGCAGCGGGCCCCTTGCGCTGGGGAGCGTCCTCGGAAAGGTCGGTCTTGTCGGAAACAATCGTCATGCGGGTACTCCTCAGAGGTCGAGGTTAACGGGTCCGGCGGCTGCCGAAACACACGTCTGGATTAGTTGGCCGGGCTCGCCATGAACTTCGTCCGTGCGCAGGTCACGAACCTGGCCGGCCCGGAGGGGGATAAGACAGCTGTGGCAGATGCCCATGCGGCAGCCGCTGGGCATCAGAATACCGGCGTCCTCGCCGACGTCGAGCAACGGGGTGTCGCCGTCGGCTTCGACTTCGCGGTCCGACGACTCGAAGGTGACCAGGCCGCCGTCGTGCCCTGCGCCGCCGGCCAGCTTGGTGCTGAAGCGTTCGATGGTGAGGGTGGCCTCCGAGGCGGGCCCGTCGGTTGCGGTCTCCGCGTCCCACAGGGCCTCGGCGTCGTCCAGGAAGCTTTCCGGGCCGCAGGCGTACGCCGCGCGCTGCCGCCAGTCCGGGCAAAGCTCTTCCAGCCCGGCGGCGGAACTGAAGTCAAGCCGCCCGTGTTCGCCGGTGAACCAGTGGACCACACGGAGGTTGGGAAACTGGTCCGCGAGTTCGGCCAGCTCCTCGCGGAAGATGGCGTCCGCCGCGGTCCGGGCAGTGTGGATGAGCACGACGTCGGAGTCCGGGCGGTGCGGGACGAGGGTGCGGATCATCGACATGACCGGGGTGATGCCGCTCCCGGCGGTGAGCATCAGCAGGGGCCGCGGGTGCTCCGGAAGGAGGAAGTCGCCCTGCGGCGGTGCCAGGAAGAGCACGTCACCCGGCTTGGTGTTGCGCACGAGCGTCCCGGAGACGGCCCCCATGTCACTGACGGTGATGGCCGGGTCCTGCCCGGCGGGGGCGCTGAGCGAGTAGGACCGCCAGTGGCGGACACCGTCGAGCTCGACGCCTATACGGGCCCACTGGCCGGCAAGGTGTGCTTGCCAGCCGCGGCCGGGACGGAAGAAAATGGTGGCGGAATCGGCCGTTTCTGGAACCACCCTCGTTACCACGCCGCGCAACTGGCGGGCGGAAAACACGGGATTGAACAGCGCCAGAATGTCTTCTGGAGCTAGGGGGGTGGTCAGTAGAGATGCGGCGCGCGCCAGCTTACGGAGCCGGATCATTCATTAATCTTATGTCAGACAGGGTCATAGTTCTTCACCCAAGGCATACGATCGACGTGAAGAAACTATCTCCCCGCAACAACTTTGGAACAGCCCCATGAACGCTTCCCCGACGGCGACGCCCGCCTCCCCCGCCTACGACCCTCCATGGCTCGCCCTGCCGCGCGAGGTCAGCGACGTGCTCCGGCCGATGATGCCGGGCATTGTCGAGGCCATCATCAACGCCGTGCCGCAGCTCGTGCCGGCCTACGCACGGCCGATCGAGGGCCGCTTCGGGCGGGGACTGCGCCGGGGCGTGGCAGCCGCGCTGGAACGCTTCCTGCAGCTCCCGGGAACCCGGCTGCCAGCCCTTTCCGAGGAAAGCAGGCAACTCGTGGCCGGACTGGGGAGCGGCGAATTCCGCCAGGGCCGGAGCATGGATGCGCTGCTGAGCGCCTACCGGATGGGGGCCCGCGTGACCTTCCGCGAGATGTCCCGGGTGTCCGTGGAGCACCACCTTGGCCAGACCGTGGTGGTGGACCTGGGCGAATCGATCCTGGCCTACATCGACGAGCTGTCCGCGGTCAGCGCCGAGGCGTATGCCTTTGAACAGTCCGAACGGGCCGGAGCCGTGGACCGCCGGCGCACCGAACTGCTCGATCTGCTCCTGCTGGGGCAGGCCGATGAGGCGGCCCTGCGGCAGACGGCCGCCATGGCGGACTGGTCCCTGCCGCAGCGGATGGTGGTGGTGACCCTGCCGGTGAACCGGTCCGCCGGGCTGCGGATCCGGCTGGGGCCGGGAACGCTGGTAATCGAACGCGAGACCGACGCCGTCGCCCTGGTTCCCATACGGCAGTCCCAGGCCGCGCGGGCGGACCTGGAAAAGGCGCTGCGCGGACGCGGGGCGGCCGTTGGGCCAGCCGGGGGCTGGGAAAAGGTCCCGGATTCGCTGCGCCTGGCAGTGCTGGCAGCCTCGGCGCTGCCGCCGCGGGACGGCCCTGACGACCCTCCGATCTGGGCCGACGAGCATCTGGCCGAGGTGATTCTCGGGGCGGAGCCCTCTGCAATCGCGGAACTGGCCAACCGCCGGCTGGCGCCCCTGGAGGGGCTGCGCCCGGCCCAGCGCGAGCGGCTAGCGGAGACGCTGTTGTCCTGGCTGCGGCACTGGGGCCAGCGCGCCCCGGTGGCGGCAGAGCTGGGCATCCACCCGCAGACCGTGGGTTACCGGGCGGCACAGCTGCGCGAACTGTTCGGAGACACCCTGGAGGACCCGAAGGCGCGGTTCGAACTGGAACTGGCGCTCCACGCCGGCCGGCGTTAGGTCGCACCGGCCCAGCACAGCCGGCGCTAATCCTTGATCCACCGATCCATACCCAGGTAGGACGGCGGCGGCAATTCGCCGGGCCCCGACGCTGGGTTCAGAACCTTCCCGTCTAGGCTATTTGTGCCTGCGCTTGAGGGGTGTAGTACTCCTCGGACAGGAAAACGGTGTAGATGAACGTCATCCGCCCGGTGGTGTGGTTTGACCTGATGGACAGTGCGAAAACTGTGCCGGTGGCATTGCCGTAGCCGGGGTTCCACGTCTCCTTGCCGGACCCGTCCTTGAACTCCGGGCCGATGGTTGTGGCATCCTTCAGCGCGATGATGCCCAGTTCGTTGGCGGCCCGCTTGAGCTCAGGATTGGCGTCCTGGGCGTCCGGGTAGTTGACGAAGATGTCGACGCTGTCCACTTTGCTCTCAACCCCTCCGCCGCGAACTCGGATGGTATCCGTCTCCATCTCGACCATCCCGTTGGGGGTTGTCATGGCGACCTTCATCCGCCGGTCCGTGTCGGTCGCGACCATGGCACCGTCGGACTCCTCGTCCAGGCCTAGAGCAGCCATGTCAAACGGCAGCGACGTGAAGTCGAGGCGGACTTGCCGGCTTGCTTTCATCGCTTCGATACCGCTCTTGGTGAATTGGGAGTGTCCACTGGCCACGATGGGCTCCTCCTCTTGGGAGGGTATGAATGCGCAGCCAGACAGCAGGAGCGCGCTGCATAACAGTGCAACTATTGACCGGGCCCTCATAACGCACCCATCAAGGCTCGAGCGGTAGCTGGCACCATCCGGTATTCCTCGACTCGTTCGGGCATGGGTTTCACCATGGCCGTAGCCGTTCTTGTTCCCCTGTGCGTCCGAAGGGGCCATGGCACCAGTGTCCACGAGGCCGTCCAGAACGGTCTTTGGCGCATCGGCGCGGGACTGGCTCTGCCGGACCCACAGTTCGAATTCCTCGGACTTCAGGTAGGCATCGCGTCGTTCAGGGGTCATGCCGCTGAGCTTGTCCGTCAGTTCCTGGGCGGCGACGGCCGGTGAAGTGCTGCCCCCCGCCGCTGCCGGGTCCTCCCGTGCCTGCACCCGTGGAACCGATGCTGGCCCGGTCCTGTTGGCCGGCGTTCTGCAGCAATGCCTTGGGTGCGTTTGGGATGCCGGCGGCCGCCGCCCGGAGCACCCTGGCCTGGGTGCCGTTCCAGTCGCTGCGGAAACGTTCGCCATCCAGGCCCTTCCAGGGTCAGCCTAACGTCTTGGGCGGCGGGCAGCGACGGGGAGAAGTCCCCGCCCGGGTGCTTCCTCAGGCGCAGCAGCCCTGTATGGCTCTGAGTTCTTCGCTAAACGCCTGACCCGATCCAAGGATCATTGGCGGGTCACGGCCGGGCGCCACCGGATTGCTTCTACCCGGTGATTGCTTCCCGGCTCTGCAGCCGCAGCTCAAGATCGTTCATGACGATCGCGGCCAGGTCCTGCAGCGCCCGGGTGTCGTCGGCGCTGAACTTCCGCGGCTCCCGGTCCAGGATGCAGAACGTGCCCAGGTTGTAACCGTCCGGGGTGCGCAGCGGGACCCCGGCGTAAAACTGCAGGCCGAATTCGCCTGCCACCAGCGGGTTGGCGAGGGTGCGGGGATCCCTGGCAGCGTCCGTAATGATCCAGGCCTCGTCCTGCAGGATCGCGGAGGCGCACAGCCCCGGGTCGCGGCCGATCTGCGTGACCTCGGTGCCATGGTGGGCCTTGAACCAGATCCGGTCATGGTCGACCACGCTGACGATCGCCACGGGTACCGAGAACATCCGGGCCGCGAGGCCCGCGATCCGGTCGAAGGCTCCGTCCGCCGGCGTGTCAAGGATGCGGTAGCGCTCGACTGCGCGCATCCGGCCTTCCTCGTCCGAGGGCGCCGGGGCCGGTTCCATGCGGTGGCGCGCGGCGCTGTTGATGACTTCCCGGCGCAGTGCCAGCGACACTTCCCGGGCCGGCGGGCGCTGCGCCGGGTCGCGGGACAGCATGGAGGACAGCAGCGCAAACCACATGGGTGCGAGCTCCTCAGGGATCTGGGGGTCGTTGAGCAGCCGCGCGACGGCGGACTGGATGGGCGCGCCAGGGTACGCCCTCTTTCCGGTCAGTCCCTCGAGCAGCACCAGGCCGAGCGAATACACGTCGCTGAGCGGGCCGACCGGTTCGCCGGACGCCTGCTCGGGGCTGAGGTAGGCCGGTGTCCCGGAGGTCCCGCCTTCATCCGAGACCGGACCGCTGCGGGTGAAGACGGCGACGCCGAAATCGGTGAGCTTGGCCCGCGGGCGCCGGTCATCGTTGCTGTAGTCCACGAGCAGGATGTTCGCGGGCTTGACGTCCCGGTGCACAATACCGTGGTGGTGGATGTAGGAAAGCCCGTCCGCCAGGTCATAGCCGATGTGGGCCATGTGCGCCGCCGAGAGCGGGCCCTGGGCGCCGCGGTGTCGCAGGTCCTGCCCGCGCACCAGCTCCATCACCAGGTAGGTGAGCCGGTCGCTCGGGTCGCTCAGGTCGGCGCCCGCGTCGAAGAGCGTCACCAGGGCGTGGTGGCTCATTCCGGCCAGGATACGGATCTCCTCGCCCTGCCGGCGGGTCTGCTCCAGATCGTGCGCGTCGTTGCGGAAGAGCTTGACCGCCACCTCGCGCTGCAGGAGTTCGTCGTAGGCCCGGAACACGGTGGACTGGCTGCCGCGGCCAATAAGGTCCGTGATCCGGTACCGGCCGCTCAGCAGGTAGCCGGATTCCATGCGCTGCTTCGGGGTGACCGGCGTGGCACGGGCCGGTTGTGAAATGAGCTCAGTCAAGGAGTGTCCGTTGTCCCTTATAGCGGGGTCCGCCGTTGGCGCCGGCGGATCAGTCCAATACCGGCATTGGTGAAGCTCCGGCGCCCGCACAATTAGCAAGGTTACTTATGATACCGCGTTTTCCCGATTCGGAAAGACCTGCAGACTGTGCATTTTTCTCCGCCCGCAGGTGGGCGCGGGCGGCTACTTGGCGGGGTTGTGGGTGCCGATCGGCAGCAGCGTCAGATCGGGGTGGTTCTTCTCGATCCGGCGCAGGGCCCACACATCATTGAACAGCGCAAGGTATTCGCCGTCGGAGCGCAGCAGCACCTCGGCGCCGGGCACGTTGGCCAGCGCCGGCATGGCGTCCGCCGTCGAGATCCTGGCGATGGAATACGGCAGGCGCTCCAGGCGCATCGGCGCGCTGAAGTCGTGGGCCATGCGGTCCTCCACCACTTCGAACTGCATGGGGCCGACGGCGGCCAGCACCGGGGCCTGGTCGCCACGGACGTCCGAGCGGAGCACCTGGATGACGCCCTCGTGCTCGAGCTGCTCGATGCCGCGGCGGAACTGTTTGAAACGGCTGGGGTCCTTGGAGCGTGCCACCTGGAAGTGCTCCGGCGCGAACAGCGGAATGGCGGGGAACTCCACCGGCTCTGCCAGGAACAGGCTGTCGCCCACCCGCAGCGAGGAGGCGTTGACGAGTCCCACAACATCCCCAGGGAAGGCTTCGTCAATGACCTCGCGTTCCCGCCCGAAGACCTGCTGGGCGTACTTGGTCGCGAAGGACTTGCCGGTCCGGCCCTGCGTTACCACCATGCCGCGTTCGAAGATGCCGGAGCAGACCCGGATGAAGGCGACGTGGTCGCGGTGTGCCTTGTTCATGCCGGCCTGGACCTTGAAGACGAATCCCGAGAAGGGCGCATCGACGGGCCGCGCGGCGCCGTCGACGTCGGGCCGCGGGGCGGCCGGCGGGGCGAAGTCCACGAGCGCGTCAAGGATTTCCTTTACGCCGAAGTTCAACGCGGCGGAGCTGAAGAGGATCGGGGTGGCCTTGCCGGCGTGGAAGGCCTCGACGTCGAACTCCAGGTTGGACTCGATGACCAGCCCGGCCTCGTCGACGGCGTTGGACCAGTCGTCGCCCTGGCTGGCGGCGGCCTGCTCCGGGGTGAAGTACTCGGTGAGGGCGATGTTGGCGCCGGCGTTGTTGCGTTTGAACTGCGCGAAGCGGTCATTGCGCAGATCCCAGACACCTCGGAAGTCACCCGAGATGCCGACAGCCCAGGTCAGCGGCATCGGCTGCAGGCCGGTGCGCTCGGTGATCTCGTCCATGAGGGCCAGCGCATCGAGGCCGGGCCGGTCCCACTTGTTGATCACGGTGATGATGGGCAGGTTGCGCTGCTTGCAGACCTCGAAGAGCTTCATGGTCTGCGTTTCCAGGCCCTTGGCGGCGTCGACGAGCATCACGGCGCAGTCGACGGCGGCCAGCACCCGGTAGGTGTCCTCGGAGAAGTCCGCGTGGCCGGGGGTGTCCAGCAGGTTGATCACAGTGTCCCGGTAGCCGAACTGCAGGGCCGCGGAGCTGATCGAGATGCCGCGGTCCTTTTCCATCTGCATCCAGTCCGAGACCGTGTCCTTGCGGTTGGACTTGCCGCTGGAGGCGCCGGCCGTGCCGATCACCTTCGCGTGCAGAGCGAGCGCCTCAGTGAGCGTGGACTTGCCGGCGTCAGGGTGTGAAATGACCGCGAAAGTCCGACGCCGGGCCGCCTGCTTATGAATCTCCTGGACTCGGGCGGGGCTTAGGACTTCTTGGGACACGGTGCTACTTTCGCTGCGGCGTTGAATGGTTGCGCTCCCGGGTTGGCGGGAATCCGGGTGGCCCGGTGGAATCGCGGGTTGTTCTGCGTGGTGTGTGCGGGACTGCTGTGGAGGATTGCGGGGCGCGGCGCCGGGTAGCCGACGGAACACCCAAGGCTTCCAGTTTATCGCAGCCCGCGCCGGCGCCGCGAAGCGGGCGGAATGCCGGCGCGGAGCCGGACAGCCGCAGCTCGAAAAGTACGCCCCGGGCGTCCGCCCGCAGGGCCATTCCGGAGGCGCCCCGCTGGACGTCCCCATGGGCCACTTTGGGGCTTGTCCGTGCGGAAGTTGGCCCGCTTTACCTCTACTATGGGGAGAGCGGGGAACTGAGTACTTTTGACCCTGCCGGGAATCACTGGAAACCGGCGCACTTGCGGGCTGCGGCCTGCACCTTTGAAGGGAACGTCTATGGCTCGGAGCCCTGAAGATTCACTCAAGGCGACCCTGGGCCGGGTGGCACCGGGCACCCCCCTCCGCGACGGCCTGGAGCGCATTCTCCGCGGACGGACCGGCGCCCTGATCGTCCTGGGCATCGACCGGACCATCGAATCCATCTGCTCCGGCGGCTTCGACATCGGAATCGACTTCTCCCCCACCCGCCTGCGGGAACTGGCCAAAATGGACGGCGCCATCATCTGCGACAAGGATGCCAGCAACATCCTGCGCGCGGCCGTCCAACTGGTCCCCGACTCCAGCATCGAGACCCAGGAGTCCGGCACCCGGCACCGGACCGCGGAGCGTGTCGCCATCCAGACGGGCGTTCCGGTCATCTCGGTCAGCCAGTCCATGCAGATCATCGCCCTCTACGTCAACGGGCTGCGGCACGTCCTTGAGGGCTCGGAGAAGGTCCTGGCCCGCGCCAACCAGGCGCTGGCAACCCTGGAACGATACCGTTCGCGCCTGGACCAGGTGACCAGTTCCCTCTCTGCCCTGGAAATCGAGGCCATGGTGACGGTCCGTGATGTCGCCGTCACCCTGCAGCGCCAGGAGATGGTGCGCCGGATCTCCGAGGAGATCTCGCAGTACGTGCTCGAGCTCGGCGAGGACGGGCGGCTGCTCTCCCTCCAGCTGGACGAACTGACCGTGGGCCGCGGTCCCGGCAGCGACGTCATCATCCGCGATTACTCGGGTCCCGACGCGACCGCCGACGACATCGACAAGGCCGTGAAGGCACTTGTAAGCCTGGGCCCCACCGAGCTGATCGATCTGGGCAAGATCGCCGGAATCGTGGGCTTCGCCGGCGGCGAGGCCAACCTTGACGCCGTCGTCCAGCCCCGCGGCTACCGGCTGCTGTCCGGGCTGAAGGCCGTGCCGAAGGCTGTCGCGGACCGTCTGGTGGACCACTTCGGCGGTTTGCAGTTCCTCATGGCCGCCACGATCGATGACCTTATGACCGTGGACGGCATCGGCGACCAGCGCGCCCGGACGGTCCGTGAGGGCCTGAGCCGGATGGCCGAGGCGAGCCTGCTGGACCGCTTCCTCTAACCCCCGTCGATTGCTCCGCAACAGCCCTTTTGGGGCCCCAAAAGGGCTGTTGCGGAGCAATCGACGGGGGTTGGCTGAGGGAATTGGTCGATGGGATTAGTTGAGCTGGAACACGGCTTTGGGGCTGGTCTTGTTCGCCAGCCGCGCCGTGAAGACGTAATACGCGCCGCCCGCCCCCGGTTTCGCCTCGATCGGGGCACAGCCCTGAACGGTGCGGTTGCGCTGCCAGGGGAAGTTCGCCGTCTCGCTTTGCCCCGGCGCGATGGTCCTGACGAGTTCGGTGGCGTCGGTCTGGCAGTCGGTGGACGAAAAAATCCGGTCCGAGCCGCTGGTGATCAGGAATTCCATCTGCGACGTCCCGATATTGACCTGGCACGGCACCTTGTTACCGTTCGTCACCTTGAGTGTGAGCAGCGGGTTCTCGCCGTCTGCATAGGCGGCCTGGTCCGTGGCGGCCGTAATGGTCAGGAGGTTTTGCTCGCAGCCGTTCCCGGTCGGTGTGGCCGAAGGCGATGGCGTCGCTTCCGGGCTGGCGGCCGGTAACGTTACCTGGCCCGAGGGTGCCGCTCCCCCGCCGGAATTGGATTGCCCGCCGTTGACAACGCTGGAGACGGCGGCGAAACCGCCGAAGGCGACGGCGATCACGAGCAGCAGGGCGGCGCCCACGAACAGCCGGCGGCGGCGGTAGACGGGGCTGGCCGGCTTCCGGGGAGCTTTGCCCGCGGGTTTGCCTGCAGGCTGGCGCGGCGGTTTCCGGCCCGAGGATGCTCCGCTGCCGGAAGCCCCCGGGCGGGGACCGTGAGTTCCTGAATTGTCTTGCCTGCCCATCCTTCTAGGCTAGAGAACCGCGCCGGGTATGGGGCCCTCCCACGCCGCAGGCAGACTGTGGCCCTCGTCTATTACGCTGGATCCATCAAAGCTCTAGCCGATTCCCCCACCGCCCCTGCCGCCGCGCGACCGGTCGACCTTCACGCGGCCGCTCCGCTGGCCACCCTTCACGCGGCTCTCGACACCTGGTTCGGGGCCAACGCCCGGGACCTGCCCTGGCGGGCGCCGGAATGCACACCATGGGGCGTACTGGTCAGCGAGATCATGCTGCAGCAGACGCCGGTGGTGCGCGTGCTGCCGGTCTGGGTGGAATGGCTGCGGCGCTGGCCGGCGCCCGCCGATCTGGCCCGGGAGCCCGCCGGCGAAGCGGTCCGGGCCTGGGGACGGCTGGGCTATCCGCGGCGGGCCCTGCGGCTGCACGCGGCCGCCGTCGCCATCGGCGCCGGCCACGGCGGAAAGGTTCCCGGCACGTACCCGGAACTCCTGGAGCTGCCCGGGGTGGGCAGCTACACCGCGGCGGCCGTCGCCGCCTTCGCCTTCGGGCGCCGCGAAACCGTGGTGGACACCAACATCCGCCGCGTGCACGCACGCCTGTTTTCCGGCGCGGCCCTGCCCTCGCCCGCACTCACCGCCGCGGAGATGCGGGTTGCCGCGCAGGCACTGCCCGACGACGCCGCCCCCTCCGTCCGTTGGAACGCGTCCGTCATGGAGCTGGGCGCGCTGGTGTGCACGGCGCGGTCGCCGAAGTGCGGGGAATGCCCGGTCAGCGGTTCCTGCGCCTGGCTCGCAGCCGGCGAGCCGCCGCCGACCTACACACCCAAGGGGCAGTCGTGGCATGGAACGGACCGTCAGGTGCGGGGGGCGGTGATGGCTGTCCTCCGCGTGGCCGAGTCGCCGGTGGCCGCAGAGCTGTTCCACCGGGCGCCGGCGGATCTTGGCTTCGAACCGGCCGGGATCGGAATTCCGCTGGCCGCACTGCACCGTCTCGGCTGCGCCCCGGAACAGCTGGAACGGGCGCTGGCAGGGCTGCTGAGCGACGGCCTGGCCGAGCTGCATCCCGCTGGTTTCCTGCTGCCCGCCTGATCGTCCCAGGACGCCGGACCCTAGCTCGGCCGGCCTGCCGGAACTACCCTGAAAACATGCGCACGTTCGCAACACTCGCCGTCCTGGGGTGCACTGCACTGCTGGCCACCGGCTGCCAGCCCCAGGCGGTCTGCCCGGCCATCGCCCAGGCACCGGTAGTTGCGCTGACAGTGGCTCGGGAGTACGCCGCTTCCGTGAAGACAATCCGGCTCCAAGCCTGCCAGGACGGGAACTGCGCGGAGGCTGACCTTGAGCTGTTCCCGGGCACCACCACTGTGGATCAGGGCTGCGAACCGGGACCGGACGGCAAGGACCGGCCCTGTTCCGCTACCGCCACGCCCGACGGCACCCTGACCGGGATGCTCATGCTGGATCCGCTCACCGATTCCCCCATCGAGGTGATGGCGGGCGGCACCGACGGCGGCGGCCCCCCCCTGCCAGTCCGGACCCTGACGTTCACGCCGCGGGTGGCGTACCCGTACGGCGAGCAGTGCGGCAGGTTCATCTCAGCCGGAGTGCTACTGGATGCTGACGGACTCCGGGCCGTCTGACCTGCGTTGAGAAAGGTGGACACCGTGAACGCACAAAACATCAGCCGCTGGATCCGGGCCGGGCTGTGGGCGCTGCCGGTGTCGTGGCTTGTCACTGCCTGGTCCACGCTGGAGCCGCAGCCGGACCAGGAGAGGGATCCGGACGCCTGGGCACGGTTTGTCAGCTCCGACTCCTACCAGTCCAGCCACCTGTTCGGCAGCACCCTGGGCACGATCCTGGCCATCTTCGGCGTCTTCGCGCTGGGCTGCTGCCTGGCAAACAGCCGGGTGGGAGGCCTCGCGCTGGCAGCAATGGTCACCGCAGCCGCCGGCACGGCCCTGCTGCTGGTGCCGGCTGCGATCTCCACCTTCGCCACTCCCGCCATCGGAAAGGCCTACCTGGCCGGAAACCAGGACGTGATGCAGCTTGAATTCCCGGGGTCCATGACAGGGGCGTTTCTGATGGGCCTCCTGCTCGCCTTCCTCGGCAACATCCTGCTGGGGGTCGCGGTGTGGCATTCCCACGTATTGCCGCGCTGGGCCGGGGCACTCTGGGCGGCCGGCGCCGTCGTGTTCTACCTCCTGGGCGTCGTCCTGGGACAGACGACGACGGGGAGCAGCCTGCCGACCCAGGCCGCGGGGGCCCTGCTGATGGCAGTTGCCGGCGGGTGGATCGCCTGGAGCGGCTCCAGGCACTCCACGGCAGCACCGGACCTAACCGCGGCCGGCGCGGTCTGAGAGCAGACCGCTAGGGTTCGCCGAAGCCCGCCGTGATCAGTCCGCGCAGATAGTCCACGGCTTTGCCCGCCTCCGGGCCGCTGGCTTCGACGTGCAATACCGTGCCCCGCACTGCCCCGAGCATCATGAGCTCCGTCATCGATGCGCCGTCGGCGCCGTTCACTGTCACCTCGGCGTCCATGCCGGAGAGCCCGCCGGCGATCTTCGCTGCCGGACGGGCGTGCATGCCCGCCTGGTTGATGAGTTCAAAGTCCCCTGTCGCCTCCGGCGGCCGGTGCTCGTGAACGTGCTGCGCCGCGGCCGGGGGCCGGTAGACGGCTTCCGCTGCTTCCTTCACGCCCGCGGAATCCGCTCCGGCCTGCGCGGCCACGGCGGCCGCGACAAGACCTTCGACCAGGGGCGCGTCGGCCAGCAGCACGGAGGAGGGGTCCGCCAGGAACTCCACCGCGGACTCGGCTGTCATCACAGCCGAGCCCAGGTCCGTCAGGACGACGATGCCGTCGCTGTTGGCGTCCCCGGCCTGCTCCAGCGCCGCCATGACGCGCTCGAGGCTGGTGCCGATCCGGCCGTCGTCTGTGCCGCCGGCGGGAAGGATCAGCACGTCGGGAGCCATCTGGGCGGCAAGTTCGACGGCGCCGTCGGCAATCTTCTCGCTGTGGGAGACGACGACGAGCTTGACCGTCATTCAGCTGCCCCGACGGCGGCGCGCAGTATCAGCGCGCTGGAAACGGCGCCCGGATCCCGGTGGCCGATGCTGCGCTCCCCCAGATAGCTGGCGCGTCCCTTGCGGGCGAGCATCGGGTCGGTGGAGACGGCCCCGGCCTCTGCCGCCTCCGCGGCTGCCACCAGGACCTTGAGCACATCGCTGTCCCCTGCCGCGGCAGCGGCCGCGTCCACCGCAGGGGTCCAGGCATCGACCATCGTCTTGTCGCCTGATTCCGCCTTCCCGCGGGCCACGATCCCGTCCCTGGCGGCCTGGAACGCCGCGGCGAGGGTGGCGGCGTCGATGTCGGACGCCTCGCCCAGCGCCGTGCCCGCCCGGAGGAACGCCGTGCCGTAGAGCGGTCCGGCGGCTCCGCCGACCTTGGACATCAGGGTCATGGCGGTCAGTTTCAGGGCCGCCCCCGCCGTCTCCGGCGGCGCCTCGGCAATCTTCACCATCACCGCTTTGAAGCCGCGGTCCATGTTCTCGCCGTGGTCCGAATCGCCGATAGGCCGGTCCAGCTCTATGAGTTCCTCCCGGTGCTCCGCCATGGCCTGGGCCGAGAGTGTCATCCACCGCAGTGCCCAGTTGACGTCCAGCCCCACGGTCAGACGCCCCAGCGGAGAGCCGGGGTGTGGACGGGCGCATCCCAGAGGGCCGTCATCTCATCGTCGAGGCGCAGGACGGTAATGGAACAGCCCTGCATTTCGAGGGAGGTGATGTAGTTGCCCACCAGTGACCGAGCCACGGTGACGCCCTGCGCGGCCAACTGCTGCGCGGCACGGCGGTAGACGATATAGAGCTCGCTCTGCGGGGTGCCGCCCATGCCGTTGACGAACAGGAGCACTTTGTCCCCGGACGCCAGGCCGAGGTCGCTGACGACCGGTTCCAGCAGGCGGTCGGTGATGCCGTCGGCGTTTTCCATCGGAATGCGGTGCCGGCCGGGCTCGCCGTGGATGCCGATGCCGATTTCGATTTCGTTTTCCTCCAGCACAAAGCTGGGCGCCCCGGCATGCGGAACGGTGCAGGCGGTCAGTGCCACACCCATGCTGCGCACGTTGTGGTTGACCCGGTCGCCGATGGCTGCGACGGCGTCGAGGTTGTCCCCGCGCTCGGCGGCGGCACCGGCGATTTTTTCCACCAGCACGGTTCCGCCCACGCCGCGCCGTCCGGCGGTGTAGAGCGAGTCCTGCACCGCAACGTCGTCGTTGACCAGGACGGTGCGGACCTCGACGCCTTCGGCCTGGGCAAGCTCTCCAGCGGTCTCAAAGTTGAGGACGTCGCCCGTGTAGTTCTTTACGATGTGCACGACGCCGGCGCCGGAGTTGACGGCGAGCGTCGCCGGAAGGATCTGGTCGGGTGTTGGCGAGGTGAACACGGCGCCCGGGACGGCGGCGTCGAGCATTCCCAGGCCGACGTAGCCGCCGTGCAGGGGTTCGTGCCCGCTGCCGCCGCCGGACACCAGCCCGACTTTTCCTGCCACCGGCGCGTCTTTGCGCACGATGTACTTGGGGTCCGCAAAGACGGTCACGAGGTCGGCATGGGCTAGCCCGAAGCCCTCCACTGACTCGTCAACCACGGCGCGGGGATCATTGATGAGCTTCTTCATGGCGTGCTCCCTGGATGGTGTCCTGGCTGCTTTGGTTAGACCCTACTACCGGGGGCCCTTCCAGCGGTAGGCTCCGGATTCACAACCTCTGGAGCGGAATCGGGGTGCGGCCGCACGGCCGCTCCCCCCGGATCCGCGGCGCCTCAGCGTGGTTTATCCGCCCACAGCGGGAAGTTCGGCCAGGCGCCGCTGCCAAGCCAGGAGAACGGCGGCGCCTTGGGCCGCCCCTGATCGGTTCCGGGCGCCGGCCCGGGGCCGGACGCAAGGTTCGGGCGATGCTCCGGCGACTGGCCCTCGGCGGCGTCCTCCCGGGCGCCCGGAGCCGTGGCGTGCCGGGCACCGGCCCCGCCGGCAATGGTCATTTGGAATGCGGAGAAATCTGGAAACGTCACGCGATCGTGCAATTTGTTGCCTCCGGATCTCGGGTGGTCCACCCCCTGGACCGGGATCAGTTTATCCATCAAATTTATGAATGGGAAGACCCGGCCCTGGCGGCATCTCCGGCCGCCGTCTTAGAGGGTTTTGATCATTCGGGTGTTGCCGAGGGTGTTGGGCTTCACGCGGGCCAGGTCGAGGAACTCGGCAACGCCCTCATCGTGCGAGCGCAGCAGCTCCGAATACACGACGGGGTCGACGGCGGTCTGGTCGGCCATGACCTCGAAGCCGTGCTTTTTGAAGAAGTCCACTTCGAAGGTCAGGCAGAACACGCGGGAGACCCCCAGCGCCCTGGCGTCCTCCAGCAGGCGCTCAACGAGCACATGGCCCACGCCCTTTCCCCGCCAGGCGTCCGAAGCCGTGAGGGTGCGCACTTCGGCGAGGTCCTCCCACATGACGTGCAGCGCGCCGCAGCCGATCACCTCGCCGTCCGGCGACTCTGCGATCCGGAACTCCTGCAGGCTCTCGTAGTAGGCCACGGTTTCCTTGGCCATCAGGATCCGCTGCTCGGCCAGCGGCGCCACAAGCATCTTGATCGCCCCGACATCGCTCGTGCGGGCAGGGCGGATGCGGATTGTGTCAGTCACAGCCCAATCCTACGGGGACCACAAGCCTTGGTCCTTTGAAAATGGCGCCTGACCCACAACCTCCGATCCGGGCGGCAGCGGGCTAGAGGCCCAGTTCAGCGGGCACGGGCAGATCCTTGTCCAGCAGGTTCCGGGCGAGGAAGTGCTCGACCACGCCGTACCAGACCTTGGCATGCTGCGGCTGCAGAATCCAGTGGTTCTCGTCCGGGAAATAGAGGAACCGGTGCTCCGTCTCGCCGTTCTCGTCGGCGGCGAGCAGGGACCTGGAGAGGAGTTCGTACCAGAGGCGCAGGCCTTCGCCGATCGGGACGCGGTAGTCCTTGTCGCCGTGGACGACGAGCATGGGGGTGCTGATGTTCTCCACGTGAAGGTGCGGGGAGTTCTCCAGCGCCATCTGGGCCGTCATCTCCTTGAGCCAGTATTGCGCTGCGTCCGTCGTGGGGCCGAACTGGTCCAGGGCCCAGAGGCTGGCGTGGGTGACGATCGCCTTGAACCGGTCCGTGTGGCCGGCCACCCAGTTGGCCATGTAGCCGCCGAAGGAACCGCCCATGGCCGCGGTGCGGGTCTCGTCGATGTCCGGCCGCTGCACCACGGCGTCGGTGATGGCCATCAGGTCGGTGAACGGGGCCTTGCCCCACGCGCCCCAGCCGCGCTGGATGTGGCGCTGGCCGTACCCGGTGGAAAGCGCCGGGTCCGGCAGCAGCACGGCGTAGCCCCGCGCCACGAGGAGCCAGGGGTTCCAGCGCCACGTCCAGGCGTTCCAGGAACCCAGCGGACCGCCATGGATCCAGAGCAGCAGGGGCGCCGGGCTGCCGGCCGACGCGCCGTCAGGGAGCGCGAGGTACGCCGGAACGCGGGTGCCGTCTGCCGCCGTCGTCTCCACCCGCTCCAGCGAGCCCGGGTACTGCGGGCGTTCAGCGGGGGCAGGGAGCCTGACAGTGTCACCGCTTGCGAGGTCGATGCGCACCGCTTCCGGCGGGAATTCGTAGGAGCTGCGCAGCGCATAGGCGGTGCGGCCGTCCGGGGCGGCCACGACGTCGGTGTAGGCGGCGGTATCGGCGGTCAGGCGGGTGATCTGGCCGCCGGCGTCGTCCCCGCTTACGCTGATCCGGAAGACCGGCGAGGCCCCGTCCTCATCGGCGGTCACGAGCAGGGCTGATCCGTCCGGAAGCCAGGCGGCGGGACGCGGCCAGCGGTCCCAGCCGTGCGCCAGCGGCGTCAGCATGGCGGAGGCTGCCGTAACTGCCGCGGACGCGGGGCCGGCGACGTCGAGCAGGTGCAGCCTGACCTGCGGTGCCGCGTCGGGCGTGGTGTCGCTCTCGCTGAGCACCACAAGGGTGCGGTTGTCGGGGCTCACCGGCCCGGGGAAGTAGCTCATCCCGTCGGTGTCCAGCAGGACGGTCCGGGTGCCGCTGGCGACGTCAATTGCGACGAGGACGGACCGTGAATCCGCGCGCGCGAGCGGCTTTGCGAAGCTGCTGTAAATGGTCTTGCCGTCCGGGCTGACGACAGACTCTGCATCGCGAAGTCCGGCACCGGCGTCGGGCGTCAGGTTCCGCAGCTGCAGCGGCGGAGCGGCGTCGACGGTGGTGGGCTTGCCCGGATCCCGTTCCTCGCCGGGTTCGACGGCGAAGAGCCTCGGCTGGGCGGGTCCCAGATCGGCGTCCCAGTAGCGCACCGGATAGCCGCTGTGCAGGATGGCGGCGACCTTGTTGTCCTTGCGCGCGGTGCGGCGTTCCTCGTCGTCGTGCTCATCCGTGGACCCTGCCAGCACGGCGGCGCTGACGAAAAGGGCGCCGGTGTCCCTTGCGGCCAGGAGCGCGCTGACTCCACCGGCCCGGGTGAGCACGACGCGGGCCTCGCCGCCGTCCGCGGGCAGCACCCACAGGGCTTTGACCGGATCCGCGTCGGGGGTTTCCGGGTCCGGGCGCGCGGAAGTGAAGTACAGCTCGCCGCTGGCAGCAAACACGGCGCCAGCCTCGCCCTTGGCGCTGCGCGTGATGCGCCGGGCCCGCTTCTGCCCGGCCGGATCGAGTTCCCACAGGGCGGTGCCGTATTCGGTGCCTTTGGCGTTCAGCGTCGCGACGGTGGTGACGAGCCGCCTGCCGTCCGGGCTCAACGCCAGTCCCGCCACCCTAGGAATCGCCAGGTAATGGTCCAGGTCGTGGAACGGTGTCTCGGGTTTTTCGCCCAGGGTCTCTGAATCGGGGGAAGCCATGCACCGATTTAACACCCCCTGTGCGCTGGATCACAGTAATTTCACCGACAGTGAAACACTGCTTTCAGACTGCACCGGGGGCCGACGCAGAAGGCCCCGCCTTCCATTCGGGAAGACGGGGCCTTTGGGCCGATGCCTAGACGCTCGGAGCGATCTCCGGGATGCGCGGCTTCGTGTTGCCTGCGAAGGTGAACTTGGCGTCGTCGCCTTCGCCGTCCACATCCACTACAACAATGTCGCCGGCGTGGATTTCGCCGAAGAGGATCTTCTCAGAGAGCTGGTCCTCGATCTCGCGCTGGATGGTCCGGCGCAGTGGCCGGGCACCCATGGCGGGGTCGTAGCCGCGGGTTGCGAGCAGGATCTTGGCCGCGGGCGTGAGCTCGATGCCCATGTCCTTGTCCTTGAGGCGCTTCTCCAGCCGGCCCACGAACATGTCCACGATCTCGATGATCTCGTCCTGGGTCAGCTGCGGGAAGACCACAACGTCGTCAACACGGTTCAGGAACTCGGGACGGAAGTGCTGCTTGAGCTCCTCCGTGACGCGCGCCCGCATCCGGTTGTAGCCGGTCTGCGTGTCCGTGCCGGACTGGAAACCGGTGGCAACGCTCTTGGAGATGTCCCGGGTGCCGAGGTTGGTGGTCATGATGATCACGGTGTTCTTGAAGTCCACCACGCGGCCCTGGGAGTCGGTCAGTCGGCCGTCTTCCAGGATCTGCAGCAGCGAGTTGAAAAGGTCGGCGTGCGCCTTCTCCACTTCATCGAACAGGACCACGGAGAACGGACGACGGCGGACCTTTTCGGTCAGCTGTCCGCCTTCCTCGTAGCCCACGTAGCCCGGAGGGGCACCGAAGAGACGCGACACCGTGTGCTTCTCCGAGTACTCGGACATGTCCAGGGTGATCAGGGCGTCTTCCTCGCCGAAGAGGAATTCGGCCAGGGCCTTGGCGAGCTCTGTCTTGCCGACGCCGGTGGGGCCGGCGAAGATGAACGAACCGCCCGGACGCTTCGGGTCCTTCAGACCTGCACGGGTGCGGCGGATCGCCTGGGACAGGGACCTGATCGCCTCGTTCTGGCCGACAACGCGCTTGTGCAGCTCGTCTTCCATCTTCAGCAGTCGCGAGGACTCTTCCTCGGTCAGCTTGAAGACCGGGATGCCGGTGGAATTCGCCAGAACTTCGGCGATCAGGTCCTCATCAACTTCGGAGATGTCGTCCATGCCGCCGGTCTTCCACTGGCGTTCCTTCTCGGCACGCTCGGCAATAAGCTTCTGCTCCTTGTCGCGCAGCGAGGCGGCACCTTCGAAGTCCTGCGCGTCTATCGCAGATTCCTTCTCCAGCTTCATGGCGGCGATCTTCTCGTCCATGATCTTGAGCTCCGGTGGGGCCGTCATCCGGCGGATGCGCAGCCGTGCGCCGGCTTCATCGATCAGGTCGATCGCCTTGTCCGGCAGGAAGCGGTCCGAGATGTAGCGCTCGGAAAGGCTCGCTGCCGAGGCCAGGGCGCCGTCGGTGATGGTGACACGGTGGTGCGCCTCGTACCGGTCGCGAAGGCCCTTGAGGATCTCGATCGCGTGAGCGACAGAGGGCTCTTTGACCTGGATCGGCTGGAAACGGCGCTCCAGCGCGGCGTCCTTCTCGATGTGCTTGCGGTACTCGTCCAGCGTGGTGGCACCGATGGTCTGGAGCTCGCCGCGGGCCAGCATGGGCTTCAGGATCGAGGCCGCATCAATGGCTCCCTCGGCGGCACCGGCACCCACCAGGGTGTGGATCTCGTCGATGAAGAGGATGATGTCGCCGCGGGTGCGGATTTCCTTGAGGACCTTCTTGAGGCGCTCTTCGAAGTCACCGCGGTAGCGTGAACCGGCCACGAGGGACCCGAGGTCCAGCGTGTACAGCTGCTTGTCCTTGATGGTCTCCGGGACGTCGCCGCGGACAATCGCCTGGGCGAGGCCTTCGACGACGGCGGTCTTGCCGACGCCGGGCTCACCGATCAGCACGGGGTTGTTCTTGGTGCGGCGCGACAGGACCTGCATCACGCGTTCCATTTCGGATTCACGCCCGATGACGGGGTCCAGTTTGTTCTCGCGCGCAGCCTGGGTCAGGTTGCGGCCGAACTGGTCCAGGACGACGGAACCGGCCGGGGTGCCTTCGGCCTGGCCCGGGCCAACACCGGCCCCAGTGGTTTCCTTGCCCTGGTAGCCCGAGAGCAGCTGGATGACCTGCTGGCGGACGCGGTTGAGGTCCGCACCGAGCTTGACCAGCACCTGGGCGGCAACACCTTCACCCTCGCGGATGAGGCCGAGCAGGATGTGCTCCGTGCCGATGTAGTTATGTCCCAGCTGCAGGGCCTCGCGGAGCGAGAGTTCCAAGACCTTTTTCGCGCGGGGGGTGAAGGGGATGTGTCCGGACGGGGCCTGCTGGCCCTGGCCGATGATCTCCTGTACCTGCTCGCGGACGCCGTCGAGCGAAATGCTCAAGGACTCAAGGGCTTTGGCAGCAACACCTTCACCTTCATGGATCAGACCCAAGAGGATGTGTTCGGTACCAATGTAATTGTGGTTCAGCATGCGTGCCTCTTCTTGGGCAAGCACAACTACGCGACGGGCACGGTCCGTAAATCGCTCAAACATTTCGCCACACTCCTAGCTACGACGTACTTTGATGCTACGTGGCCGGGTTGAAGATTTGGGGCTTGTTCGCCACAGGGGAAACCGGGACGCCGCCGCCGGGTCACATCGGGACGCACCCGCGGGCCCGCCGGACCTCCGGCAGGTCGGCCGGCCTGGCCCGCAGCAGCGGCCGCCGGCCCGACGGCGGGTGCCGATCCGGATCAGGGCCGGTCCGGCCGCAGGGCCGGCCCGGATCAGGGCCCAACCCAGGCGTCCGGCCGGCTGGCGCCCCTGACACGATGGGGACCTGCCAGCGTCCGACCCCACCCACGACAAAGCCCCCGACCAAAGCGGGGGCAAAGTCATCGATATTTGCGCGGCGGCGCTGTGTCCAGGACGCGGGATTTTGCCTTGACGGCTAGGAATTCGCCTTTTGGTAGGCTTCCTGAATTTCAGCCTGGATGCGTCCGCGACTGTTTACCGCATAGCCGTTATCGCGGGCCCATTGCCGGATCTGGGCGGAGTCCTGGTTCCGGCCGGAGGCAATCTTGGTTCGCGTAGCGCGGCCGCCTGAGGTCTTGCGTGCGTGGGTTACAAACCGCTCAACGGCAGAGCGCAGTTGAGCAGCGTTTTCCGATGACAGGTCAATTTCGTAGCCGACGCCGTCGAGGCCGAACCGGACGGTCTCCTCCGCGGATCCGCCATCTAGATCATCAACCAGGATGATCTTTACTTTCTGTGCCATTAAAGACTCTCTTTCCAAAAGGGTGAGTATTTAGGAAAAGCAGGATCTATCTGCTTAAAAGTATCCTCCGCTTTATGGCAACGAGTCAAAGTGATAAGGACTTTCCGAAGGAAAACCCAAGGTCGAATAGCCCGCTATTAGTGCGGGTCGCTGGAATGGCCGTCGTTGCGGAGCGTATCGGGCGCCTGGGCATTTTCGTCAGCTTCCGCCTGGGCACGCGCTTCGGCCTGGCGTTCGGATTTGTCGGCATTGAAAATCGATTTCATCGCGAACCAGAAAATCAAGCCCACAACCACGGAGGGAAGCAATACGGCGACGTACTCCACGGTCAGTGTCCCTCGGGCTTCAGCAGCGGGAACAATATGGTCTCGCGGATGCCGGCACCGGTGAAGAGCATAACGAGCCGGTCGATGCCCAGACCGATGCCGCCCATCGGCGGGGCACCGTACTCCAGGGCCCGCAGGAAGTCCTCATCCAGCTGCATGGCCTCCACGTCGCCGGCGGCGGAGCGGCGGGACTGCTCGGTGAGCCGTTCGCGCTGGACCACCGGGTCAATGAGTTCGGAGAACGCCGTGCCGCGCTCCATGCCTCCAATGATGAGATCCCATGCTTCGATCAGCCGGTCGTCCTCGCGGTGCTGGCGGGCCAGCGGCTGGGCGGAGGGCGGGTAGTCGTAAACGAAGGTCGGGTTCAGCAGCGTCGGTTCGACGAGTTCGCCGAAGAGTTCCACCACGAGCTTTTCGGCATCCCAGTTGGCGTCGACCTTGACCTCATGCTTGGCGGCGAGCGCCAGCAGTTCCGACGCCGGGGTCTCCGGGGTGATTTCCCGGCCCACGGTTTCGGAGAGTCCCGGGTAGACCGCCATCCAGGCCCAGTCGCCGTCAAGGTTGATCTCCCCGGCCTCGGTCTGCAGGACGCGGCCCACTCCGGCGGCGTCGGCGGCGTCGAGGATGAGTTCCTTGATCCGGTCCGCCATGACGAACTGGTCGGCCCAGGCCTCGTAGCTTTCCAGGGTGGTGAATTCCGGGCTGTGCGTGGAGTCGACGCCTTCATTGCGGAAGACGCGGCCCATGTCGTAGACCCGGTCGATCCCGCCGACAACGGTTCGTTTGAGGTACAGCTCGGTGGCGATGCGCAGTGTCATCTTCTGGTCGAACGCGTTCATGTGTGTCTCGAACGGACGGGCCGTGGCGCCGCCGTGGACCAGCTGCAGCATCGGGGTTTCCACCTCGACGTAACCCTGGCGGTGCAGGGTCTCGCGGATGGAGCGGGTGATCGCGGCCCGGGTGTAGACCATTTCGCGGGCTTCGTCGCGGACAATGAGGTCCACGTAGCGCTGGCGGACCCGGGTCTCCTCGTTGAGCTCGGCGTGCAGCACCGGCAGCGGGCGCAGGGCCTTGGACGCCATCGACCAGGACTCGGCCATAACGGAGAGCTCTCCGCGTCGCGAGGAGATGACCTCGCCCTTGATGAAGACGTGGTCGCCCAGATCCACGAGGGCCTTCCAGTCCGCGAGCGCTTCCTCGCCGATGTTGGCCAGGCTCAGCATGACCTGCAGGCGGACGGCCTTGCCGTCCACGCCGCCCTCCTGGAGCGTGGCGAAGCAGAGCTTGCCGGTGTTGCGGATGAAAACGATGCGCCCGGTCACACCGACGACGTCGCCGGTGGTTTCGTCGGCCTGGAGGTGCGCGTACTTCTCCCGGATCTCACCCAGTGAATGGGTGCGCTCAACACCGACCGGATACGCCTCGACGCCGCGCTCGATCAGCTTGGCGCGCTTCTCCATGCGGATGCGCGTCTGCTCGCTGGCTTCATGGGAATCGGCGGCGGTATTCGGGGCGGAGGTGTTTTGGGAAGTCACAATCCCCAAGTTTACCGGGGATTCCACCCAGGCCGGTCCCTCCCAGCCAGGGGCGGTTGCGGAATAGCTGGGCCGCGGAGCGCCGCACCTTTACAATCGGCGGGCAACCCTTCGAAAGGACCCCCTTGGCCAAGCTCTACTTCCGCTACGGCGCAATGAACTCCGGCAAGTCAACGGGGCTGCTGCAGGCCGCCTTCAACTACGAGGAGCGCGGCCAGCGGGTCCTGCTGGCCAAACCGGACGTCGACACCAAGGGCGACGCCGACGTCGTGTCGCGCCTGGGCATGACCCGGTCGGCGGACTTCCTGATCCCGGCCGGGGCGTCCGCCCGCGGGCTGTTCACCGCCCAGGCCCACGGGGATGACCCCGACGCCCTGCTGGAGCACGTGGACACCCAGCCGGTGGCCTGCCTGCTGGTGGACGAGGCGCAGTTCCTCGAACCGGCCCAGGTGGACGACCTGTTCCGGATCGCCGTCCTGGACAACGTTCCGGTGCTGGCCTACGGCATCCGCACGGACTTCCGCACCCGGGCGTTCCCGGGATCGCTGCGGCTCCTGGAAATCGCGCACACCCTCGAGGAACTCAAGACCATCTGCCGATGCGGCCGCAAGGCCATCTTCAACACCCGCCGGGTCGGAGACCAGGTGGTCTTCGACGGCGACCAGGTCGCGATCGACGGCCAGGACGTCTGGTACGAGTCGCTGTGCGGCTCCTGCTACCTCGAGGTCTCCGGCGGGCGGCTGGGCGGCTAGGTGGATTGCCCACGACGGTTGGTGACGCGGCGGGCCCCCTGACGACCCGGCGCCCCGGAACCCTACTGCGCCGTAGCTGCAGCCTCGGCTAGGCTCTGACCATGACCCGCGAGAATATCAGAACCCCCGACGGCGGAACGATCGAGCTTTTCAGTACGGGTGCCGAACTGTCCTCGGCAGGCTCGGGCGTCGTCGTCGTCGCGGCCTCAATGGTGACTGCCGTCGACTACACCCGCTTCGCCCAGAAGCTCAGCGCGGCCCTGGGGCACCCGGTGCACACCTTTAACCGGCGCGGCCGCGGCTCCTCGTCGCCCCAGCCGGAGGACTACACCCTCGACGTGGACATCAAAGACCTCGACGCGGTGATGAAGCACACCTCCAGCACGGACGTTTTCGGGCACAGCTTCGGCGGCGCGGTGGCGCTGCACGCCGCCCGCACCCTGCCGGTGGAGCGTCTCGCCGTGTACGACCCGGCCGTTTCGGTGAACCACAGCGTCACCGCGGACTGGACCGCCGAATATGAAAAGGCGACGGCGGCCGGCGACGACGACCGCGCCCTCGCCGTGCTGCTCCGGGGCCTCGAGACCGGCAGTGCCCTGTCCCGGATGCCGCTGTCGATGCTGACGCTGGCGAACAAGCTGGCCGCCGGCACCCCGCTCGGCAAGCAGATGCGGGATCTGATGAAGACGGGGGTCCGGGAGATCAAGGCCATCATCGCCGCCGATATGCCGGCCGAGCCGTTCCTGGAGCTGCCGCTGGAGACGCTGATCATTGTCGGCGAGAAGAGCCCGGCGTACTTCGGTGTGGCCTGCGCCCAGATCCACGATGTCCTCTCCGGCTCCAGCTACACGATCCTGCCGGGCATGGGCCACGACGGCGTCAACAAGGCACCGGACAAGCTCATCTCCGAACTCAGCGAGTTCTTCGCCAGCTAACAACCACGCCGCACCACAGCAACGCGGGGTCACTTACCGCCCATCCGAGGCCTCGGGATGGGCGGTAAGTGACCCCGCGTTGGTTCAAGCGGGTTAGTGGGGGGCAGGGGCGGGGTGGTCCGCCGCGGCGGTCCTGCGCATCAGCGCGGACAGGACGACGGCGGCGACGGCGATGGCCGACGCCGTGAGGAACGCCGCGTGCATTCCCGCGACCATTCCACCGCCGGCGGACACCACCGCGTAGATCGAGACGAGCAGCGCCGTTCCGGCGGCACCGGCCACCTGCTGCAGGGTACTCATGATGGCCGAGCCGTGGGAATACAGGTGCGGCGGCAGCGGGTTCAATCCGGTGGTGTACGCCGGCGTGAAAATCAGGGCCAGCCCCAGGCTGAGGCCCACGTGCAGCGCGATGATCCACCCGACCGGGGTGCCGGCGTCGAGCAGGGAGAACTGGAACAGTGCCCCCACGAGCAGGGACGAGCCGGTGACAGCGAGCGGCAGCGGGCCGACCTTGTCGAAAAGCCGCCCGATAAACGGGCCCAGCAGGCCCATCGCAAGGCCTCCGGGCAGCAGGGTCAGCCCGGTTTCCAGCGATGTCAGCCCACGGACCTCCTGCAGGTACAGGGGCAGGAGGATCACGGAGCCGAACAGGGCGATCATGGCCACGACGAGCAGCAGCACGGACACCGTGAACATCCGGAAGGTGAATGCCCGCAGGTCCAGCAGGGGCGCCTCGGACTTCTGCAGCCGCAGCTGGCGGAGAACAAACGCCACCATGGCAATGGCGCCCACGGCCAGGGCGACGACGGCGGGCGAGCCGGGGCCGGACTCGCCGCCGCCGATCTGGCTCAGCCCGTAGACGATCCCGCCGAATGCGGGAACGGTCAGCAGCACGGACGGGACGTCCAGCGGGGTCTTTTCCTTTTCGCCGATGTTGGTCAGGAACCGCGCGCCGATGGCGAACGCGGCCAGCGCGATCGGCAGGACGAAGACGAACATAAAGCGCCAGGAGAAGTGCTCGAGGATTAGGCCGGACACCGTGGGGCCCATGGCCGGCGCCACCGAGATGGCGATGCTCACGTTTCCCATGACGAAGCCGCGGCGTGACACGGGGACCAGCGTGAGGATGGTGGTCATCAGCAGGGGCAGCATGATGGCCGTGCCCGCGGCCTGGACGATCCGCGCGAGCAGGAGGATTTCAAATCCGGGGGCCAGCGCCGCGAGCAGCGTGCCGCCGGAGAACAGGCCCATGGCCAGCATAAAAGCAGCGCGGGTGGACAGCCGCTGCAAGATGAAGCCGGTCGTGGGGATCACGATGGCCATCGTGAGCATAAAACCGGTCGACAGCCACTGCACGGTGGGGGCGGTGACGCCAAGATCCGCCATCAGGCGCTGCAGCGCGACGTTCATGATGGTTTCGTTCAGGATCACCACGAAGGTGGCCACCAGCAGGGTGGCGATGACGGTGACCGATTCCCGGGACATCTTTGCCGGCGGGGCGGCGGCCTCCGCGGCGGCCTTGGCCTGCGCGGGATCGCCGGCGGGCTTTGAAGAGACGTCAGTAGACATAGGGGATTCCCTCAGGGAGTTTCGAAGTGGGGTCGGCGAGCGTCGTCGCTACATCAGGTGCCAACCGGCGACCCGACGCGGTAATTCCCGGCGCTGCAGATAATGTCCTGCGCCCCGAAATCCAACGCGGGGTCAGATACGGTCCATGGACGGCCTCGGCATGGGCCGTATCTGACCCCGCGTTGTTTCTATGGTGGGGGGTTCGGCCTAGGAATCCAGCGGGACGTTGTCGATCAGCCGGACCGGGCCTACCGTGGCCGCGATGATTGCCAGGGCCTCGCCGCTGAACGGGGTGTCCCGGCAGTTCTCGGCCAGCGGGTCCAGGGTGCGGGGATCCACCACCTCGAAGTAGTCCAGGTGCACGAGAGGCTGGGACTCCACGAGGGCCCGGGCGGACTCTAGGTCCAGGGGCTGGCGGGCGTTGGCCCGCTCCTCGACCAGCCGCAGCGCGCGCGAGAGAACCAGCGCCGCCTCGCGTTCCTCGGCGGAGAGGAAGCGGTTGCGGCTGGACAGCGCGAGGCCGTCCGCGGAGCGCACGATCGGCACGGGAACGATCTCCACCGGGAAGTTCAGGTCCGCCACCATGCGCCGGACCAGGGCCAGCTGCTGGGCATCCTTCTGGCCGAAGTACGCCCGGTAGGCCGGCAGCTCCGGCCCCGCGGCCGCGCCGGGCGTCCCGTAGTGGAGCAGCTTGGCCACCACGGTCAGGGCGCCGTCGAAGTGCCCGGGTCGGGATGCGCCCTCCCACTTCTCGGCCACCGGGCCCGCGCTGATCCGGACGCGGGGTGCCCCGCCGGGGTAGACCTCGTCCACGTCCGGAGCGAACACCAGGTCCACGCCCACCGCATCCAGCAGCGCCAGGTCCGCCTCCAGGGTCCGGGGGTAGCGTTCCAGGTCCACGGCCTCGCCAAACTGCAGCGGGTTCACGAAGATGCTCACCACCACCACGTCGTTCTGTGCGACGGCGGTGCGCGCCAGCTCGGCGTGCCCCTCGTGCAGGGCGCCCATGGTGGGCACCAGGCCCTGCGAGGAGCCGCCCCTCTCCTGGAGCAGGCGGGCGCTTTCGGTCCGGAGCCGGGCAGCCGTGGTCACGAGTTGGATCGCCAAGTTGGGGACCTTCCTTAGGTTTGCGGGCCGTCGAGGTCCGGGCCCTCGAGCGCCTGCGTGATGTCGCCGAGTTGCTCCGGCTTCAGCAGTCCCCGGCGTCCTGCCCGGCGGGCGGTCGCCCGGGCCATGGCCAGGTACGCCTCCAGAATATCGCCGTCCGAGCCGCCGTCGTGCTCCCGCAGGGCCTCGGCGTGCGCGGCAACGGTGCCCACGTCGCCGCGGGCCACCGGCCCGGTGAGAGCCGACTCGCCCGAGGCGAGCGCGTTCTCCAGGGTCGCCCGCAGCAGCGGTCCCAGCATGCGTTCGGGGGCCTCGACGCCGACCTCCCGGAGCAGCTGCGAGGCCTGCGCCACCAGGGTGACGAGGTGGTTTGAGCCGTGCGCGAGGGCCGCGTGGTAGAGCGTGCGGTCGGCCTCGGCGATCGCGACGGGTTCCGCGCCCATCTCCACCACGAGGGCCTGGGCAATGGGCAGCATCGCGGCGTCCGCCGTGACGCCGAAGGTGCAGTCCAGCAGCCGGGTCAGGTCCAGGCTCATCCCGGTGAAGGTCATCGCGGGGTGCATCGCCAGCGGGATGGCGCCGGCGGCGCGGACAGGATGCAGGATCCCAACGCCGAAGCGGCCGGAGGTGTGGGCGACGAGCTGGCCCGGCTGCCAGGCGCCGAGCTTCGCCAGGCCCTCGATGAGCGGGCCGAGGGCGTCGTCGGGGACGGCCAGGAGCACGAGTTCGGCGCGCTCGACGATGTCCTGCACGTCCAGCACCGGGACACCCGGAAGCAGGGTCTCCGCTCGTTCGCGGCTGGCGTCCGAGACCGCGGAGACGCCGATGATGGCGTGTTCCGCGCCGCGCAGCGCCGCCCCCAGAACGGCGCCGACCTTGCCGGCGCCAATGATTCCGATGCCGAGTCGTCCTGGTTTAGCCATGCTGCCGGTCTTCCTGACTGTTGGGTTCTTCGGTGTGGGAGGGCCCAGCCACGAGCGGGCGGACCTGGTCCAGCCAGTGCTCGCTGGTCTGGCGTTTGCGCGCGGCCCGCGCCCGGGCCGCCTGCGCATCCAGCAGTGCGCGGCCCTCGTCAAGGCCGGTCTGGATCAGCCGCGGGGTCACCGGCCCGGCGGTGGTGTGCAGCACCAGGTCAGCCACCCGGAAGCGCCGGGCCAGGGGGCCCTGCTCCAGCGCCAATGACTGGGTGCGCTGGTGCGGGACCACCACGAGGTGCCGCCACCAGCGGCCCGAGCGGATCAGCAGGGCCGTGTCGGTGGCGGTGAAGCCGTTGCGTCGCCAGCCCAGTGGAGCCAGCAGCCGGGCACGCCGCGGGGTGGTGACGAAACCTCCGTCGTTGGTCCCGGAACCGGCCGCCCCGGCAGGAACGCCCGCCGGGCTTTTCGCGGACACGGCGGGGGCCCGGCCGTCGACGCCGGCGGTGAAGATCCGCACCGGGTCCGGGGTGCCCGGGTCGGGCAGGACCAGGGAGAGCATGGTGAGCACGTCGGGGAAGGTCCCCACCGGCAGGAGCGTGGTCCGGGATGAGGCCTCGCCGTTGCTTCCCGCGGCGCCGTAGCCGGCCACATTGACCTGGATCCGGTACCAGCCCAGGACCCGCCACAGCGGCGGCTGGCTGACCCGCAGGGCCTGGATCCGCCCAGGCGGCAGGGTCTGCGCCTGGGTGTCCAGCAGCCCGTAGCGCAGCCGGATGCCGTCCGGGGAAACGGCCGCGGTGAAGTTGTATCCCCTGTTGATGGAGTTCCAGTAGGCGGCCACCATGCCCAGCACGGCCGGGATCAGGACCAAATAGAGGCTTCGGTTCTCGGTGACGGCGGAGAGCACCACGGAGGCCAGACCGCCGACGACGACGACCACGCTCTGCTCGCTCAGCACCAGGGACCCGATGAGGCGCCCGGGCGGGACGGTGAGCACGACGTGTTCGGGGGCCTCCGCTGCCACGGCCCCGGGCCGCGCGGCATCCGGCACCACGCCGGCGGCGCGGGCCAGGATCGTGGCCCGGAGCTGCCGCGCCTCGTCCATGCGGAGGTAGGCGAGCCGGACCGCCGACTCCCCGGCGTCCGCGACTTCGAATTTGAGCTCCGCCAGCCCGAAGATCCGGGCGAGCAGCGGCTGCACGATGTCGATCGCCTGGACCCGGTCCAGCCGGGCCTGCCGCTGCTGTTTGAAGAGGAAGCCGGTGTTGATCCGGACATAGCCTCCCGCCACCTGGTAGCGGGTGAAGTACCAGCTCAGGACGTAGCCCAGCCCGGTGAGCAGCAGCAGCACGCCGCCGCCGAGCAGCAGCCACGGTGCCCGGCCTGCGAGCTGCTCATCGACGAGGGGGCCGCCCTGGAGCATCCGCTCGAAGGTGTCCCGGAAGAAGAAGAAGGCAATGGCGGCCAGCGCCACCCAGCCGCGCACGAACGGTGAGGCCGGGTGCACGCGCAGCCACGCGCCGTCGGGGGTTCCCGCGTCGGCGCCGGCGGACGCCTCCGGGGCCGCGTCCGGCTTCACTGGGTTCCCCTAACGGAGGGCCTCACAGCGGGCCCGTCACAGACCGGCCAGCCGGGCTTCACCACGGGCGGAGAGCTGCTCGCGGAGCCGTGCGCCCTCCGCGGCGGGCAGGCCCGGGATTTCCGCGTTGGTGCCGGCGGAGGCGGTGTGCAGTTTCAGCGTGCACAGGCCCAGGCCGCGTTCCACCGGTCCGGCGCCGATGTCCACGTACTGCATCCGGCCGTAGGGGACCACGAGGGTGCGCTGGAAGAAGATGCCGCGGCGGATGAGCAGGTCATCCTCACGCTCGGCATAGCCGATGGCACGCACCTGGCGGGGAATGAGCAGGAGCCGCCACAGGGCCAGTACCAGCATCACGGTTGGGAGCGCGACAGCCAGCCAGAGCGGGAAGTTCTCCCACCAGCCGTTGAGCACCAGGACCAGGGGAACGAACAGCAGTCCGACGACGACGAGGTTGGCCAGCGCCCAGCTGGCGAGCCGCACCGTGACGTACTTTGGCGAGACGCGCAGCCACGTGATGCCCGGGGGGTCAATCGCCTCGGTACGCATATTCGCCTTCCGATTTGGGTTTGCGCTGGCCCTGGAGTCCCGGGGCCGTTTCGCCGTCCCCGCTCTCGGGCGGTATCCGGCAGAACCGTTCCACCATCAGGCCGACCCCGATCATGGCCAGGCCGCCGCCGGCCATGGCCAGGGCCTGCCAGGCGATGCTCTGGTCACTGCGCAGGTTCCAGAGGCGCAGCTGGTCAAGGAAGATCCCGGCATGCCAGCCCAGCAGCACGCTCCCGGTGTAGGCACAGGCCTGGGCGAGGACGAGGGTCAAGGCGGCCAGGATCGGGTTGAGCATTTTCTTCTTTTTGCCGTTCCGCCAGCGGAGCACCCGGATGCCCAGCACGAGGGTGAGCACCATGATCACGCCCATCGTGATGAGTCCGGTGAGGGGCAGCACGGGGGTGCTCAGCCCGTAGCGGGTGCTCAGCAGGGCGGCCAGCCAGCCCAGGATTCCCACGGCCACGCTGATCGCCAGCAGCACCAGGGGGCTGGTCAGCTTCATCATTCGACCACTCCGGCCACGCCGTGGAGGTTTTCGAAGCCGTCGAAGGGCACGAGGTCGGCGAAGTCGGCGGCCCGGGCGGCGAGTTCGCCGACGCGTTCGCCGTCGAGCTCGGCGCCGGGGTCGATGAGCGACCACGGGTAGAGCACGAACGCCCGCTGGGCCGCGCGCGGGTGGGGCAGGGTCAGCTCGGGATCGGAACTGGCCAGTTCCCCGTATGTGATGATGTCGACGTCGAGGGTGCGCGGGCCCCAGTGCACGCCGCGGACGCGGAGGTGTTTCTGTTCCACCGCGTGGCAGTGCTGCAGCAGCTCTAGGGGCGCCAGCGTGGTCTCCACGGCGATCACCATGTTGAGGAAGTCCGGCTGGCCGGCCGGCCCGCCCACGGCTTTGGTCTGCACGATCGGCGAGATGGCCAGGAGGCGGACCTCGGGCGGATCGACGATGTCCGCAACGGCCGACGAGAGGGTGTCGCTGCGCGCCCCCAGGTTGCTGCCGAGCGCAAGCACGGCGCGGGTGTACTTCATGGCTGTTCCTGCCGGCTCCGCCGGACGCTGACGGACACGTCGCCGAATTCGACTTCGATCGGGGCCTTGGGTTTGTGCACGGTGATGTCCACGGCGGCGACGGGGAACTTTCCCAGCACGTCCTCGGCGATCCGCACGGCCAGCGCCTCGATCAGGTTCAGCGGCTCCCCCGTGATCCAGCCCCGGATGCATTCGGCCACTTCACCGTAGTGCGCGGTGTCGAGCACGTCGTCGGAGGCGGCGGCGGCGCTGAAGTCCAGGTGCAGTACGGCATCGACGACGAACGGCTGGCCGTTGCGCCGCTCGAAGTCCAACACTCCGTGGTGGCCGACGGCGGTGACGCCGCTCAGCGTGATCTGGTCCATGGTGGCCTGCCGGCTCAGTTGTCGCCGGCGGCGGGCGGCGCAGCTGGCGCATGCGCCGGGGTCATGCGGGCGGCGACCTTGACGGCGTCGAGGCTGGGACCGACGTCGTGCACGCGGACCGCCCAGGCGCCCCGGTGGGCGCTGATGGCGGTGACGGCGGCGGTGGCGGCGTCGCGTTCGGCCGGCGGGGCGGCCTTGCCGGCCACGGTCAGGAGGCTGCCCAGGAACCGCTTGCGGGAGGCTGCTACGAGCACCCTGTGGCCCAGGGCCTGCAGGACGTCGAGGCGGCAGAGCAGTTCCCAGTTCTGCTCCTCGTTCTTGGCGAAGCCCAGACCCGGGTCCAGGATGATCTGTTCCGGGGCGACGCCGGCCGCGTAAAGCTTGTCGCGGACGCCGGCGAGCTCCGCGGCCACGTCTTCCGCGACGTTGCCATACTCGGTCAGGGAGTCCATGGTGCTGGCGTTGCCGCGGCGGTGCGTGAGGATGTAGGGGGCTTTGCTGCGGGCCACCAGTTCGGCCATCCCGGGCTCTATGGTCAGCCCGGAGACGTCATTGATGATGGCGGCGCCGGCGTCCAGCGCCGCTGCGGCGGTGGCGGCGTGCGTGGTGTCAATGCTGACGAGGGCCCCGGCCTTCACCAGCGCCTGGATCACGGGCAGGACCCGGCGCTGTTCCTCCTCGACGCCGACGCCGACCGCTCCCGGGCGGGTGGATTCCCCGCCGACGTCGATGATGTCGGCACCGCCGTAGAACATCCGCAGGCCGGCGGCGATGGCGGTGTCCGCGGCGGCGTGCTTGCCGCCGTCGCTGAAGGAGTCCGGGGTGACGTTCAGGATCCCCATCACGAGCGTCCGGTCCGTAGGGAGGTTCCCGAATTTGGCGGCCGGGCGGGGCTTGCGCAGGACGGGCAGGGGCGAAGTCGCCGGTCCGGTTCCGGGGGCTGCGGCTAGGGAATCCATGGTCTGCGTTCTTACCTTCCGATGATGAGGCTCATGGCCTCGGCACGGGTGGCCGGGTCATGGAGCTGCCCGCGTACGGCGCTGGTGACGGTCTTTGCGCCGGGCTTGCGGATACCGCGCATGGACATGCAGAGGTGTTCGCATTCGACGACGACGATGGCGCCGCGGGGCTTGAGATGGGTGACGAGGGCTTCGACGATCTGGGTGGTGAGGCGTTCCTGGACCTGGGGGCGGCGGGCGAACATGTCCACGAGCCGGGCAAGTTTGCTCAGGCCGGTGACTTTCCCGTCGTGCGAGGGAATGTAGCCCACGTGGGCGACCCCGTGGAACGGAACGAGGTGGTGCTCGCAGGTCGAGTAGAACGGAATGTCCTTGACCAGGACGAGTTCCTCGTGGTCCAGGTCGAATTGGGTGGCCAGGATTTCAGCCGGATCGTGGTGGAGTCCGGCGAAAATCTCGGTGTAGGCCTTCGCGACCCGCCTAGGGGTGTCCAGCAGTCCGCTGCGGTCCGGGTCCTCGCCGATGGCCAGCAGGATCTCACGGACAGCCGCCTGGATGCGGGGCTGGTCCACGACGGTGCCGGGGACCGGCGCTCCCGCCGCCAGGGGATCGGTGGCGGGAGCGTCGTCGTCGTCATTGAAGAAAGAAGTCACGAAAGAAGCCTAGCCGGGATGGCCGTCGGGCCCGAGGTCCGTTACACCGCCTTTAAACGGCTCCTGTCCGGAGACACCCTGGGCGTGCGGCGGGAACGTGTCCAGCGGTTCCTCGAGGCGGGCATTCTTGGCTTCTTCCTGCGCTTCGCGTTCGGCCTTCTCGCGGCGGGATTCCACCGGGCCGATCTCCTGGATCGGGCGGGTCTCCTTGGAGAGCCAGATCTCGCGGAAATCACGTTTCCGGATGTTCGTGAAGACCTGGGCGATTTCGGCCTGATTCAGTGTTTCGCGTTCCAGCAGCTCGAGCGCCAGCTCGTCCAGGACGTCGCGGTTCTCAACCAGGATGGCATAGGCCTCGTCGTGGGCGCCCTCGATCAGGCGGCGCACTTCCTCGTCGACGATGTAGGCGATCTGGTCGGAGTAGTTGCGCTCGTGGCCGGCGTCGCGGCCCAGGAAGGGCTCGCCGCCGCCCTGGCCGAGGCGCACTGCGCCGACGCGTTCGCTCATGCCGAACTCGGTGACCATCTTGCGGGCGATCCCGGTGGCCTTCTCGATGTCGTTGGACGCGCCCGTGGACGGGTCGTGGAAGACGAGCTCCTCCGCGACACGGCCGCCCATGGCGTAGGCCATCTGGTCGAGCAGTTCGTTGCGCGTGATGGAGTACTTGTCGTTCTCCGGAACCACCATGGTGTAGCCCAGGGCGCGGCCGCGGGGCAGGATGGTGATCTTCGTGACCGGGGCCGAGTTCCGCAGCGCCGCGGCTACGAGGGCGTGGCCGCCTTCGTGGTAAGCGGTGACTTTGCGTTCGTGTTCCTTCATGACGCGGCTGCGCTTCTGCGGGCCGGCCATCACGCGGTCAATGGCCTCGTCGAGGGCGCGGTCGTCGATCAGGTTCGCGTTGGAGCGGGCGGTCAGCAGGGCGGCCTCATTGAGGACGTTGGCCAGGTCCGCGCCGGTGTAGCCGGGGGTCTTCTTGGCCACGGCCTTCAGGTCGACGCCGGGAGCCATCGGCTTGCCCTTAGCGTGGACCTTCAGGATCTGGTCGCGGCCGATCAGGTCGGGGGCCTCGACGGAGATCTGCCGGTCGAAACGGCCCGGGCGCAGCAGGGCCGGGTCCAGCACGTCCGGGCGGTTGGTGGCGGCGATCAGGATGACGTTGGTCTTGACGTCGAAGCCGTCCATTTCAACCAGCAGCTGGTTGAGGGTCTGCTCGCGTTCGTCATTGCCGCCGCCGATGCCGGCACCGCGGTGGCGGCCGACGGCGTCGATCTCGTCCACGAAGATGATGGCGGGGGCGTTCTGCTTGGCCTGCTCGAACAGGTCGCGGACGCGGGAGGCGCCGACGCCGACGAACATTTCCACGAAGTCGGAACCGGAGATAGAGAAGAACGGGACACCGGCTTCGCCGGCGACGGCCCGGGCCAGCAGGGTCTTACCCGTGCCGGGAGGGCCGTAGAGCAGCACGCCCTTGGGGATCTTGGCCCCCACGGCCTGGAACTTCGCCGGTTCCTGCAGGAATTCCTTGATTTCTTCGAGTTCCTCGACGGCTTCGTCGGCTCCGGCGACGTCGCTGAAGGTGACCTGGGGCATGTCCTTGTTGACCAGCTTGGCCTTGGACTTGCCGAACTGCATGACCTTGGAGCCGCCGCCCTGCATGCGGGAGAGCAGGAACCAGAAGAGGACACCAAGCAGGAGGACCGGGATCAGGAGGGAGAACAGTCCGGCGAACCAGTTGTTCTCGACCGGCTGGTCGGTGTAGCCGCTCGGCGGGCGGGAGTCCGTGACGGCTTTGACGACATCGTCCGCGCGGGCGTTGACATAGTAGAACTGGATGTTCTTGCCCTTGTCCTGGCCGTCAACCTGCAAGTTTTCCTTCAGGACCAGGTCCACACGGTTTTCCGCGTCGAAGATCTTTGCCTGTTCAACCTTGCCGCCTTTGTCGGTCAGCAGCGCGAGGCCCTTGTCCGTGTCGACACGGGCTGACCCGGCCGGGGACAGGGTGGCAAAGGCCAGCAGGAGCATGCCAACAACAACGACAATCCAGATGCCCGGGCCCTTGAAGAAACTCTTAGCTTTCATCTGTTCGGGGCAGGCCCCGTCCCTCCTGGTAGTGCTGCACGGCGACCGTTCTGCGCGCGTGTGGTGCTGCGTCAGTGTCTAGCTATACACCGTCGCCTTAGCTCACGCACGGTGAAGTCCAAAAGTTCCCTGAGGGCGTAGCGGGGCCGCGCGGGACCGGCCCCCTGCCGGGCCCGCGCCGGGGTCCTGTCCTGCCGGACGCAGCGGCCGCGGGCTACTCGTAGACGTGCGGTGCCAGGGTGCCGACGAAGTCCAGGTTGCGGTACTTCTCGGCGTAGTCCAGGCCGTAGCCGACTACGAACTCGTTGGGGATGTCATAGCCGACGTACTTGACGTCGATCTGGACCTTCGCCGCCGTGGGCTTGCGGAACGCGGTGCAGATTTCCACCGAGGCCGTGCCGCGGGATTCCAGGTTGGTCTTGAGCCAGGACAGGGTCAGGCCGGAGTCGATGATGTCCTCGACGATCAGGACATCCTTGCCCATCAGGTCCGTGTCCAGGTCCTTGAGGATGCGGACCACGCCGGAGGACTGCGTGCCGGACCCGTAGGACGACACGGCCATCCAGTCCATGGAAACGTGGCTGTGAAGGGCACGGGCGAGGTCGGCCATGACCATCACGGCGCCCTTGAGGACGCCGACGATCAACAGGTCGCGGCCCTCGTAGTCCTTGTCGATCTGGGCAGCGAGTTCGGTGATCCGTGTCTGGATCTGCTCCCTGGAGTACAGAACGTGCTTGAGATCTGCCTGGACGTCGTTTGAATCCACCAATAACTCCTGTGTAGATGCGGGGGCAACTATATTTTGGGCGGTTTTTGAGGCCGGAATACAAGCTTCCCACAGCGGGCCGCCTCGCGGGGAACACCTCCGGGGCCGGACTGCCCTTCGGCCAGGAGCTCGGCGAGCGAGAGCCGGTAGACACTGACGCCGCCGGGGAGCTCCACAGGACCCGCCGATCCCTGCCGGCGGAGCAGGGCTTCCGCGGCGAGCAGCCGCTGGTAACTGGGCTGCTGGCCCCCGACGGCGGCCGCGGCTTTCGCGATAACCCGGAACCTTACGGCCGGTGCCAGCTCCCGCAGGGCTTCCTCCGGCAGGCTGATGGTGCCGGCGGACTGTTCCCGCAGCCGGACAAAGGTGTCCTTGGCCACGTCCTCGAGGTAATCGGCGTCCAGCTGCAGGATCGCGGCAGTCCGCGCGAGCGATTCGGCCACCCCCGGCCCCAGCTTCTCCTCGAGCAGCGGCAGCACCTCCACCCGGGTCCGGGACCTCGCAAACGCCGGATCCGCGTTGCTGGGATCATGCCAGGGGTCAAGGCCCTCGACCTCGCAGATCTCGAGGGTATCCGCGCGGCGCAGTCCCAGGAAAGGCCGCAGCAGGCGGCCGCGGGCGGGCCGCATGCCCGCCAGGGAACGGGTTCCGGAGCCGCGGGCCAGCCCCAGCAGCACCTGTTCGGCCTGGTCATCGAGGGTGTGTCCGAGCAGGATGGCCTGGGCGCCGGTGCCGTCGGCGGCGGCTTCCAGGGCGGCGTGCCGGGCATCCCGGGCAGCCGCCTCCGGCCCCATCCCGGTGGATTCAACCTCGACGGTCCTGACCTGCACGGGCGAGAGCCCCAGTTCCCGCAGCGTCACGGCGGTGGCGGCGGCGACCTCGGCGGATCCGGGCTGCAGCTGGTGGTCCACGACGGCGGCGCCCACGGAGACGGGGTGGCCGTCGACGTGCCCGCGGCGGGCGAAGTGGGCGGCGACGGCGGCGAGGGCCAGCGAGTCGGGTCCGCCGCTGCAGGCGACCAGGATCCGTTCCGGGTAGCCCGCTCCGGCCAGCGTTTCCTGCAGCAGCTTCCGCGCCGTGCCGACGACGGGCGCCAGCCGGCCGGGCCGGCGTCGTCCGCTGGGAAGGTCTCCGCCGGGAAGTTCTCCACTGGAAACGGGACGGGATGTCACGGGACCTAGTGCCCCATCCGCTCGAGCCAGAGCCGGGAATTGTGGATTTCGGCCTCGGTCGGCAGGTGGTCAGCGGACTCCCAGACCCGGTTGAGGCCCTCCATTCCGGCCACGTCCACGACTTCGCGGACAAACTTGGAGCCGTCGCTGTATTGGCGCATCTTGGCGTCCAGTCCGAGCAGGCTGCGGATGAATTTTTCGATCACGCCGCGGTCCTGGGCCCGGGAGTTGAAGCGCTGCCGGATGGTCTTCACGGAGGGCACAATGCTGGAGTCGACGGCGTCCATCACCACGTTGGCGTGGCCTTCGAGCAGGCTCATGAGGGCGGTCAGGCGCGAGATCGCGGCCTTTTCCTCGGGGTTCTGCAGCAGGTCGAGGATGGCGCCCCGGCTGGGGGCGGACGCGCTGCGGTCCTTGAGCGATTTTGCGGCAGCCGAGGCCCGCTCCATCAGGGAGTCGACGTTGCCGAGCAGCTGCCCGCTGAGGCTGTCGATCTCCTCCAGCATGTGGTGCCGCAGCCAGGGTGCCGCGGCGAACTGCACCCGATGGGTCTGTTCGTGGAGACAGACCCAGAGCCGGAAGTCTTCGGGTTCAACGTTGATTTCACGCTCGACCGAGATGATGTTCGGCGCCACGAGGAGCAGGCGGCCGCCGGCGGGGGCGGTGGAGTTCTCTGCGAGCGCGGAGAAGGGGTCGTACTGGCCCAGGACCTTGCTGGAGAGGAAGGCGAGGATGGCGCCGAGCTGGCTGCCGGTGATGGCACCGCTGACGCTGGCCGTGCCCGGGTTGATGGTGCCGCTGCGGCTCTCGAGCATCTTTTCCATCGCGGGCTGGAGCATCACGGCGAAGCTCTGGGTGTTGGCCTTGGACCAGGAGGCGCGGTCCACCACCAGGACTGAGGAATCGCGCAGGTCGCGGGCGGCCTCCAGGCCGGTGATGTCATGGACGTGGGGCACGGAGATGTCCGCCATCAGCCGCAGGTTGTCGACGGCGGCGCCGATCTCCGCCGATCCCAGCACCGGACCGGCGGGCGCCAGGCGGGCGGCGGTGGAGGCGGCTAGCTCCCAGTTGATCAGGGCTTGGGCTTGGGCTGATGTCTCGCGGGCAGAGGGCTCCATAGGCTCCATCAGACCACAGCGGGCTGACATGCGCCTTAAATTCGGCGGGCGGCGAACGGCCGCCGGGCGCAACGCCGCCGTCTAGGCCATCCGCTGCTCCGTAACTGCCGTTTTCGGGGTCCAAAAGGGCGTCTATGGAGCAGTCGACGGTTCGAAGTTGGCCGCAGGGGTCAGCGGCAGCCGCAGCCGGCCAGGACGGAGGCGGTGCGGTCCAGCGCGGTTTTGTTCCCCGCCCCCGGGGTCAGCCCGTTGCCGATAAAGGAAAATACCAGGAGCCGGCCGTCGGCGTCGACGACGTAGCCGCTCAGGGCGATAACGGTGTTCAGCGTGCCGGTCTTGGCGCGGACCAGGCCTGCACCGCCGGCCGTCGCCGCGTCGTCCACGTACCGGTCCCCCAGGGTTCCGGTGAGCCCGGCGACCGGGAATCCGGCCAGGCCGGCGCGCAGCCGGGTGTCCGCGCCCGAGGTCATGGTCCGGACCACTTCAGCGAGCTGCCGGGCGGAGACCCGGTTTGCCAGGGCCAGCCCGGAGACGTCGGCGGCGCGCAGCGTGGCGGCGGGGATTTTCAGGTCTCCCAGCTGCTGCAGCACGGCTGCGACGGCGCCGTCGTTGCTGCCGGGCTGTCCGGCCGCGAGCGCCGCCATGCGGCCGACCGCCTCGGTGAGGTAGTTGTCCGAGGTGCGCAGCATCAGGTCGACCTGCTGGCCCACCGTGGCGGACTGGACTTCGGCCAGGACCCGGGTACCGCCGTCGCCCGTTCCGGCGGGGACCCGCTCGACGCCGGGGGCCACCGTCAGTCCGGCCGCGCCGGCCGCCGCCGCGAGCTGGGCGGAAAACGCCTCGGCGGCGCTCATCGCGGCGTCCTGGGGGCGGGGGCCGGTGGTGGTGGCCGGGTCGTAGCGGGCCGAGTTTAAGGCGAGCGGGAACAGCGGGGCCATCTCGCCGGCGGCCACGTCCTCCAGGTTCCAGGCCGGGTTCAGCGCGGGGCCGGTAAACAGCGAGTCGTCCAGTTGGACCGTCAAGGGGGCGGAGATGCCGTCGTCCTGCAGGGCCCGGACGGTCGACTGCGCCAGGCTGGCGAGCCCGGCATGGCCCAGCACGGCGCCGGGCACCGATTCGCCGGCGCCGAGGAGCACGTCCCCGCCGCCGGTGAGCACGACTGACCCGGGGGCCGCCCCGGCCACAGCCCGGGTGCTGAAGCGGCGTTCCGGGCCGAGAGTGCGCAGGGCCGCGGCGGCCGTGAGGAGCTTCATGTTGGAGGCCGGGACCCGGACCTCGTCGCCGGAACGGTCGAAGAGGACCTCCCCGGTGAGGGCGTCCTGCACGACGCCGGTGAAGTTCCCGGCGCCGTCGGTCTTCAGCGTTTCGTTGAGCTGGGCCGTGAGCGGACCGGGGTGCGGCACGGGGGCGGTGGCCGAGAGCGGTCCGATGCCGTCCGGGGCGGTGCCGGCCGCCGCACCGCCGCGGGCGGCCAGTGTGCCGGGGGCCCGGTGCCAGGGCGGGGTGGTCTGCGCGGCGGTTTCTGAGGGTCCGGGTCCGAGGAAGGCGGGGGCGACGGCAACTCCGGCGGGGAGGGCGAGCGCGGCGACAAGCAGGGTCTGGAGCAGCAGCGGGAGGCTCCGCCGGAGCGGCCCGGCCACCGGGTCAGTGTCCGGGTGGCTCGTTCTGCGTTTCATGCCGCTGCTGGTCCTTTAGTCCTGAAATGTCCCCGCAAGTTCCTGAAACCTGGGCCTCTCGCTATATCCTCAATAGTAGTCGGCGGCACCGGCAGCATGTTGTGCGTGCCGCGCACCCCGAAAACCGCGCATCCCCTGAATTTCTCAAGGAGCAGTCCATGAAGCATGACGTGACCATCGAGATCCCCAAGGGATCACGCGTCAAGTACGAAGTCGACCACGAAACGGGCCGCGTCCGTCTGGACCGGGTCCTGTTCACCTCGATGCAGTACCCCACGCACTACGGTTTCTTCGAGAACACTTTGGGCGAAGACGGCGATCCGCTGGACGCCCTGGTGCTGCTGCAGGACTTCGACCTGCACCCCGGCGTCATTGTTGAGTCCCGCCCCATCGGCGTGTTCAACATGACCGACGACGGCGGCGGCGACGCCAAGGTGCTCTGCGTGCCGGTCGACGCGCGCTTCGATCACATCAACGAGATCAGTGACGTCAGCGAATTCCTGATCAAGGAAATCGAGCACTTCTTCACCCGCTACAAGGACCTGGAGCCGGGCAAGTGGGTCAAGGCCGAGGGCTGGGGCGACCGTGCCGCCGCCGAGGCCGAGCTTGAGGCATCCATCAAGCGTTACGTCCCCCACACGCACTAACGTCCCCAACTCCAACGCGGGGTCACTTACCGCCCATCCGGACGCCGGATATGGGCCGTAAGTGACCCCGCGTTGCTGTTTAAGGTGTTGGCCGGGCCCGCGTGCCGCTGTCAGTGACGGATCAGGAATGTGTGAAATCGTGGGCTTATGAACGCCGAGCCTGCCTTTAGTCCTCCCTGCGGTCCGGTCACCGGATGGCGTGACGGTGACGTCGTACGGGCCACCGGCATCCCCTATGCCGCCGCGGGACGTTTCCAGCCTCCGGTGAGCGCACCGGACCGGAGCGGGGTCCTCGCGGCCACGTCCCTCTCCCCGGCGTGCCCGCAGGCCCCCGTGCCGTTCCTGGACGACATCCTCGGCACCCGCTACGGGGAGCTCCCCGGCAGCGAGGACTGCCAGCGGCTCTCCATCACCATTCCGGCCGGCCTCAGCGCGGACGACCGGGTCCCCGTGATGGTGTGGCTCCATGGCGGGTCCTACACCTCCGGCTCCGGTGACCTGGCCATCTTCGATCCCAAGGCCCTCGTCGCCGAAAACCGGGTCATCGTGGTGTCCGTGACGTACCGCCTGGGCCTGTTCGGCTACCTCGCGACGGGCACGGGCCGGCCCGCGAACCTCGGCCTGCTGGACCAGCTCGAGGCGTTCCGCTGGGTCCAGCGCAACATCAGCGCCTTCGGCGGCGACCCGGGACGGGTCACGGCTTTCGGGCAGTCCGCCGGAGGCGACGCCGTCGCCCACCTCATGGCGACGCCGGAGGCTCCCTCCCTGTTCCAGCGCGCCATCATTCAGAGCGCGCCCCTGGGCATCACCCGGGGCCGGGAAAAGATGAGCGCCGCGATGGGCATCGCGGCGGAGCACGTCACCGAAGACACGCCGGCGATGGACGTTGTGGAGATCGAAGGGCACGTGTCGCAGGTGGCCCGGAAGTTCGGGTTGATCGCGGCCATGCCGTTCGGCACCCAGTACGGGCACTCCCCCTTGCCGCCGGAATCCGGCATTGAGGACGCCTGGAACGCCACCGCGCCGGGGATCGAGGTCCTGATCGGTCACACGTCCGAAGAAGCCCGGCTGTTCCTGCCGCGCAACCCGGTCGTCGGCCGGCTGGCCAAGGTCCCGGTGCTCGGGACCGCCGTCGTCAAGGCCATCAGCTGGGCCGTGACCGAGGCGGTGTACAGCCGGGCCGCCAGGAAGTTCGCCCGCCGGCACGCCCAGGCCGGCGGCACGGCCTACAGCTACGTGCTCTCCTGGGCGGCACCGGGGAACTTCTACGGTGCCGCGCACACCGTCGACCTGCCGCTGTTGTTCGGGGACCAACAGACCTGGGCGGGCGCCGGGCTGCTCACGGGCGCCAGCTGGGAGGAAATCAACAACCACGGCCGGGCCCTCCGGGCCGTGTGGGCCCGCTTCGCCGCCGGGGAGGGCCTGGACAGCCCGGGCGGGCTGCCCGGCGCCCTCCGGTACCGCTCGGTCCGGGGCGGATAGCGTGCAGACTTCCGGTAGCCGTCCCGTGCGGGCCGCGGTGAGGACCCTCGGCGTCGACCTCGCCGCGGCCACCCGGAAGACCGCGGCCGCCGTCCTCGAATGGGGCAACGGCACGGCCCGCCTGGCGCACCTGGCCCTGGACGTCGGCGACGAGGAGATCGTGCGGCTCTTCGACGCCAGCGCCATGACCGGGATCGACTGCCCCGTGGGCTGGCCGGACGCCTTCCTGCCCTTCCTGGCCGGGCATCTGGCCTTCGAGCCGCACCCCGTGCTGGACTATGACGGCCTTGAGGGACGCCGGCTGCTGGCCTACCGGGACACGGACCGTTTCGTCACCGCCCGCACGGGCCTGATCCCGCTCAGCGTCTCCGCCGACCGGCTGGCCCACCCGGCGATGCGCTGCGCCGTCATCCAGGCCAAGATCTCCCGGGACCACGGCCGCCAGGCCCGGGACGGCAGCGGCCGGCTCGCCGAGGTCTACCCGGCGGCGTCGCTGAAATCCTGGGGCCTGCTGGCGCGCGGCTACAAGGGGCGCGGCGGGGCGGAAACGCAGCGGCTGGCTGGCGTCCTTGACGCGCTGCAGCAGGCAGCACCCTGGCTCGACCTGGCAGGCCACGAGGACCGGCTGGCCGGTTCCGATGACATGTTCGACGCGCTCATCGCCGCCCTCACGGCCCGCGCCGTGGCGCTCGGCGGAACGCTCCGCCCGGATGCGGCGCACGCCGGGGCTGCCCGGACCGAAGGCTGGATCCACCTGCCCACCGGCGGGCTGGACGGGCTCCCCGGCACCCAGCTGTAGCGGGGGCCGCTGCCGGCAGCGGGGCTACTCCCGGCCGAGGGTCCAGCTGCTGATGTCCTCCGCGTCCTCGCCGTGGTCCCGGGTGTGGTTGTGCGCCCGGATCCGGCTGTCCTGCAGGGCCTGCCGCAGCAGTGAATGCTTCTCCGCCAGGCCCGGCACCCGGTCGATCGCGTCGATGGCGAGCTGGAAGCGGTCAATCCCGTTGAGCATGGCCATATCGAAGGCCGTGGTGGTGGTGCCCTCCTCCTTGTAGCCGCGGACGTGCAGCCCCTCCTGGTTGGTCCGCCGGTACGCCAGCCGGTGGATCAGGGACGGATAGCCGTGGTAGGCGAAGATGATGGGCTTGTCCGCCGTGAAGATCCCGTCGAAGTCCCGCGACGTCAGGCCGTGCGGGTGTTCGCTGGCGTCCTGGAGCCGCATCAGGTCCACCACGTTGACCACCCGGATCTTCAGCCCGGGGGCACCGGCCTTCAGCAGTTCCGCCGCGGCAACTGTCTCGACAGTGGGCACGTCCCCGGCACAGGCCAGCACGACGTCGGGTTCCTCGCCCGGGACCTCGGAGCCGGCGAATTCCCAGATTCCCAGGCCGCGCTGGCAGTGGTGCGCGGCGTCGGCGGGGCCCAGCCAGGTCGGCGAGGGCTGCTTGCCGCTGACCACGATGTTGACGTAGTCCCGTGAATCGAGGCAGTGCTCCATCACGGAGAGCAGCGTGTTCGCGTCCGGGGGCAGGTAGACGCGGATGACCTCGGCTTTCTTGTTCACGGCATGGTCAATGAAGCCGGGATCCTGGTGTGAGAAGCCGTTGTGGTCCTGCTGCCAGACATGCGAGGACAGCAGGTAGTTCAGCGAGGCGACCGGCCGGCGCCAGGGCAGTTCACGGTGCACCTTGAGCCACTTGGCGTGCTGGTTGAACATGGAATCCACGATGTGGATGAACGCCTCATAGCAGCTGAACACGCCATGCCGGCCGGTCAGCAGGTACCCCTCCAGCCAGCCCTGGCAGAGGTGCTCACTGAGGACTTCCATGACCCGTCCGGCGCGGGCCAGATGCTCATCGAGTTCCTCGATCCGGTACTGCCACACCTTGTCCGTGACCTCATAGACGTCCTGCAGGCGGTTGGATGCCGTCTCGTCCGGGCCGAACAGCCGGAACGTCTCGGGGTTCTGGCTGATCACGTCGCGCAGCCAGGACCCCAGCGTGACCATGGCGCTGACCCGCTCGACACCGGGTTGCGCCACCGGGACGGCATGGTCCTCGTACTTCGGCAGTTTGAGGTCCCGCAGCAGCACGCCGCCGTTCGCGTACGGGGAGGCGCTCATCCGGAGGGCGCCCTCGGGCGCGTTCGCCGCGACCTCCGGCCGCAGGCGCCCGGCGTCGTCGAAGAGCCCAGCCGGGCGGTACGATTCGAGCCACTCCCCCAGCTGCGCCAGATGCTCCGGGTTGGTGCGCACTTCGGACAGCGGCACCTGGTGGCTCCGCCACGTTCCTTCCACCTGCAGCCCGTCGACGACTTTGGGGCCGGTCCAGCCCTTTGGCGAACGCAGCACGATCATGGGCCAGCGCGCGGCCGGGGCGCCGGCTGTTGCATCGCCGTCGGCGGGGCGGGCCGCACCGCTTCGGCGGGCGGACTGGATTGCCCGGATCTCCGCGAGGCAGTCGTCCAGTACAGCGGCGAAGTCCCGGTGTGCGGCCGCCGTGTCGTCCGGATGGCCCACGGTCACGAAGTGCGGCTCGTGCCCGTAGCCGCGCAGCAGCTGTTCCAGCTGGGCTTCGGGCATGCGGGCCAGGATGGTGGGGTTGGCGATCTTGTAGCCGTTCAGGTGCAGGATGGGCAGCACCGCACCGTCATGGACCGGGTCCAGGAAGTTGTGGGAGTGCCAGCTCGCCGCGAGCGGCCCGGTTTCGGCCTCGCCGTCGCCGATGACGACGGCGGTGATCAGGTCCGGATTGTCGAAGACGGAGCCGTAGGCGTGCGCCAGGGAATACCCGAGCTCGCCCCCTTCGCTGATGGAGCCCGGGGTTTCCGGGGCCGCGTGGCTGGGGATTCCGCCCGGGTAGGAGAACTGCCGGAAGAGCTCAGCCATGCCCTGCCCGTCGTCGCCGACATTGCTGTAAATCTCGGAGTAAGTGCCCTCCAGCCAGGCGTTCGCCACGACGGCGGGGCCGCCGTGCCCGGGTCCGGCAATGAACAGCATGCTCTGGCTGTCCCTGCGGATGACGCGGTTCAGGTGGGCGTAGACGAAGTTCAGTCCCGGCGTGGTGCCCCAGTGGCCCAGCAGCCTGGACTTGGTGTCGCCGGAGCTGAGGGGTTCCCGCAGCAGGGGGTTGGAGCGGAGATAGATCTGCCCCACGGACAGGTAGTTGGCGGCCCGCCACCAGCGGTCTACGAGCTCCAGTTCGGTGCCGCCGGGCCGGGCATCATTCGCGTCACGTATCACTGCAGTCCTCATCTCACTCGGGCCTCCGTCGGCGGCTCAGCCTCCATCGCAACATCCCTGAGCAGTTGAGGCTACCAGCCCGGTCCGCCCTGGCATGGGCACGTGTCGCCATCGTGGAACCCGCCGGCACACGGCATCCGGCGCCTTCTACGTGCCAAAACCCGGATGGGCCCACTTCTGGGGGCCCGCTGTCCTTCGCCCTCCTGGAGAGCACGGGTCGCTTCGCCGCGGCGCTGGCGACGGTCTGGTTCGTCGTCATCTTCGCCTACGGGATGGTCTGGGGTTCCCTGGGCAGCGTCGGTGACGCCGCCGCGGGCACGCGGTCCGTCCGCATCAGCGACGGCACGACGTCGGGCGGCTGGCTGGGCGGCTGGCGGGGCTCGTCCGGTGTGCCGAACGGCTGTACGGTGGCCGGCTTGGCCGGTTCAGGTCCAGCGGGCTTTCCTGGCATGTTGGCTGGAAGTGGCTCCCGGGGTTCCTGAGGGCGGGTTCGTCTTCGGCGCCGTCGCCCAGTTCACCGGGCAGCCGACGTCGTCACGGGATCCGGCGCCGTTCTCCGACCTCCCGCTCTACCTTCTGACGAGCCTCGGCACCGGACTGATCTGGTGGTCCATGACGTTGTTGTGGAGTTTCCGCCGGCTGCTGGTGTTCGACCACGGCCTGTTGTTCGGCTATGCCCAGAAACATGCGGCCGGGGCCATCCACTGGCAGGACATCGTGCCCGGCTCCCTCCGGGCCGTCGAAGCCCCGCCCGGGACCGAGGCGGACGCTCTGCTGCAGACCCTCGAGCGCAGCGGGAAGACCTCGCTGGGCGTGCACGGACGGTATGCGGTGGTGTTCCGCGGAACGGACTCCGCGCTCAATCCGCGGACGGCTGGCGGAAACGACCAGCCCCGCTTCTTCACCTTCGGCACAAAGGAATCCCCGGCCAGCCTGGTCAGGGCCATTGAGCGGGCGATCTCAGACTCCGGTCTCCCGCCGGCCGCCGGGGCGTCCGATTCTGCGCTGCCACCGACCCCCTCAGCCAAGCGACGAGGCTGGACTAAGACATGTGCCACGGAAGTACCACCGGGTAGTGTGGATCCAGAATGTTCACGCTGACGATCAACCAAACCGACAGCCGGCGCGACGGCGACTGCGTGCCGCAGCTCCTCAAGGACCTGCGGCACATCCCGGCGCGCCTGGATTTCGACCGCTCGGTTGAGGACGAGGTCCAGGGCATTGTCGACTCCCCGCAGCAGGCAGTCGAAGCGGCGATGATCGCGCTGCGGACCGGCAGCTGGTACGTCGGGATCGGTGTCGGGCCCGTCAATGAACCGCTGCCGAACCAAATCAAGGACGCCTCCGGCCACGGGCTGATTTACGCCCGCCGGGCCGTCGACCGGCTGCGCAACGGCAAGGACCGGATCCCGGTGGCCGTGGAGGGCCCGCTTGCGGACCTCGCCGCGGAGTCCGAGGCCGTGCTGCGGCTGCTGGGGCACATTGTGCACGACCGCAGCCCGGCGGAATGGCGGGTCCTGGACCTGCTGACCCCCGGGGTCCGCGGACAGCAAAAGGCCGTGGCCGAGGAACTCGGCATCACCACCCAGGCGGTCAGCAAGGCCGTGGCCCGGGCGCAGTGGAATGAGGAACACGCGGCGCGGCCCGCCGCGGCCAGGCTGCTGGGCCTCATCCTCGAGGTGCGCTGAGAGCCGCGGTCCCGGGGCTGCCGTCCACTGCAGGCCGGCGTCTACTGCAGAGCGCCGATGATGGCGCCCATCACCGTGAAGGTCACGACGTTGTAGCCGGCGTTGATGGCGAACAGCGTCAGACTCCGCCGTTCAAAGAGATAGTTGATGCCTACCGCGGCAGCCACCCAACCGGCCCCGACAGCCAGCCCGGCCAGCGCCCCGAACCCGACGTCGGCTGCGCCGATAAATGCGGCCAGCACCACACTCGCCACCGCGGAGAGCAGGAACGAGCCCGCAAAGACCCTGACCGTGCCGCGCGTGAGTTGTTCATCGCTGACGCCGGCTGCGCGCTGCCAAACCTTCGCGAACAGGACGGAATACCAGAGCCCGCCCACCAGGAAACCTGCCAGCGCAGCCAGCAGAACCGCCAGCCAGCTGATGTTGATGTTCATTATTCGCCCTCCAGCGTGTGGGTCGCCTCCGGATCGGGCGCTGCCTCCACGCTAGCGGCCGGCCATTCGTCGGTCTTGTATAAATCCGGCACCGCCGGGGACACTGCCCGCCCGCTCCGCCGCTGCCATGCCCGGCACGTCTTCGAGCGGCACAAACGTGGCGTATTTGGGGCCGTAGTCATGCACCACCTTCAGATATTCGACCGGCGTGTACCCGGCGAAGCGCCGGAACGCCCGGATCAGGTGGGGCTGGTCGTAATAGTCAGCCAGCGCCAACAGTTCGCGTCCGGCAGCGGCCCCTTTCGGGAGCGCCGCGGCCGCGGTGACGAAGCGGTGGAAGCGGCAGACGTCTGAGTAGGTTTTGGGCCTGACACCGCAGCCACGGAGCATGATCCGTTCCAAAGTCGATTCGCTGACGCCAAGCCGGGCGGCCAGCGACGCCACCCGCACGTCTTCCTCGGCCAGGGCGGCCGCCGCGCTGACGACCCGGTTGTCGGCGGCGAACCCGGGGCGCAGCCTTCCGGCAAGGAAGGCGCCGAGCGCAGCGAAGGCCTGCGCCGACGTCGGGTCCTTCAGCCCCGCGCGCAACGAGCTGAAACCGGGGAATATGCGCTCCGCGTCGACCACCGTGCCCTGTAGCGACGCGGGCGGCTCCGCGGTGAAGGCGGCCAGCCCGAATGGCGCCAGTACGGCGCCGATGTTGAAGATCTTCTCCGGGTTCTCGCTGATGAGGAAGCTCCGCTGCAGCCCGGAATAGAAGCCATGGGCCACGTCCGCGGCAACACTGCCTCCTGTGCCGCCGGAAGCGGGATCCCGCGGCTCGGACACGATCAAGCGGTAGGGCTCCGAGAGATTGAGCACGAGATGCGCCGAGGGGCCGGGCAGGATCTTCTCGAAGCGGGCGGCTGATCGGCCGCGGACCAGCCAGAAGGCAACTACGAAGGGCTGCAGGGCTGGCGGCGCGGGACACTGCTCATAAAGCACAGCCCCAGTCTAGGACGGGTCCCAGCAACCTGCCCGTCCGGGACGAAGAGGCTAGAGCAGCAGGCTGCGCAGCACGTGGGCGGCGCCGTCGTCGAACACGGAGTGCGTTACCTCGTTCGCGGCGGCGATGACTTCCTCGGGAGCCTGGCCCATGGCCACACCGCGGGCGGCCCAGGTGAGCATTTCAATGTCATTGCGGCCATCGCCGACGGCGACGGTGCGGTGCGCCTCGATCTCCAGCCGGCCGCGGAGGTGCTCGAGGGCGCTGGCCTTGGTCACGCCGGCGGCGGCGATGTCCAGCCACGCCGTCCACCCCACCGAGTAGGTCACGCCGGCCAGGCCGATGTGCCGGATTGCGGTGTTGAACTCCTCGGGAGTGTTCTCGGCGCTGAAGACCACCACGCGGACCGCGGTGGCTTCCAGCATGGTCTGGAAGTCGACGCCGATTGCCTCCACCCCGAAGCTCATGTCCTGGAAGCGCTCGGTGGAGAGGAAGTTGCCGTTCTCATCCTCCAGCGCGTACTTGGCCGAGGGCAGTCGCTTGCGCAGTGCCCGGAGCGCGGGGCCCGGGTCGAACGTGGCCTTGTGCACGATCTCGTAGCCGTCCGGCAGTCCGGAATCCAGCCGCAGGGTGACCCCGCCGTTGGAGCACACGGCATAGCCGTTGTCGATGCCGATGTGCTCGATGATCGGCAGGGTCGCGTTCAGTGAGCGGCCGGTGGCGATGGTGACGTGGTGGCCGGCGGCCACGACGTCCTGGGCGGCCTCCCGGACGGGAACGGACATGTGGCCGTCGTGGTCCACGAGGGTGCCGTCGACGTCGAGAGCCACCATCAGCTTGTGGGCTGCGGTGGTTCCGTTGTTCCGGGTGTTGTTTCGCCGGTCATCGTTGCCGGCGACTGAGGATTCAGTCAATGTTGTCATCTCACAAGTAGAACAGACACCCCCGACAGCCGCTAGGACGCAGGCCACAGCGTCCGGTGAACCCGGGGTGAACAGCTATCGACGCCCCTGGTCCCGCGGCACTTAGCGGGGGTCAGGGGCCGGGAAACGGCGGCTCAGATGACCGGGAAGACCGTCATGCCGCCGAGGTACTTCTGCAGGGCCTGCGGGATGTTGACTGAGCCGTCCGGATTCTGGTGGTGCTCCAGGATGGCGACGATCCAGCGGGTGGTGGCCAGGGTGCCGTTGAGCGTGGACACGGCCCGGGTGCCCATGGGGGCCCCGTCCTCATTCAGCACCCGTTCGCGGATGTTGAGCCGGCGCGCCTGGAAGGTGGTGCAGTTGGAGGTCGAGGTCAGCTCGCGGTAGGCGCCCTGCGTCGGCACCCAGGCCTCGCAGTCGAACTTGCGGGCGGCGGAGTTGCCCAGGTCCCCGGCGGCGGTGTCAATGACCCGGTAGGGCAGTTCACACTTGGCCAGCATCTCCTCTTCCCAGGCCAGCAGCCGGGCATGCTCGGCCGCGGCCTCCTCGACCGTGGTGTAGATGAACATCTCCACCTTGTTGAACTGGTGGACCCGGATGATGCCGCGGGTGTCCTTGCCGTGCGAGCCGGCCTCGCGGCGGTAGCAGGAGCTCTGCCCGGCGTAGCGGACCGGGCCGGCGGACAGGTCCAGGATTTCGTCCGCGTGGTAGCCGGCCAGGGCCACTTCCGAGGTGCCCACGAGGTAAAGGTCGTCCTCGGCGAGCCGGTAGATCTCGGCGTCGTGCTTGACGTCGAACCCGGTGCCCTGCATGGTCTCCGGGCGCACCAGGGTCGGGGTGATCATCGGCACGAAGCCGGCGTCGATCGCCTGCTCCATGGCCATCTGCAGCAGCGCCATTTCGAGCCGGGCGCCGGCGCCGCGCAGGAAGTAGAACCGTGAACCGGAGACCTTGGCGCCGCGCTCCATGTCGATGGCGCCGATCAGCTCACCGATTTCCAGGTGGTCTTTGGGTTCGAAGTCGGTGAATTCGCGGGGGGCGCCGACGGTCTTGACCACGATGTAGTCGTCTTCACCGCCCGCCGGAACGCCGTCCTCGATGAGGTTGGGGATGGTGCGCAGCAGTTCCCCGTGGGCGGTCTGGGCGACGTCGGCCTCGGCGGAAGCGGCCTTGACCTGGCCCGCGAGGACCTTGACCTCTGCGAGCAGGGCCTGCTTTTCCTCGCCCTTGGCCTGTGCCACCTTCTTGCCGAAGGCATTCTGCTCGGCCCGGAGGTTTTCGAAGCGGATCAGGGCGGCACGCCGGGCCGAGTCCGCGGCGATGATCGCGTCCACCACGGACTCGTCGGCGCCGCGGGCGCGCTGGCTGGCCCGGAACTTGTCCGGATTTTCGCTGAGGTCTTTTACGTCGATCACCTGACAAGACTATCCAATCCGGCCGCCGTTCCCGGGCAATCGGGGCGCCGGCCACCGGCGGGATAGTGTTGGAGCACAATGCGCGACTGGCTGCCCTACCTCGTCATCGCTGGAGTCCTGGCGTTTGCCGTCTCCAGTTGGTGGGGAGTGCGCAAGCTCAGGGACCGGCACACGCGCAGCGCCGTGTGGGAGGAAACGCACAGTCCGGGCCTGGGCCAGCAGAAGGTCGCCGTGGTGATGAACCCGATCAAGGCCAGGTCGGACGAGGCACGGACGTTGATCGACGAGGCGTGCGCCGCGGCTGGCTGGGAGCCGCCGCGGTTTTTCGACACCACCGCCGAGGACCCCGGATTCGCCCAGGCGCGGGCCGCCGTCGAGTACGGCGCCGACGTCGTCCTCGTGGGCGGCGGTGACGGCACAGTGCGGGTGGTGGCGGACATTCTTGCCGGCACGGACATCGCCATGGGCCTGATCCCGCTCGGCACCGGAAACCTGCTGGCCCGCAATATCCACCTCGATATGGGCGACCTGCACGGCAGCGTCCAGACCGCCCTGTTCGGCCACCAGCGCTTCATCGACACGGCGCGGATGAGGGTGGAGAACTCACGCACCAAGGAGTCCTCGGAGCACACCTTCCTGGTCATTGCCGGCATTGGCATGGACGCAGAAGTGGTGGGCGACACCAGCGCCGGGCTGAAGAAGGCTGTGGGCTGGCTCGCCTACACCGAGGCGGGCGTGCGGCACCTTCCCGGCCGCCGCAAGAAGGTGTCCATTTCGCTGGACGACCAGCCCGAACAGAGCCGGAAGATCCGCAGCGTCCTGTTCGCCAACTGCGGCCTGATCCCCGGCGGGATCGATTTCATCCCCCAGGCCATGATCGATGACGGGATGCTCGACGTTGTTGTGATGAGTCCGCGCAGCGCGATCGGCTGGCTGGCGATGTACTGGAAAATCGTGCTGAAGCACAAAAGAAACCTGCCGGTGATGACGTACTACCGCTCCGGGAAGATCGTCATCAGCTGCGCGGAGCCAATGCCCACGCAGGTCGACGGGGATCCGACCGGGGCGGCCACGAAGGTCACCGTGCAGGTTGCCCCCGGCTCGCTGCTCGTCCGGGTCAAGGACGGCACCGAGCAAGACTAGGCGCCGGCTTCCTTCGCGGCTGCTTCCTTGTGCGCTGTGCCCTTTTTCGCTTCCGCGGCGGCCTTGGCGGCACGGGCCTCGGACTGCTCGCGGATCATGGCCTGCTCCTCTTCGAAGCGCAGCCGGTCTGCACGGTCGGCGTCGTCGCCGTCCCAGTCCTGGTTTTCAGCGGTCGGCTTGGGATTCACGATCATTCCCTGGCCGTCATTTTCAAGGCTGGTGTCTGCCATGTCCTGCTCCCTCGGTAGAGGACTTCCCCAATATGGATCAGGCAAGCATACGCACAGTTTCTGAGGGGCGGAAGTGCCGGATGTGGCATTTGTCTACGCTGTGGGCGAAGCCTTGGACATATATTCCGGCACCACAGATGCCCCCGACAGTATGTCTCTGACCCAGGCATGCGCCGCCCGGAAAGCCTGATCGGAGGTGTGCGGCTCCACGACGGTCCGGTGGCCGTCCGCGCGCCCGTAGGAACCCAGGAAGCGGGTTGCCGGACTGATCCGGTGCAGGCCCGCCAGGGCATCGGCCACGCGCGCGTCGGCCACATGGCCGTCGGCGTCGATACTGAAGAAGTAATGGCCCAGGTACTGGCCGGTGGGCCGTGACTCGATCCGGCTGAGGTTCACGCCGCGGGTCGCGAACTGGTCGAGAATCTCCATCAGGGCGCCGGGGCGGTCTTCGGGCAGCGGGACGACGACGGTGGTCTTGTCCGCGCCCGTGGGTTCCGGCAGTGCACCGGGCCGGCCCACCAGCACAAACCGCGTGACCGCACCGGGGTTGTCCCCGATGTTCTCCGCGAGCACGGCGAGGCCGGGCTGTTCGGTGGCCACTATCGGGGCACAGATCGCCGCGTCGTAGTGCGTGTCGCCCTCCAGGAGCCCCATGGCCGCCGCGGCCGTGGAGGAGCTCGGGATATATTCTGCATTCGGAATGTTCTTCTCGGCCCACAACCGGCATTGAGCCCAGGCGTGGCCGTGGGTGGAGATCCGGCGGATGTCCTCGGGCCGGATCCCGGGCCGTGCCACCAGCACGAAGCTGATCGGCACGAGGGCCTCGCGCAGGATCCTCAGCTCCTGGCCGGTGGCGATCGCGTCCAGGGTGGCAGTGACGCCGCCCTCCACGGAGTTTTCGATCGGCACCATGGCGGCGTCTGCCGAGCCGTCGCGGACCTTGTCCAGCGCCGTGTTGACGTTTGTCGACGGAACGCGGATCGCGTCCCCCGCTCCGGGAACCTGCATCAGGGCTGCCTCGGTGAAGGTGCCCGCGGGTCCGAGGAAGGTGTAAGTGACGGGTGTTGCGGGCATCGGCGCTTCTCTCTTCAACTACAGGATGACGGGTTTGAGTCCGTTGTCGGACACCAGTGGCATTCCGGTTTCCAGCCACTGGTCCATGCCGCCGGCCACGTTCAGGGCGGAATACCCCTGACCGGAGAGCCACTGGGCCGCTCGGAAGGAGCGTCCCCCGGTGCGGCAGATAACGTAGAGGTCCTCGTCGGGATCGAGCGCCTCGAGCCGGGCCGGGAGCTGGTCCAGCGGGATATGCAGCGCCCCGGGGGCGTGGCCCGCGACCCACTCGTAGTCCTCGCGGACGTCAAGGATTCTGGCCCCTTCGGGGATACCGGACACGGTCACGGTGTCAAAGTCGCTCATGGTCGTCCTTCCGCAGAATGCATGGTCTGCCTCCAGCGTATCGCCAGCCACCGGTGCCGCACCCCTGCCCGGCTGCAGGTTACGCTTCTGGGATGGCGCACAGGAGATCCCCGGCAGCTCACGGTCGCACGATTCCGGCTGCCCGCCCCCGGCATTTCGGGACATGCCCTCCCCTGGCTCCGAAGACCGGGCACAATGCCACCATGTCCACCCGCCCTCGCCAGCACTGGACATGTCCCCCGGAGCGTCTCGGCCCCACCCGCGGGACATGCCCTCCCCTGGCCACCAACACCGGGCACAATGCCACCATGTCCACCCGCCCTCGCCAGCACCGGACATGTCCCCCCGGACGGCGGGCGGTAAACGTCTTGGAGCCGCGCCACCGTGGCTGAGATCCACGAGCTCTCCGCCGTGGACCTCCGCGACGCCCTCCGCTCGGGCGAGCTGTCCTCGCGGCAGGTCACGGGGCATTTCCTGGACCGCATCGCCGCGGAAAACCGGCACCTCGGCGCGTTCATCACCGTCACCGCGGAGCAGGCCCTGCGGGACGCAGGCGCAGCGGACGAGTCCCATGCCCGGGCCGCCCGCGCCGGGACCGAACCGGCGCTGCTGCACGGCATGCCGGTGGCCTTCAAGGACCTGACGGACGTCGCCGGAGTTGTCACGACCCACGGCAGCGCTGCCCTGGACCACAAGCCGGCGCTGGCCGACGGCGCCCTCGTCGCGAGGCTCAAGAGCGCAGGTGTGGTCTCGCTGGGCAAAACACAGGTCCCGGAGTTCGGCCTGACGGCGTACAGCGAGAACCGGATTGCCCCGCCCTCGCGGAACCCGCACGCGCTCAGCCGCAGCTCGGGTGGTTCCACCGGCGGCAGCGCCGCGGCGGTGGCCGCCGGGCTGGTTCCCTTTGCCCCCGGCTCCGACGGCGGCGGTTCGGTCCGCATCCCGGCCGCCGCGTGCGGGCTCGTGGGCCTGAAACCCGGCCGCGGCCTGGTCCCGGCCGGTGAAAGCACCGGTGATCCGGCCGGCCTGGTCGTGTCCGGCCCGCTGGCCCGCTCCGCCGCGGACGCAGCCCTGCTGCTTGATGCGATGGTGCCCGGCCCCGCGGGTCTGTTTGCCCGGCCGGCTCCCAGCTACCTGAACCTCGCCGCCCAGGACCCGCCCAGGCTGCGGATCGGCGTGAGCCTGGACAGCCCCTGGCAGACGATTTTCCCCTTCACCCCGGACCCCGAGGCGCTCGACGCCCTCGCCGAAGGGATCCGGCTGCTGGGGGCGGCCGGCCACGAAACCTCGGACGCCTCCATCCGCTACGACAATCGCTACCCTGCCGCCTTCACCACGGCCTGGACCGCCGCCGTCGGGGATGCCCGGATCGTTCCCCAGCGCGAGGCGCTCCTGACCCCGCTGACACGCACGTTCCGGCGCCGAGCCCAGCAGCGCGGGCCCGCGAAACTCGCCGAATCCATCGGGTTTCTGCGCCAATTCCAGCGGGACACCATCGCCCAGTACGCCGCGTGGGACCTGTTGCTCGTGCCGGCGCTGGCCCAGACGCCCCGCCCGGTGGGCTGGTTCACCGGAGCGGCCCACGGCGACGGCTACTTTCCCGCGGCCAACTGGACGGGGGATGCCGACGGCGACTACCGCAAGCAGTGCGAGTACGCGCCCTGGTCCTCCATGGTGAACGTGTGCGGGCTGCCCGCGATCAGCATTCCGGTGCACTGGACCGGCGGCGCCAGCGGTGCCGGACTGCCGATGGGCATCCAGCTGATCGGGCCGATGGGTTCTGAGGCGCTGCTGCTGCAGCTGTCCGCGCAGCTGGGGTTCTAGCATGGGGTGCAGTCGTACGGTGGACATGCCCAGCCGGGCAGCCCCCCACCGCCACGAAACGACGCTAGCTGGAAACGACACGAAAGGGATCGATGAAGATCACCGGTGCAGTACTTGAGGAAATTGGCCGTCCCCACCCGTTCGCGGACTCCCGGCCCATCACCATCTCCGAGCTGGAGCTGGAGGGCCCCGGACCCACTGAGGTCCTGGTGCGGATCGAGGCCGCCGGCATTTGCCACTCGGACCTGAGTGTGGTGGACGGCAACCGGGTCCGCCCGGTGCCGATGCTGCTGGGGCACGAGGCCGCCGGACGCGTCGTCGAGGTCGGCTCGGACGTCACGGACCTGGCGCCGGGCCAGCGCGTGGTGATGTCCTTCCTGCCCCGCTGCGAGCAGTGCGCGAACTGCGCCGAGGACGGCCGGCTTCCCTGCTCCACGGGTACCAAGACCAACGGCGACGGGACCCTCCTGCACGGATCGATGCGCCTGCACCGCGGCGGGGAAAGGATCTACCACCACCTGGGCGTCTCCGGCTTCGCCACCCACGCCGTGGTGGACCGCGCCTCGGCCGTGCCGGTCGGCGATGACGTCCCCGCGGACGTCGCCGCCGTCCTGGGCTGCGCCGTGCTGACCGGCGGCGGTGCCGTCCTCAACGCGGCCCGGCCCCGGCCGCAGGACAGCATCATGATTGTCGGGCTCGGCGGGGTCGGCATGGCCGCGCTGATCACGGCGGTCTCCCAGGGTGTGTCGCGGATCGTTGCCGTGGACACGCTGGAGGAAAAACTCGACCACGCCCGCCGCCTGGGCGCCCACGAAACGTACACCCCGCAGCAGGTCCTCGAGCAGGGCGTCAAGGCCAGGTACGTGATCGAGTGCGCCGGGAACCCGCGTGCTTTCGAAACCGCCTTCGCCGCGACCGCGGCGGGCGGAACCACGATCACCGCGGGCCTGCCTCACCCGGACGCCCGCGCGCAGATCTCGCCGCTGACCATCACGGCCGAGGCCCGGACGATCGTCGGCAGCTACCTTGGCTCCGCGGTGCCGTCCCGGGACATTCCCAAATACGCCCAGCTCTGGCGGGAAGGAAAACTGCCGGTCGAGGAGCTGATCTCGGCGCGTATCGCGCTGGCTGACATCAACCAGGCCATGGACCAGCTGGCCGACGGGAAAGCAGTGCGCCAGGTCATCATGTTCGACGCCGGCTAGCCCCGGCAGCCGTCCCACCCGGCCCCAGCCCCCGTTGCGCTATCAGACAATGCTGCCATTCCGGCTCCACAGCCGCGTTGTCTGATAGCGCAACGGGCGGAAAGCGGCAACAAAGCGCCGGGCGGCTGGCTTGCCCCGGGCCGCCGCGAATGTGACAATCCCGCGCCGCACTGTCAGCATTAAGTAAATGAGCACTACTCATTTACCTCAGCCCACCGCTACAACGCCGGGCGACACGTCCTTTTTCGGCCACCCAAAGATGCTGGCCAGCCTCTTCTCCGTAGAAATGTGGGAGCGCTTCTCGTTCTACGGAATGCAGGGCATCCTGCTCTACTACATGTACTTCACGGCCGCCGAGGGCGGCCTGGGCATTGAGCAGGGCCTGGCCGCCGGCCTCGTCGGCGCCTACGGCGGCGGCGTCTACCTCTCCACCATCCTGGGCGCCTGGCTCGCGGACCGGCTCCTCGGTTCCGAAAAGGTGCTGTTCGGCTCCGCCGTCCTGATCATGGCCGGCCACATCGCCCTCGCCTTCGTGCCCGGCATTCCCGGCCTGATCGCGGGCCTGGTGCTGGTCGGCGTCGGCTCCGGCGGCCTGAAGGCCAACGCCACCGCCCTGGTGGGAAGCCTCTACCGGGGCAAGGACGAACGCCGCGACGCCGGCTTCTCCATCTTCTACATGGGCATCAACGCGGGCGCACTGATCGGCCCGCTGGTGACCGGCTGGCTGCAGCAAAGCCACGGGTTCCACTGGGGCTTCGGCGCCGCCGCCGTCGGCATGGCCGTGGGCCTGGTCATCTACGCACTGGGCCGCAAGAACCTGCCGGAGGAGGCTCACCGGGTGCACAACCCGCTGCCTGCCGCCGAGCGCACCAGGTATGGCCTGCGCTTCGCTGCAATCGCCGCGGTCATCGCCATGTTGCTGGCCACGGGCATCGTCAATGCCGAGAACCTGGCCATGTCCATGGCCTACGCTGCCATCGCCGCGTCCGTGCTCTACTTCGCCCTGATCTTCAGCAGCAAGAAGGTCAACGGGACCGAACGCCGCCGGGTGGCAGCATTCATTCCGCTGTATATCGCCTCGGCCGCGTTCTGGGCCCTGTTCCAGCAGCAGTTCACCTTCATCGCCGTGTACTCAGAGGAGAAGCTGGACCGGAACCTGTTCGGCTGGGAAATGCCGGCCGCCTGGGTCCAGTCCATCAACCCCGTGTTCATCATCGTCTTTGCCGGCATCATGGCTGCCCTCTGGACCCGTCTGGGCCGGAAGCAGCCCGGCTCGGCGTTGAAGTTCTCGATCGGCCTCTTCGTCATGGGTCTGGCGTTCCTTGCGTTCATCCCGCTGGCCGGGGACGGCAAGACTCCACTGCTGGCGCTGGTGGGGATCCTGTTCCTGTTTACGCTCGCGGAACTGTTCCTGTCCCCGATCGGCCTGTCAGTGACCACCAAGCTGGCTCCGGAGGCCTTCCGCACCCAGATGGTGGCGCTGTTCTTCCTCTCGGTGTCGCTGGGCACCACGCTGGCCGGCATCCTGTCCGGCCTGTACAACCCGCAGGACGAGCTGCCGTACTTCATCGGCATCGGCGGCACCGCCTTGCTGCTGGCCGTTGGCCTGGCCGCGGCCTCGCCGGCGATCAAGAAGCTCATGGGCGGCGTACGCTGAGCCGATGAGTTCCAGGGACCGCGCACCGCTTGAGTCCCGCGTGTACGTCCCCGCCGCAGGCGAGGCGTCCGACGTCGAACTCATGGCGGCGGGCGATGTCGCCGACGGTGTGGTGCGGGTCGGCAGGACCATCCGCCGTCCGCACCAGCAGCAATCACTGGCCGTCGCCGCGTATCTGGACTGGCTGGAAGACGCCGGCTTCGACGGGTCCCCGCGGTTCCTGGGCCGGGACGCCGAGGGCAGGGACGTGCTGACGTTCCTGCCCGGGCGGTGCGTCGGGCCCGTCCCGGAGGCCTGGGCGCAGTCCGAGGAGCTCCTGGTTTCCGTGGCGGAGCTGCTGCGCCGGCTCCACACGGCCTCGGCCGGGTTCGCGGCTGACGCGCATCCGTTCCCTCCCCGCCCGGTCCGCCAGGACCCGGCAGAACTCGTCTGCCACCTGGACGTCACCCCGCAGAACGTCGTGGTCCGGGACGGCCGCGCCGGCTTGGTGGACTTCGACCTCGCCGGGTCCACCACCGCCCTCAAGGACTCCTTCAACACCGCGATGCACTGGGTCGCTCCGAGATCCGGCCGACGCATGGCCGGGCTGGGAGGGGACCGACCCGTTCCGGCGGCTCCGGATCTTCGCTGACGCTTACGGCTGGAGCCAGGAGGAACGGCGGTGCCTGCCGGCATTCGGGGTCGAGGCGACGGCGCTGAGCCACCAGCGGATGGAACACAATGCCCGGGTCCTCGGCGGCGGCTGGGCGCGGATGTGGGACGACGGGGTCGGCGGCATGATCCGCCGCCGGAGCGACTGGCTCGAGGCCAACGCCGGGCCGCTGCCGGCGGCGCTTACCCGCTGACCGGTTACCGCTAACGGGCGACCGGCCGGCGGGCCGCGGACGGCGGGCTGGCCGGCTGAGCCTAGGCCCCGACGCCCTGGTAACTTGAGCTGCTGATGGCCAGCCCCACCGCGATGAGCACGAATACCAGCAGGGCAAGCGCGATCCCCACGTAACCGAGCACCAGTCCGGCAATGGCCATGGCTTTGCCCGACGGTTCGCGCTTGAGGGCCATGTGCCCGAGGATAACCGCCGCGAGCTGCGGCAAGAGGAAGATGCCTAGCCCGATGAAGGCTGCGACACCGCAGCACAGGCTGGCGATGCTCAGGCCCTTGGGCTCCGGAGGCAGGCCGTAATAGGCCGGCTGGCCGTAGGCGTTGAACGCGGTGCCCGGCTGGCCGTACTGAGCCGGCGCGCCGTACTGCTGCCCGTAGGGCTGCTGGGCCTGGTAGTCGTAGGGCTTCTGGGCCTGGTCGCCGTAGGGCTGCTGGGCCTGGTAGCCGTAGGGCTTCTGCGGTGCCGCGCCCTCCGGCGTGCCGGACGGCACCGTGGGCTGGCTGTAGTCGGCGGCTGGCCGGCGGTACTGCTCGCCGGAGTCCTGGCCGGGAATGTACGACGGCGGCTGGTAGCCCTCCGGCGTCCCGCCCTTCTCCGGTTTCGGCTGGTCAGTCATGCTTTTCCCCTTTGGACGTTGTGGATTCAGCCTACCGCCATCCCATTGCGGCAAGCAGGATATTTGTTGCGTCACAGGGGCCGTAATGCGCGGAAATCATGTTGACTGCCACGCCTGTCTGGCATGCTGGTGCCATGGCTAGCCGCGCGGGCACTGTTGCCCAACCCCAAGACCTTGTTGATCTCACTGCGCTCCTGGATGCGTACTACGACGTTTCCCCGGATCTTGGCGACCCCGGCCAACGGGTGGCCTTCGGCACCTCCGGGCACCGGGGCTCGAGCCTGAAAGCGTCCTTCAACGAGCCCCACATTCTCGCTATCACCCAGGCGATCGTGGAGTACCGGGCGGGCCAAGGCATCACCGGGCCGCTGTATCTCGCCAAAGACACCCACGCGCTAAGCGAACCGGCCCAGAATACTGCCCTGGAAGTCCTCGCAGCCAACGGCGTCAACGTGCTGATCGACGCCCGCCACGGTTACACCCCCACGCCGTCGCTGAGCCATGCCATCCTGACGCACAACAACAATTCCCCCGCCGGGGCTCCGCAGGCGGACGGGATCGTGGTGACCCCCAGCCACAACCCGCCCGGCGACGGCGGTTTCAAGTACAACCCCCCGCACGGCGGACCAGCCGACTCGGACGCCACCGGCTGGATCGCCAACCGCGCCAACGAATTGCTGGAAAACGGCCTGCGCGGGGTCAAACGGATTCCCATCGCCAATGCCCTCAGCGCCGGCACCACGGGCAAATTCGACTTCCTCAGCAGCTACGTGGACGACCTCCCCTCCGTCCTGGACCTCAATGCCATCCGTGAGGCCGGCGTCCGGATCGGCGCCGACCCGATGGGCGGAGCGTCGGTGGACTACTGGGGCGAGATCGGCGAACGCCACCACCTGAACCTCACGGTGGTCAACCCCATCGTCGATCCGCAGTGGGCCTTCATGACGCTCGATTGGGACGAGAAAATCCGGATGGACTGCTCCTCGCCCTCGGCGATGGCCTCCCTGATCAACAGGATGTCGGAGGCTGGCTCCGGCAAACCGGTGTTCGACATCGCCACCGGCAACGACGCCGACGCCGACCGGCACGGCATCGTCACGCCTTTTGTTGATGGACAGGGCGGGCTGATGAACCCGAACCACTACCTCGCCGTAGCAATTGACTACCTGTACCGTCACCGGACCGGGTGGAACCCGCAATCCGTGATCGGCAAGACCCTTGTCTCGTCCTCGATCATCGACCGTGTGGCCGAAAGCCTGGGCCGCAAGCTCGTTGAGGTGCCGGTGGGTTTCAAGTGGTTCGTCCCCGGGCTGCTGTCCGGCGAGGGGGCGTTCGGCGGCGAGGAGTCCGCCGGCGCTTCGTTCAACAAGATGGACGGCAGCGTCTGGACCACGGACAAGGACGGCATCCTGCTGGCGCTGCTGGCCTCGGAGATCACGGCCGTCACGGGCAAGTCGCCGTCGCAGCTGTACAAGGGCCTCACCGACCAGTTCGGCGATCCCGTCTACGCGCGGATCGACGCCGCGGCAACGCGCGAGCAGAAGGCGGCCCTGGGCAGGCTCTCGCCGTCGGACGTCACCGCCACCGAACTTGCGGGTGAAACCATCACCGCCAAATTGACCGAGGCGCCGGGCAACGGGGCGGCGATCGGCGGGCTCAAGGTAGTCACCGAGAACGCGTGGTTCGCTGCCCGCCCATCCGGCACTGAGGACGTCTACAAGATCTACGCCGAGTCCTTCAAGGGAGCCGAACACCTCAAGCAGGTTCAGGCCGAGGCAAAGGCGCTGGTGGACGGAGTCATTTCCTAGCCGCCCCGGCTGAATCCTTCAGGCACCCGCCCGAGGGCTGACTCGTTCAGCCCTCGGGCTGACTTGTGCGAGCCGCCGGGCTGACTTGTTCGAGGCGCCGGGCTGACTCGTTCGAGGCGCCGGTCGGGACCGCCGTCCGGTCAGGCCGACTCTTCATCGAGACCGCCGGCGAGGACGGAGCGGTCCCGGCCCAGGGTCTTGGCGCGGTAGAGGGCGGCGTCCGCGGAGACGATCATTGCGTCAAGGTCCACCCGGCCGGGTGCGGTCGAGGCGATGCCATAGCTGGCGGTCGGCAGGCGCGGGATCACCACCGACGTCGAGGCCTGCATCCGGGCGCTGATGTCCGAGGCGATTTCCCCGGCCCTTTTGGGCGTCACGCCCGGCAGGAGGATGATGAATTCCTCGCCGCCGTAGCGGCCCACAAGGTCGGAAGAGCGGACCGTGGTTGTGCAGGCGTCCGCGAACGCCTGCAGCGCGGCGTCGCCGGCCGAGTGGCCGTACTCGTCGTTGATGCCCTTGAAATGGTCCAGGTCGGCCAGGATCAGCGACGCCGTGGTCCTGGCCCGTTTGAGGCGGCGCAGTTCGTTCTCGGCGAGGTCCAGGAACGCCGTGCGGTTCAGCAGCCCGGTGAGCCCGTCCACCGTGGCGCGGGCCCGGAGGTCCTGGGTCTGTTGCTCGTAGCTCAGTTCTGCCATCGTGAAGGACGCCACCACCATGATCACGGCCGAACAGATTGTCATCGGAACGGATCCAAAGACGGTCAGGAACACCGTCCCGTCGCGACCCTCGAGCACAAATGTGACAAAGCGGCCCAGATAGAACGTGGCCAGGAGGCCGGAACCCACGGCCAGGGTGAGATGCACGCGCGAATAGTGCCGGTCCAGCAGGAACAGTTCCCGGCAGCCGAGGCCGATCAGCAGACCCATGAATCCCAGATAGGCCGGGGCGCCTGACCACACGTTGGTGGCCGGCTGGTCCAGCGCCGACGCCACGGCAGTGATGGCTGGCCCGGCGGCGAGGTACCAGACTTTCGGCACCGTGGTCCGCAGCGAACGGGCGCCCGCCCAGATGCTGGCCGCGCCCGCCACGAGAAACACGTTCCCGAGCGGGTTGGTCCAGACCTGGTGTGGTGTGCCGTCCAGCAGGTACGCCGCATTGCCGGACAGAAACAACAACAGGGCCAGGCACCACCAGCCGCTGTAGGTCGAACGCGTCCGGCGGAAGGTGATGAAGTAGAACAGCAGCAGCAGGGTCAGATCGACCACCGCCAGGGCGACACGCAGGGTTGCGATGTCAAGCATCATGTAGTGGCCCCCCGGTCCGCTCGCAATAGCCCGATCTGCGTCGACTCCGCGCCGCAGATGACCTTAGTATTGCACCCCGCGGCATGGAATTGTGACCGCGGTCTCGTACGCTACGCCCACAAAAGGGCCCGACGGCCCTGTGGTATCGGCCTCGAAGCGGACTAAACTGGGAAGCGGCCCCGGATGCGGCCTTGTGCTCAACCGCAGAATTGCGTCCCGAGTGCCTCCGGCCTGTCCCCCATGGTGCCGGAGGCACCTCCGCGCCAGCCCAGCACCGCAGGCACCGCCGCAGCCAGTACAGCCCAGCAGGCACCTCCGCGTCCGCGGTTCATTCCCGTCAGACGGTGCGGACGACGTCCTCGTAAGCGAATTTCGGCTTGGCCGCACCCCAGGCGTCGGCCGCGGACTGTCCTACATTGACCACGAGGAAGCTTCTGGCCGCCGCCGGGAAAAACGCCGCGTCAATGGCGTCGATTACTGCTTCGTCATGGGCGGTGGTCATGGGCGCCCTTTCGCTGGGCATGCCCGCCGGGGGCGGCGGCCACGCATTCCTGTCTTTGGTTGCAGCTTGAACTTATCCCTTCTGCTTCCCGTCCCGCCCCGTGATGTCCGGCACAGCGGCGCCGCCGCCGACGCATGCCGGAAACACCGGCGCGGTAAAGTTGCTCCGGAAGATTCCTTCCCGCCCCGCCACACATTCTCTGAAAGGCCCCGGCAATGAGCATGCTCGGTACCAAATGGAAGCTCCACGGCAACGGCAAGTCCATCCGCCCGGGCGAGGTCGTGAAGCCGGATGAGCGCCTTGCGTGGCCGCTGACCATTGGCGTCGGGATGCAGCACGTTGTCGCCATGTTCGGCGCCACCTTCCTGGTCCCGATCATCACCGGCATGCCGCCGGCCACCACCCTCTTCTTCTCCGGCATCGGCACGCTGCTGTTCCTGGTCATCACCCGGGGCCAGGTGCCGAGCTACCTCGGGTCCAGCTTCGCGTTCATCGCGCCGATCATGGCCTCGCAGCAGCAGTACGGCGTCGCCGGCGCACTCGGCGGCGTGGTGCTGGCCGGCCTCGGGCTGGCGATGATCGGCGCCGTGGTGCAGAAGTTCGGCGCCGGGTGGATCAACCGCCTGATGCCGCCGATCGTGACCGGTGCCATCGTGGGGCTGATCGGCCTCAACCTCGCGCCCGCTGCGAAAAACAACTTCGACGCGGCCCCGATCACGGCCCTCATCACCCTGGCCACGATCATCGTGGTCAGCGTCTTCTTCCGCGGCATCCTGGGCCGGCTGAGCATCCTGGTCGGCGTCGTGGTCGGCTACATTGTGGCGATGATCCGCGGCGAAGTGGACTTCTCCAAGGTGGACGCCGCCGCCTGGGTAGGGCTGCCGTTCTTCCAGACCCCCGAATTCCACCTCGGCGTCGTTGGCCTGTTCGTGCCGGTAGTGCTGGTGCTCGTGGCGGAGAACATCGGCCACGTGAAGTCGGTGTCCGCCATGACCGGCCAGAACCTCGACGGCGTCTCCGGGCGCGCGCTGATGGCCGACGGTGCCGCCACCGTGCTGGCCGGCATGGGCGGCGGCTCCGGCACCACGACCTACGCGGAAAACATCGGCGTGATGGCTGCGACCAAGGTCTATTCGACGGCGGCCTACTGGGTGGCCGGTGTCTTCGCCGTGGTGCTGAGCTTCTCACCGAAGTTCGGGGAACTCATCGCCACCGTCCCGGCCGGCGTGCTGGGCGGCGCCGCGACGATGCTCTACGGCATGATCGGTGTCCTGGGCGTCAAGATCTGGGTGCAGAACAAGGTCAACTTCTCCAACCCGATCAACCTGACCACCGCCGCCGTCGCACTCATTGTCGGCATCGCCGACTACACCTGGACCATCGGCGACCTGGTCTTCACCGGGATCGCCCTGGGCTCGGCGGCGGCCCTGGTGATCTACCACGGCATGAGCGCGATAGCTAAGGTCCGCGGCACGGTTGCGGAGCCGGAAACGGAAGGCCCCGTGGCCGCGGCCGCCGCCGCCGCGAAGCGCCCTCCGAAGAAACGCCGCTAACCGCACGCTAACCGACCGCTGACTGCCCGCCGCGGTGCAGCCGAAAGGCCGGGACCCGGACACCAAGTGGGTGTCCGGGTCCCGGCCTTCCCTGCCTGGGTGGCGGATCTAGCCGGCGTCGAAGGCTTCCTCCTCGTCGCCGCGGTCCCTGGGGGACTTGTCATCCGGCAGGTCCGTTCCCGATCCGTCCGGCAGGCCGGCCGCGTCCTGGCCGGGCTCCGAGGAGAACGGCCGGCCGGCGTCGGGCTCTTCGGTGTTGGACGCGTCCATCTCCGCCTCCGAGGACGGCATCTCTGCCTCGGAATTCTCCGAGGCGTCGGCGTCGTATCCGGGGGTGGTGCTGGCGTTTTCCGAACTCATTTGTTCCTCCGTTCCTCCGAAGCGTCCTGCTCCGGGTTCTCCTGCACTGTCTTGGTCTTCGGCGCCGAACTGACTTAGGTCCGGGGCGCCGGCCGGGTAGGTTTCCCCGTCCGGGCTGTCCTGGCTGAGCCCTGCGGCGTCGAAAGCTTCTTCCTCACGGGGCTGGGCGAACTTCTTTGTGTCCCCGCCGGGCAGCTCCTGCTCCGCGGTGGGGATCCCGTAGCCGCCGGCTTCTTCGATCGGCTCCTGCTGTTTCTGCTGGGTCATGCTGTTCCTTCCGTGCCGGAATCGTGATCTGCGTGGTTTCTTGGGTCTGCCGGAAATGCGTGACGGCAGCTCAGAGGCCTTTGCCGCCCGTGACGGGCAGGACGGCGCCGGAAATGTAGGAGCCTTGGTCGGAGGCCAGGAGGACGTAGGCCGGCGCGAGTTCCGCCGGCTGTCCCGCCCGCTGCAGCGGGGTGTCCTGGCCGAAGGACGGCAGCTTCTCCGGCCACTCGGTCGCCGGGATCAGGGGCGTCCAGATCGGGCCGGGGGCCACGGCGTTGACGCGGATCCCCTTCGGGCCGAGCTCCTGGGCCAGTGCCTTGGTGAAGGCGACCTGGGCGGCCTTGGTCATGGCGTAGTCGATAAGCTCGGGCGAGGGGTTGAACGCCTGGATCGAAGCCGTCGTGATGACCGACGCGCCCGCCTTCAGATGCGGCACCGCCGCCCGGGCGGTCCAGATCAGCGAATAAAGGTTGGTCTGGAAAACGCGCTCGAACTCCTCGGTGGGGAGGGACTCGAAGCTGTCGCGGTTCTTCTGGTACGCGGCGTTCAGCACGACAACGTCCAGGCGGCCGAACTCGGCGAGCGTGTCATCCACGATCCGGGTGGCGAAATCCTCCCGGCGTCCGTCGCCGGCCATCAGCAGCGCCTTGCGGCCTGCTTTGCGGATCCACGCAGCGGTGTCCTCGGCGTCGGCTTCCTCTTCCGGCAGGTAGGAAATGGCGACGTCGGCCCCCTCGCGGGCGAAGGCGATGGCGACCGCCTTGCCGATCCCGGAGTCCCCGCCGGTGATCAGCGCCGCCTTGCCCTTGAGGGCGCCACTGCCCTGGTAGCTCTGCTCGCCGTGGTCCGGCTGGGGGTCCATCGGCGCGGTAAGGCCCGGCTGTTCCTGCACCTGCTCCGGGAAAGACCCGGAGTAGTAGCCGCCCCGGGGGTCCCGCGGCTGGTCCGGCTGTTTGGTTGAATCACTCATAGTCCACCTGCCCAAATGTGTCGGTTTTCCAGGGGCCGCTCCCCGGGCCGCGGGCGCTGACCCGGTCCCGCGAAGCTGACCGCACGAAGTAAACAATTCCACCCTACCCGGAAATTCATCAGCAACCTTAGTAACGGGTTGAATTTCGCAAAGCTCACGCCTAGGTTGAGTGTTGACTGCCACCGCAGCCTGCTCCTCATCCACCGGAGGCGTTCCGTTGTCCTTTCCAGAGTCTGCGTCCGCACCAGACGGGTCCGCCCCGACTGGTTCCGGGCAGGAACGGTCCATGCAGGGCAGCAGGAACGAGTCCGCCGTTGAAAAGCTGGACCGGAACTGGATGGAACTACTGCAGGAGCTGCGGGTGCTGCAGACCGGCGTGCAGATCCTCGCCGGGTTCCTCCTGACCCTGCCCTTCCAGTCGAGGTTCGAGACGCTGGACGATTTCCAGACCACGCTCTACCTGGCCAACGTGGCGCTGGCCGCCCTTACGACGGCCCTGATCCTGCTGCCCGTGAGCGTGCACCGCCGCCTGTTCCGCCTGCACCTCCGGGCGGCCCTCGTGTCCAGTGCGGACAGGATCGCGAAGGTTTCCCTGGCCGGCATCGGACTGCTCAGCGTCGGCACCTCAGCATTGGTTTTCGATGTCACGGCGGGCCGGGCGGCGGGGCTGACTGCCGGCGCGGTGCTGCTGGCGGTGCTGCTGATCCTGCTGGTTTACGTGCCGAGCAGGCTCCGCCGGCAGGCCGAAAAGGAGACCTGAGATGGCGACCGCGGCAAGAGAACAACGCGGCACCCAGCCAGGGTTAAGCCTGGGCGAATGGGTAAAGGAGCACGGCCTCCTGCTGGTCAATACTGGCCTGTTCCTGGTTTTCTTCCTCGGCATGATCGTCAGCGGAGCCGCCGAGTACAGCGAGGACCAGCTGGCCCACGGCGGGCCGGGAGTGACGGTGCCGGGGTACCTCGGCACCGGGGCGTTCCTTGAGGCGACTTTTGAGAACTGGGAGTCCGAGTTCCTGCAGATGGGCATGTACGTCATCCTGACGGTGTTCCTATTCCAGAAAGGATCCTCGGAGTCGAAGCCCGTGGACGGGAATGCCCCGCAGGATGAGGACCCCCGGGACGCGCCCCTGAAGGCCGCCAGCCCGTGGCCAGTGCGGCGCGGGGGCTGGGTCCTCAAGATCTATGAACACTCCCTGTCGATCATGTTCCTGCTGCTGTTCCTAGCTTCCTTCGCCCTCCACGCCGTCGGCGGCAGCGAGGACTACAGTTCCGAGCAGCAGAGCCACGGAGAGCCGCCCGTGACCGTGCTGGCGTACCTGGCAACGAGCCGCTTCTGGTTCGAGTCGTTCCAGAACTGGCAGAGTGAATTCCTGGCCGTCGCCGTCCTAGTCGGCGCCTCGGTGTACCTGCGCGAGCGGGGCTCCCCCGAATCCAAACCCGTCGCGGAGCCGCACTATGAAACCGGCGTCTGAGAAGCCGGCGCCTGGGAGACCGGCGTCGGGGCGCTCAGGCGCCCTCGAGCACCTGGCTGGTGGCCCAGGTGAGGTACTTCGCGGCGTTGGCGACGGCGTCGTCCGGGCTCCCGGCCAGATCCAGCAGCTGCGCCGCGGCCACCACACCGTGCTTGGCGAGGTCCTCCGGGGTGACCAGGATCCGTCCCGCGACCACAATCACGGGAATGCCGAAGCTTTGGGCGGCGTCGGCGAGCGCAATGGGCGCCTTGCCGGTCAGCGACTGCGAATCCAGCGAGCCTTCACCGGTAATTACAAGATCCGCCTGCGCGAGTTTGTCGGCCAGCCCGGTGAGTCCTGCGACCAGTTCGAAGCCGCCTTCCAGCGCCGCGTTGCTGAAGGCCAGGAACGACGCCGGGAAGCCGCCGGCCGCCCCGGCCCCGGGGACGTTGACGTCCCGGCCGGTGGATTGGCGCAGCACCGAGGCCCAGTTGCGGAGCCCGGCGTCGAGCCGTTCCACGGCGTCCGCGTCGGCGCCCTTCTGCGGGCCGAACACGTGGGCTGCGCCGTCGCCGCCCACGAGCGGGTTCTGCACGTCGACGGCGATCCGGAACGTCACCGAGCCCAGCCGCGGGTCGAGGCCGCTGACATCGAGCTGCGCCACCTCGGCGAGCGAGCCGCCGCCCAGCGGCACCACATTGCCCGCGGCGTCGAGCGGTTTGAGGCCCAGTGCCCGCAGGGCCCCGCTGCCGCCGTCGCTCATGGCCGAGCCGCCCAGGCCCAGCACGATCTCCGTCGCGCCCGCGTCGAGGGCGGCGGCGATGAGCTGACCGCAGCCGTAGCTGTGCGCGCGCAGGGCGTTGGCCGGAGTGGGTTCCATGTGCGCCAGCCCGGAGGCCTGCGCGGTTTCGATCACGGCGGTGGTCCCGCCGAAGGCATCCTTGCGGATCGCCCAAGCGGCGCCAACCGGTGCCAGGATCGGGCCCACGACGGCGTTCAGCCGCTCCTCGTACCCGGCCGCGACGGCCGCCTCGAGGGTTCCCTCGCCGCCGTCGGCCACGGGAAACTGGATGGCCTCGGCGTCGGGATAGACGCGCAGGGCCCCTTCGGCGATGGCGGCGGCGGCTTCGGCGGCGGTAAGGGAGCCTTTGAACTTGTCCGGGGCGATCAGAATGCGCATGAGTCCATCCTGCCAGTCGCGGCGCCGCGGCCGGCGCCGGGACACCGGCGACAGCCGATGGCGCCGGTAGTAAGGTGGCAGCCACACTTCAGTCAGCAAGGACCCAGGGGGCAGCAGTGAATGACAACGTTGCGACCCGCGAGCGAATGACCGGTCTGCCAGGCATGGCCGAGCTTCTTCTCGTCCGGCACGGCGAGAGCCAGGGAAACGTCGCCGCCACGCTGGCGCACCAGTCCGGGGCACACGTCATCAATGTTCCCGCGCGCGACGCCGACGTGGAGCTGTCCGGAACCGGGCGCAAGCAGGCGCTGGCGCTGGGCGGCCTGCTCGCCGGGTTCCCGGCGGACGGGCGTGCCGCCGTGTGGAGCTCCCCGTATCTCCGGGCGCGCCAGACGGCGGAACTGGCAGTCCACACCGGCGGCTGGACTACGCAGGTCCTGCTGGACGAACGCCTCCGTGACCGTGAGCTCGGCATCCTGGACATGCTTACCTCGGCCGGGGTGGAGGCCCGACTCCCCCAGGAAGCGGAGCGTCGGCGTTGGCTGGGCAAGTTCTACTACCGCCCGCCCGGCGGGGAGTCGTGGGCCGACGTCGTCCTCCGCTTGCGCTCCCTGCTGGCCGATCTGGACCGCCTGTACCCCGGCCAGGGGGTGCTGCTGGTCTGCCACGACGCGGTCATCCTGCTGATCCGCTACGTCCTGGAAAGACTGACGGAGCGCGAACTGCTGGACATCGCCGCCACGACCGCCATTCTCAATGCGTCGGTGAGCCGTTTTGTCCGGCCCGGCGGCACCGGCCCGTGGCAGCTGGAAAGCTTCAACGTGGCAGACCACCTGATGAGCGAGGGAGTCCCCGTGACCGAACATGCCGGAGATGCCAGTGTCCACCCGCGGTAAGACTGCCTCCGGGTCCGGGCCGAAGTCGGCCCGCCCCGAATCCGTGACGCCGACCCTGCTGCGGGCCTGGCCGTTGCCCGGCGGGGGCTCCGGCAAGGACGACCGCGGATCGGTGCTGGTAATCGGCGGGGCGCGGATGACGCCGGGCGCCGCGCTGCTCGCCGGAGTGGCCGCGCTCCGCTCCGGCGCCGGCCGGCTCACCCTGGCCGTGGCGGAATCCGTGGCCGTGCAGCTGGCAGTCGCGCTGCCCGAGGCGGGCGTGCTCAGGCTGCCTGAAACCGCGTCGGGCACGGTCAAGGGCTCCGCGGCAGCCGCTGTCCTGGCCTCCGCGGTTGAGTCCGCGGACGCGGTCCTGATCGGCCCTGGCCTCGACGACAAGGACGAGGCCACCGCCCTGCTCCGCGGGCTCCTCAAGGTGCCCGCGGGGAAGCAGCCGCCGGCCATCATCCTCGACGCCTTCGCCCTGGGCAGCCTGCCCGAGCTGGCCGGCGAGCTGGGCCCCTGGGCGGGCCGGCTGATCCTGACCCCGAACGTCACCGAGGCGGGCATCCTGCTGGGGCGCGACGCCGGGCACCTCGCCCGGGACGTGCCGGAACTCGCGGAGAAGTACGGCGCGGTGGTGAGCTGCCAGGGTGTGATCGCGCGGCCCCGCGGGGCCGGCGACAAGGCAACCCGCGGGGCGGGCGGCAAGGCAGCCGGCGGGGCGGGCGGCAGGGCTGCCGGCGGGCCGGGCGGCAAGGCAGCCGGCGGGGCGGGCGGCAGGGCTGCCGGCGGGGCGGACTCTGGAGCGGGGGCATCGCTGTGGGAAATCACCACCGGCCACAGCGGCCTGGGCACCTCGGGCTCCGGCGATGTGCTGTCCGGGACGATTGCCGGTTTGCGGGCGCGGGGCGCCACGGACGGGCAGGCCGCCTGCTGGGGCACCCACCTGCATGCGAGCGCCGGCGACCGGCTCGCGAGCCGTCTGGGCGGCCTCGGCTATCTCGCCCGGGAACTCACGGAGGAACTGCCGCCGCTGATGGTGGAGCTCGGCTCCTGAGCCTTCCCGACCGGGCTCAGCCGCTCCAGTCGCCGCGTTCCTGCAGGACTTCCTTAAGTAGGTCCGCGCGGTCGGTGACGATCCCGTCCACGCCGAGGTTAAGCAGCCGGTGCATTTCCACCGGGTCGTTCACGGTCCAGACGTGCACCTGCAGCCCGTGCCGGTGGGCGCGACGGACGAAGCCGGGGGTCACCACGGTCACGGCGCCGTAGCGGACCGGAACCTGCAGGGCGTCGACGCCGCGGAGCGCACGACCGGCCGTGAGGCGAAGCAGGGGTGCGGGGAGCACCGGTCCGAGCAGGACGAAGAGGGCGTTGGACACAAGGCCGGCCGAACTCGCAACGGGGCGGCTCAGCTGCTTCAGCACGGCCCGGCGCCGGCGGTCCGAGAAGCTGGCAATCAGTATGCGGTCATGCAGGCCGAACCGTTCGATCGCCGCGGCCACGGTGTCCACCGAATTCCAGTCCTTGACGTCGAGGTTGAAACGGACGTCCGGGAACGCCGCGGCGAGTTCCTCAAACAGCGGGATGGGTTCCGCGCCGCCTATCCTCGCCCGCGCCACAGCCTCGGCCGGGAGTTCCGAGATCCGGCCGCGTCCGTCCGTGACCCGGTCCAGAGTTTCGTCGTGGAACACCAACAACACACCGTCGGCCGTGGTGTGCACGTCCGTCTCCAGATGCCGGAAACCCAGGTCGACGGCGGCGCTAAACGCCGCCATGGAGTTCTCCAGACCGTCCCGGGAGAAGCCCCGGTGCGCCATGGCCACGGGACGTACCGGACCGTCACCGGAGGCAAAAAAGGGGTGCGGGGTGCTCACTCCTGAAGCCTATCCGAGTCCTGCGGAGCCGAGCGCGGCTGCGCACGGAGCAGCAGGGCAAAGCTCGGCTCGGCGCGGGGCGGCAGGGCAAAGCTCGGCTCGGCACGCGGCGGCCGGCGAAGGGGCCGGCAGGGCGGCCGGCGAAGGGGCCGGCAGGGCGGCCGGCGAAGGGGCCGGCAGGGCTGGATCCGTTGGAGGGTTGGATCAGCTGGCGGGCGGGAGGATCATCACGCCGTCGCTGCAGTGCAGGAGCGTGCGGCCCCGGCCGCCGTCGAGGTCCACCCAGACCGCGGTGCGGTCCGCCGTGACGGCGTCCACCCGGCCCCCGGTTTCGTAGCCGGGCGCCAGCCGGACACTGACGCGGTCGCCCTGCTGCAGGCTCTTCCAGTGCGCGTCAGGCGCCGCCGGGCGCAGGGGCGTGTCGTCCATGTTTTTCGTGCGGTACCTGGCCATGATGTCCCACCGTCAGTCAGCTGATCCGTCGTGAGATTCCAACGTAGGACGCCAAGATGAACGCCAGTTGACCGCCAGCTGGGAGTACGGTGCCTGCGCGGGCCGGCTCCTGCGGGGCGGGTTGGCGAGGTGGCGGGCGTAGGTGCGGGGCTGGGGCGCTGGTCATGGCAGCCGGGCCGGGGGTGCCGGGCCAGGGGCGCTGGATCCCGGAAGCTGGTCAGCGAAGCCCTGGTCAGCGAAGCCGGGCGCCTAGTGCTGCGAGCTTGGCCTCGAGGATCTGCGCGACGCCGTCGTCGTCGAAGTGCGGGGCCTGCTGTCCGGCGGCGAGGATTGCCTCCGGGTGGCCGCTGGCCATCGCGTAGCCGTCTCCGGCCCAGCGCAGCATCTCGATGTCGTTGGGCATGTCCCCGAACGCCACGACGTCGGCCGCGTTGATGCCCAGGGTGGCCGCGTATTCGGCGAGGGTGACGGCCTTGTTCACACCGGGCAAGGACAGCTCCAGGAGGGCCATGTTCGGCGCCGAGTGCGTCGCGGCGGCCAGGTGGGCGACGGCGGGGGTCACCTCAGCCAGGAACTCATCGGCCGTGCCCTCCCGGACGATGGCCATTAACTTCACCACGGAATCCGAGGCCGTAAGGGTGCTGTGCAGCGGCGCGGGAGTGAGCTCGGCCAGCGACGGGCTGCTGCCGGTGTTGAGGAACCCCGGTTCCAGGTGGAAGCCGGTCAGGGTCTCGGCGGCGAAGACGGCCGAAGGGCGCAGCCGCTGGATGATGCGGCGTGCCTCAAAGACGGCGTCGAGCTGCAGGCCCCGGGACGAAACGAGGCGGTCGGCCTCAAGGTCCCAGACGACAGCGCCGTTGGAGCAAATGACGGTTCCGGAGTGGCCCAGCCGGTCCTGCAGCGGGTGAAGCCAACGCGGAGGGCGGCCCGTGACGAAGACCAGTTCGACGCCGGCGTCCCGGCACGCGTGGAACGCCCGGACGGTCCGGTCACTGATCTTGCCGTCGTGGCCGAGGATCGTTCCGTCGATGTCACTTGCTACCAGCCGCATACTGCCAGTCTACGTTGGCGGTGCCGGGGCGCTTTCCCGGCGCGCGACGTCGCCTACAGCGGCCCGCGCCTGCCCGAACCGGCGCGCGCCGACGTCGAAATCGTGGGACCGGTGCCCCGTCGCCGGAACGTTACGGCGACAGGGCAGGTCTCCAGCGAATTCGGTGGAGGGGGCAGGTAGTGGTGGCGGCTGGCGTGGCGGCCGGCCGACGTCGAAATCGTGGGACCGGTGCCCCGTCGCCGGAACGTTACGGCGAGCGGGCAGGCTTCCGGCGAATTCGACGGCCGGGGCGGGGGCGGCAGCGGCGAATTCGACGGCCGGGGCCGGGGTGGCTGCGGCGACGGCCAGGGCGGGGGCAGCGGCGATGGGGTGGCTGCGGCGCCGGCGTGGCTGGGGCGCTTGCGACCGACGTAGACGGCGGCCCGGGGCTAGTGGCGTTCGAAGATGCCGGTCAGGCTTGCCTTGGCCAGGGTGTGGGGGGCGAGATGCGCTTCGAGCTTGGCGGGGCGGGCTCCGGCATCGAACCCGGAAGTCGCGATGTCGAGGGCGTGGACCGTCACGATGTACCGGTGCGGGCCATGGCCTCGGGGCGGGGCAGCCCCCAGATAGCCGGTACTGCCGCCGTCGTTCTTGAGCTGGAAGGCGCCCGGCGGCAGGTGTCCGCCCTGGCGTGAGCCTGCCCCGGCCGGCAGGGACGTGATGTCCGAGGGGAGGTCCAGCACGGCCCAGTGCCAGAAGCCACCGTGGCCGGGGGCGTCGGGGTCGAACACCGTGACGGCGTAGCCCCGCGTTCCGGCCGGCGCGCCTCGCCAGGTCAGCTGCGGGGACTCGTCCTTGGCCCCGGCCCCGGTAGAGGCGCCGCGCTGGGCCGTCGGCAGGGTTTGGCCGTCCTGGAATGACTCACTGCTGACGCGGAAGGACGGGGCATCGTGGTGTGCCATGGCTGCCTTTCAGTTGCTGGGGAGTTCTGCACTTTGAGGGTCACTGCGGGAGTCCGTGGCGTGGGGAGCCTGCGCGCGCTGCTCCGTCCGGGTCAGTTCCGCACGGGTGGGCGGGTTGGCGCCGGCCCGGGACACCGTGACGGCGGCAGCACGCGCGGCGTGGGCGAGGAGGCCACGGAGGCTTTCGGCGGAAAGCTCGCGCAGGTCGTTGCGGTTCTGCGCCCCGGCCAGGCCCAGGTCCACCACGCCGGAGAGCAGCGCTGCCATGAAGGAATCCCCGGCGCCGACGGTGTCCGCGACCATCACGGACGGCGCCGGGAAGTGCGCCTCGCCGGCGGCATTCACGCCCCAGGGGCCTTCGGCGCCGCGGGTGACCACCACCATCGCCGGGCCCTCCGAGCCGCCGAGTTTCAGCCAGCGCCGGGCCGAGTCCAGCGGATTCTCGCCCGGGTAGAGCCATTCGAGGTCCTCGTCCGAGGCCTTGACCACGTCCGCCAGGGTGACGAATTTCTCCGCCTGCCGGCGCGCGTAGTCCACGTCGGTGATGATGCTGGGTCGGCAGTTGGGGTCGAAGCTGATGGTCGCCGAGGGATGGGCGTGCTCGACGGCGGCCAGCACCTCTGCGGCCCCGGGAGCCAGCATGGTGGCAATCGAGCCGGTGTGCAGGAGCGTTGTTGCCTGCAGCATGAGCGGCAGCCGGTCCGCGAGTCCGGGCAGTTCCCAGGCGAGCTCGAAAGTGTAGCTGGCGGCGCCGTCGTCGTCGATCAGGGCGGTGGCGACGGACGTCGGGAGCCCGTCAGGGGCCAGCGGAAGCAGTACCGAGCTGGACTTCAGGTGGGCGGCCAGCGATTCGCCGTAGGCGTCGCGGCCGTAGCGGCCGATGAACTGCACCGGATGATCCAGCCGGGCCAGCCCCACGGCGACGTTAAGGGGGCTGCCGCCGACATGGGCCTGGACACCGGAGGAACGCTGGACCACATCGACCAGGCCCTCGCCAATAACTGTGAGCATGCTCATACTCTGCCAGAGAACGGGGAACGGCGCCCCAGTGTTTCGGTGCGCGGCTGTTCCGTTCAGGCCGGGAAGGCAGCGGAGCCGGGGGCGCTGTCCACCGGGATGCCGGCGGGCCCGGCCTCGTCGAAATCCGCGTCGATGTGGACCACGTCCCTGCCGGCGCGCTGCAGCAGGCTGGCCGCGATGCCTGCCCGGTAGCCGGAGGTGCAGTGCACCCATAGCTTCCCTGCGGGGACGGAATCGAGCCGCCGCAGCAGTTCATGCAGCGGGACATTGACCGCTCCGGCCACCCGCGAGGCGGCGTACTCGTCGGCCCGCCGCACGTCGACGACCATGTCGCCGGGAGACCGGCCGGCGAGTACCCCGTCCCAGTCCACGCGGGGGTAGGAGGCCAGCGCTGCGCGGGGCGCCAGGGCATGCGGGTCCGTTCCAAGCGCGGCATCCGGGGACTCGATGCCGATCCGGGAAAGGTCGCGGATGGCGTTTTCCACGTCCTCGCGGGATCCCACGAGAGTCAGCTGCTCGCCCCACGGCAGGATCCAGCCCAGATAGGTGCTGAAGTTGGTGCCGTATTCGAAGCTCACGCTGCCCAGCAGGTGGTTGCTGGCGAAGGCCACGCGGCGGCGCAGGTCCACCACCCACTCGCCGTCCTCCAGCCGGCGCATGAGTTCCGTGGCGTCGAGGGCCTCCGGCACGGTCAGGTCCGCCGGGCCGGGGCCGGCGGTGTTGGCGACGCCCATGTGGGCGTAGTACGACGGATAGGCCGTGAGGTTCGCGATGAGTTCCTGGACGAAATGGTCCTCGTCCGGGTCCGTCAGGGCGTGGTTGCTGGTGAGCTGCTCGCCGATGGTGGAGGATCCGGCGCCGCTGGCCGGGCCGGAGGAGCAGAACGAGCCGAACCCGTGGGTCGGGAACAAGGCGGCTTCGGGTGTGGCCTCCCCGACGAGACGGCGCACGGAAGTGTACTGGTCATGCGTCAGGCCGAGCGTGTCCCCGGCGCCGACAAGGTCAGTACGTCCGACCGAGCCGTAGAGCAGGCTTCCGCCGGAGAAGACGGCCTGCTGCCGGCCGTCGTCAACGATGAAGGACAGGTGGGTGTGGGTGTGCCCGGGGGTAGCGACGGCCTTGACCGTCAGCGCACCGACCCGGACGGTCTGCCCGTCCGTGATCGGCTGCCGCTCGAATTCGACCGGGTCGGCGGCGTTCACGAGGTACATCGCGCCGTGCGTGCGGGCCAGTTCGAGGCCGCCGGTGAGGTAGTCGTTGTGGATGTGCGTTTCGGCGACATGCGTGATGATCACGCCGGCTTCGCGGGCGGCCTCGTCGACGCGGTCCGTGTCCCGCTGCGGGTCGATGACCAGCGCCACGGAGCCGTCATGGACGAGGTAGCTGCGGTCCCCGAGTTCGGTGGTCTCAATGACAATGACGTCCATGATTCACTCCTGGCTGGTCAAGGAACGGTCGGCCGCGGGGCGGCCGGCTGCGCACACTCCATGATCAAACCCCCTGGGGTATGAACGCAACCCCTTGGTCCGTCACAGCAGAACGGCGCGGCCCGGCGGGGCTACCGTGCCGCCCAACCGTGCCGCCCAACCGGCGCGGCCCGGCGGGGCTACCGTGCGGGGTCGTCCTGCTGGTAGACGTCGGGAATCCCGTCCATGTCCGCGTCGACGCTCTCCGCTTCCTGGACCTCCCGGTACTGCCGATTCCGGGTCCGCAGCACCAACATGGCCAGCAGGGCGGCCAGCACGGATGCCGCCAGAATGCCCACCTTGGCGTGGTCGTCGGGGACACTGCCCTGGCCGAAGCTCAGCTCGGCCACCAGGAGCGAGACGGTAAAGCCGATGCCGGCCAGCAGGGACACTCCGAAGACGTCAATCCACTTGAAACTGGTGTCCAGCCGGGCCTTGGTGACCTTGGTGAGCAGCCAGGTGGTGCCCATGATGCCGATGGGCTTGCCGAGAACCAGCGCCATGATGATGCCGACGGCCACCGGGTCGGTCAGCGCCGAAACCAGCCCGTTCCAGCCGCCTACGGCCACACCCGCGGAGAAGAACGCGAAGATCGGCACGGCGACGCCGGCCGAGATTGGGCGGAACCGGTGCTCGAAGATCTCCGCGAGTCCCGGACCGGCCTCCGGGCCGCCGCTGGCCTGGGAGCGAAGGACCGGAACCGCGAAGCCGAGTAGTACACCGGCGACGGTGGCGTGGATTCCCGAGGCATGGACGAGGGCCCAGGCAACCGCACCGATGGGCAGCAGAATCAGCCACGCGGCCGGGGCCTTCATCCCGAAGAAACGCCGGTACTTATGCGCCAGGAAGGCGTAAAGGGCCAGCGGAATCAGGGCGAGCAGCAGCGGTGCCAGCTGGAGGTCACTGGTGTAGAAGACGGCGATGATGGTGATGGCGATCAGGTCATCCACCACGGCAAGGGTCAGCAGGAAGATCCGCAGGGCGCTGGGCAGATGCGAGCCGATGATGGCCAGCACGGCGACGGCGAAGGCGATGTCCGTGGCGGTGGGGATGGCCCAGCCGCGCAGGGTCTCCGGGCTTGCGAGGTTGACGACCATGTAGATCAGCGCCGGGATAATCACCCCGCCGGCGGCCGCTGCAACCGGAACGATCGATTTGTTCAGCTGCCGCAGGTCCCCGGCGACGAACTCACGTTTGAGTTCGAGTCCGACCAGGAAGAAGAAGATCGCCAGCAGCCCGTCGGCCGCCCAGGCGCCCAGGCTGAGTTCCAGATGCCACGGTTCGTAACCGAACTTGAAGTCCCGCAGGGCGAAGTAGCTCTCGGAAACCGGCGAGTTGGCCCAGACCAGGGCGATCACGGCGGCGGCAACCAGAAGGGCGCCGCCGACGGTCTCCTTCCGGAGGATCTCTCCGATCCGGAGGGATTCGGCGTAGCTGCCACGGCCGAAGATCGTCATGCGCGGCCGGGTGGGGGGAGGCGTGGGGCTCATGCGGGGAGTCCTAAAAGTTGGGTCGACAGAACTATGCCGACCAGACTTCCCGGCGCACCTGCAACCCAGTCTAGTGGGTCATTGCATGGTGCTGAACCGTTCGGCCTTGGCTTTCCTGCCCTGGACGATGATCTGGTCGTCGTCGTAAAGCACCGTCTGAGCGGTGGTATGGCCCCAAGTGCCGCCGGGTCGTTTCACGGCCACAATGGTGACGCCGAACTTGTCCCGGAGCGCAAGCACGCCCAGCGGCCGGTCGCGGGCGGCGGCCGGCGGGCTGGTGCGGATCATGACGAAGTCGTCCTCGAATTCCACATAGTCAAGAATCGAGCCCAGGACCAGGTGTGCGACGCGCTTGCCCATGTCGTGTTCGGGCCGGATAACGTGCTCGACGCCGAGCTGGCCCAGGATCTCGGCGTGCGGTTCGCTAATGGCCTTCGCCCAGATCTGGGGACGCTGGAACTTCAGGATCCGCGATGTGGTCAGGATGCTGGCTTCGATGTCCGAGCCAATGCCGACCACGGCACGGTCAAATTCATGGACCGAGAGCTGGCGCAGCACCTCTTCCTTGGTGGAGTCGGCCCTGACCACGTGGGTGAGTCGCCCGTTGTAGGACTGGACAATTTCTGCGCTGGCGTCGATGCCGAGCACCTCGGTACCCTGCGCCTCCAGTTCCAGGGCCAGCGAGCCGCCGAAGCGGCCCAGGCCGATGACCACCACCGAGGACGCCTTGTCACTGGCGGCAGCGGAGTGGGACGAGAAGATATTCCTAGCCAATGAGGGGCCTTTCCTTGGGGTACTCGAAGAGCAGGGGTCGTTCGCGCAGGGCCAGGGCTGCGCCCAGCGTGACCGGACCCAGTCTCCCGACGAACATGAGCAGGATCAGCACGAGCTGGCCGGCGGGCGGCATGCCGGCGGTGATGCCGGTGGAGAGCCCGACCGTGGCGAAGGCCGAAATGACCTCGAACAGAATCCGTTCCTGTCCGAAGTCGGTGATCAGCATCAGGAACATCGTGGAGCCGGTGACGAGGGCGATCGCCAGCAGCACTACGGTAATGGCCTGGCGGTGCACCGCGCGGGAAAGCCGCTTGCCGAAGACGTTCACGGCCGTTCCGCCCTGCAGCTCGGTGCTGAGAATGAAGAACAGAACGGCGAACGTAGTGATTTTCAGGCCGCCGGCCGTGCCTGCCGGGCCGCCGCCGATGAACATCATGATGTCCATGCCCAGCCAGGACACGGGATTCATCTGGGCGATGTCGATGCTGTTGAAGCCTGCGGTGCGGGTAATGACCGACTGGAAAAAGCCGGCCAGCATGCGCTCGGCAGGATGGAGGCCGCCCAGGGTCGCCGGGTTGGCCCATTCGACGGCGGTGAGGAAGACGGTCCCGCCGGCCAGGAGGAGCCCCGAGCCGACGAGGACGAGTTTGGTGTTCATGCTCCAGTGGATAGGACGCCGGTACTGGCGGCCGAGTTCGAAGAGGACCGGGAACCCGAGTCCGCCAATGATCACGGCGGCGGCTATCGGCAGGCAGATCCAGGGATCGCCGACGAACCCCATCAGGTTGTCCGAGTACAAGGCAAACCCTGCGTTGTTAAAGGATGAGATTGAGTGGAATACGCCATGCCAGAGCGCCTCGCCCAGCGCATAGCCGTACCCGGCCATGAAGCGGACCGTGAGGATCAGCGCCAGCGCGGTTTCCACGGCCACACTGATGAGCAGGACGCCGACCAGCACACGGCGCACGTCACCGAAGCCGCTGCTCTTCGTTTCGGTGGCGGCGGATATCCGGGACTTCAGGCCCAGCCGGCGTGCGGTCAGGACCCCGAGTAGCGTGCCGAAGGACATCACGCCGAAGCCGCCGATCTGGATGAGGACCAGGATGACCACCTGGCCGAAGCCGCTCCAGAAGACGGGTGTGTCCACGGTGATCAGGCCGGTGACGCAGACGGCGGAGGTGGCGGTGAACAGCGCCTCCAGCAGGCTGGCCCCGCCTCCGCCTGCCTTGGCCACCGGGAGCAGCAGCAGCCCGGTCCCCACGGCGACGGCAGCGGCGAAGCCCATTACGATCACCTGGGCCGGGTGGCGCGGCGCGAACACGCGGAGGAACCGGGTGAGGCCCGCAGCCAGGGCGCGCGGAACCGCGGGAACTTCGACTTGCATAGGCGCCACGCTACCACCGGGCACCGGCCGCTGCGGACGGGAATCAGCCGAGCAGCAGCTGCACGAGTTCGCGGCACTTCCGGTAGGCGGCGGCCTTCGGGTCGATCAGGGCGAAATGGTCGCCCGGGACCTTCAGGAGCTGGATCGGGGCTCCGGCGGACTTGGCCGCTGCCGCGTAGGTGTCCGACAGGCTGGCGGGAACGTCGTCGTCGTCCGTGCCGTGGACGGCATAGACGGGGACCGTCAGCGGCACTGCGCTCATCGGGTCCGCATACTTATGCCGTTTCGGGTATCTCTCGGAGGAGCCGCCCAGCAGGTTACTGACCGCGCCATTGCTGAGGTTCAGGCGTTCGGCTTCGGCGAGGTTGAGGACCCCGGACTGGCTGACGACGCCGGTCAGGTGCACCGCGCCGGCGTCGCCCCTGCGCAGCAACTGGCGGTCCGCGTCCGGGGCGCCGAGCTGGGCGAGTCGGGCCCGTCCCGCAGCCCAGACCGCAAGGTGCCCGCCCGCGGAGTGTCCCAGCGCCACGACCCGGTCCAGGCCGAGGCCATGTTCGCCGGCGACGTCGCCGAGCTTGTCGATTCCGGCGAGCAAGTCGGAGAAGGTATGGGGCCAGCCGCCGCCGTTCCCGGCCCGGCGGTACTCCAGGTTCCAGGCGGCCATGCCGTGCGCCGCGAGGTCCTTGGCCAGGGGTTCGCCGAGTTCCGCGCCGTACTGCGAGCGCCAGTAGCCGCCGTGGATGACCACCACCACGCCCTTGGTGCCGTCGGCCGCCGGCAGGAAGAGCTCCCCCCACTGGCTGGGATCGTCGCCGTAGCTGTACCTATGCCGCTTCACAGTGTCCTCCTTGGGGCCCGGTGAACAGGCGGCGGTGGCTGCCCCCAAAGTCACCGTCGCTGCGGCCGCGATCAAAGCCCGACGCCGCACATCAGCCATATGAGGAGCCTACCTTGAGCGCTGCGCGGCACGGCGTAAGGCGGCACCGGCCCGGGTTCCCGGGCCTATCCGTGCGGGGGTGTCACCCCCTCCGCCGTCGCACCCCGGCCGTAAGCTGGATGCATGGCGAGCAACTGGGATCGACTGGACCCGAAACTGCGCGAGTCCGTGCAGGAAAACGTGGAACTCTACGAGCGGGTGCGCCCTGCCCTGAAGCTGGTCACCCGCGAGGTCCTGCTGACGCTGCGGAGCATGCTCAAGGGCACCGAGGTGACGCCGTTGTTCGTTACCGGCCGCACGAAGACGGTCGAATCCTTCCGCGAAAAGATCTCCCGCATTGAGGAGCCGCTGGAACCGGGCGGCCCGCCCGTGCTGAAGTTCCCGGATCCGTTCCGGACCCTGAATGACATGGTGGGGATCCGGGTGATCACGAAGCTGCCGGCGGAAAACGCGGTGGTGGCCAACCTGATCAAGCGCCAGCGCCAGCTCTTTGACTGCCGCGGCGACCGCGAGAAGGACATCGGCTCGATCGAGTCGGGGACCTACGGCTATTCCAGCCGCCACCTGATCCTGCGGACCATCCAGAACGAGGCCGTCAAGGAGTACCAACAGGTCTTCAACTCGGAGGTCCAGTCGAACGGCAGCTACTTCTTCGAATGCCAGATCCGCACCGTGTTCGCGCACGCCTGGAGCGAGATCGAGCACGACATCCGCTTCAAGGCCGAGGACCCGCGGGCCTGGACCCCGCACTTCGACCGCCAGTTCACCGCCACCGCCGCAATGCTGGAAACCGTGGAGGGTGCGTTCGCTGACCTTCACGAACGCTACGAAGAGGTCCGCAGTTACTGGGACATGGACGGCGAAGGCGCCACGCAGCTCACGCCGAACCGGATCCGCGACGTCTGGCGCACGCTGCTGCCGCACGTGGACCGGAAGGTCGACGACGACTGGGGCTGGGCTGCCGAACTGATGGCCGCCCACGGCCTCAACCAGACCATGCAGCTGGCCGGGCTGCTCAGCGCCAACCGGATCACCGAGGTCCGCAGGGCCCTGGACCACCGCTACTCCCCCGGACCGGACCGGCTCCTCGATGACCTGCTGCTGTGGCAGTACGGCACCAAACACATCGAACTCACCGCCGAAGCGGCCGACGCCGTCCCGCACCCGCGGCGCGACAGCCTCCAGCGGCGGCTCAAGCAGATCGAGCGCTACCGCCTGACCCAGGGGTAGCGGAACGCCGTCCCTACAGTTCGGTTGGCTCCAGGCGTTCCTCGAGCACGTCAGCGGTTGAGTCCCCGGAGTGGACCAGCCGAACCCGGTAGGCGGCTTTGCCGGGCGTTTCGGTGACCGCCCCGACCAGTTCGGTCCCGCGGTAGAGCAGGCCCACGCCGTCGTCGGTGCAGTGGGTCTCCCCCAGGGTTCCGTCCGCCACCAGGCGGTGCACGAGCGGGCGCCGTGCGGCTTCGGAGTCGTAATGGACCCCGTTGTCGTAGGGAAGCAGTCCCAGTCCGTTGTCCACGGCGCGCAGCTCGGGCCCGAATGAGTCGGTGGTCCCGCCATTGAACCAGCAGATCGACCCGGCCGAGACGCCGGCCAACACCACCCCGGCTTCCCAGACGCGCCGGAAGATCGAGTCCAACTCATGGGCGCGCCAGACGGCGAGGAGGTTGACGACGGAACCGCCGTTGACCCAGACGAGGTCCTGGCCGAGCAGGTATTCCTCGACGTTGGCAACGTTGGGCATGGTGAACAGGTTCAGATGCGTGAGCTGGAAGCCGGCAGCGTTGCCCGCTTCGCTGATTTCGTTGTTGAACCACCGCTGATCGCCGCTGGCGGTGCCGACGTGGGCAACCCTGGGCGTCCGCCCGGTGACACCGGACAAATCCACGGCGTGATGGACCAGCTTGTTGAACTCCAGGCGGGTCCGCTCCCCCGGCTTGTATCCCCCGGAGGTCGCAAGAATGGTCGGACTTCCGGCAGCCATGAAATTCTCCTGGGTCGGGAATACTGTCTCGGCTCTGAGACTACCCAAGCCCGCGGAATCGCCCGGCAGGTTTCCGGCGAGCCAGCCGGAAAAAGTCGGCGGCTGCCCTAACTGCGGGCGTAGGTGAGGCAAGCGGCGTTGTCGACCCAGGAGGCATGATCGTCGGCGCCAATCGTGTGGCCTTGTCGCCGGGTTGCAGCTGGCATCTTATGCCCCGGGGCCCTGAAACCGTGCGACGTACTTTCGCTGCCACGGAGTTTCGACGGCGCCCCGGCGGTAGCGCTCCCGCACGAAGGCGACGGCCTCCGCGGGCGGCACGCCGTCCAGGACCGCGAGGCAGGCCAGGGCGGTGCCGGTCCGGCCGCGGCCGCCCCAGCAGGCGACTTCCACCCGCTCGGTCTCGGCCCGGCGCCAGGCCTCCTGGAGCGCGTCCAGGGTGTCGGCGTCGTCGACCGGCAGGCGCAGGTCCCGCCAGCGGACCCACCGCGAATCCCACGGCACCGGGGCCGGGCGCCGTCCCAGCAGGTACAGGCCAAACTCGGGTCGCGGCCCCGCAGGAAGCGGCTTGAGCAGCCCGCGGCCGCGGATGAGTCGGCCGGACGGCAGTTCCAGGACTCCGCCCCGGTCCGGGTCCCAGGTCTGCGTCATGTTTCTGAGCGTAGACCTTCCGCCGGCAACACGCACCGCCTGCGTTCCTGCCCGGTTACTCCACGGCCGCACCCGGAAAACACTGCGAATCCGGGGGCAAGCCGGACTTTTCCGGGTCCTGACAGAAGTAACTGGGCTGGAGCGCAGCCTAGTGGCCGGCGCCGAGCTTTCCGCCGAGACGTTCGCGCATCAGGATGCTGGCGTCGTTGAGCCCGATGATCAACACGACCTTGCCGTGGTGGCGGTATTTCGCGGTGATGGCGTCCAGGGCGGCGATCGTCGAGGCATCCCAGAGGTGGGAGGCGTGCATGTCGATGACCACGTGCTCGGGGTCCAGCGCGTATTCAAACTGCGTGTAGAGGTCGTTGGAGGAGGCGAAGAACAGCTCGCCGTCCACCACGTAGGTTGCTGTTTCGTGGCCGCCAATGGTCTTGACGGACCGTTCGACCGTGACGAAGTGGGCGACCCGGCGGGCGAACATCACCATGGCCACGAGCACGCCAACGCCGACGCCAATCGCGAGGTTGTGGGTGGCGACGGTGACGATCACGGTGGCAACCATGACGATGGTCTCGCTCTTGGGCATCACCTTGAGGGTGCGGGGGTGGATGCTGTGCCAGTCGAAGGTCGCGACCGAGACGAAGATCATGACGGCCACCAGAGCGGCCATGGGGATCAGGGAGACGATGTCACCCAGGACCACCACCAGGATGAGCAGGAAGACACCGGCGAGGAACGTGGAGATCCGGGTCCGCGCGCCGGAGGCTTTGACGTTGATCATGGTCTGGCCGATCATCGCGCAGCCGCCCATGCCGCCGAAGAAGCCGGTGACAATGTTCGCGACGCCCTGGCCCCAGGCCTCGCGGGTCTTGTGGGATCGGGTGTCCGTGACGTCGTCGACGAGCTTGGCCGTCATGAGGGATTCGAGCAGCCCAACGAACGCCATGGCGAGGGCGAAGGGGAAGATGATCTGCAGGGTCTCGAGGCTGAACGGCACGTTGGGGATGAACAGTGACGGCAGGGAATCAGGGAGTTCGCCTTTGTCGCCCACGGTCGGAACCGCGACGGCGGCGAACACGGTGATCAGAGTGAGGACCACGATCGCGACGAGCGGGGCCGGCACGGCTTTGGTGAGCTTCGGCAGGCCGAACACGATGACCAGGCCAAGGATAACGAGCGGGTAGACCAGCCACGGGACACCCAGCAGCTCAGGAACCTGGGACAGAAAGATCAGGATGGCCAGGGCGTTGACGAAGCCGACCATGACCGAGCGCGGGATGAACCGCATGAGTTTCGCGACGCCGGAGAGGCCCAGGACGATCTGAAAGATACCGGCGAGGATCACGGCGGCGATGAAGTAATCCACCCCGTGGGACTTCACCAGCGGGGCGATGACGAGGGCAATCGCACCGGTGGCCGCGGAAATCATCGCCGGGCGGCCGCCGACAAAGGCGATGGTGACGGCCATCGTGAAGGAGGCGAACAGCCCCAGGCGCGGATCGACTCCGGCAATGATCGAGAACGCGATCGCCTCCGGGATCAGGGCCAGGGCGACGACCAATCCGGCGAGGACCTCGGTCTTCAGCCGGCGCGGTGACTTAAGGGTTCCCCGGACGGACTGAAGTTGTTCCGGGGTGAACACCGGGGGGTGTTCGGCTTTGGTGACGGCCATTTTCTGGCTCCGATCATGGTCAAGAAGACGCGCGTCAGCGGCTCCGTTTTGCTAATGAATGAGGGGCGCAGCGCCGCGCCGGCAAGGGGGAAACCAGTCTGAAAGTTCTCAACCCCACTATCCAAACCCTACCCTAACGTGATGGTAGGGTTTAAATCCGAACAGGACGGAGACCCTGATGACGGCCAAAACCAGCAGCGCCAGCACCATGCACATCGGCGAATTGGCCGAGCGGACCGGACTGTCCCTGCGGACCATCCGCCACTATGACGACGTGGGACTCCTGCCCGCGACAGCGCGGACGGACGGCGGCTTCAGGGTGTACTCGCAGGATGATTTCGAACGGCTTATGGTCATCAAGCAGATGAAGCCGCTGGGGTTCCCACTGGAGGAAATGGCCGAGATCCTGGGCCTGCTCACGGACGGACCGGGCGCACCGGGGTCCGCCGTCCGGATCGCGGAAATCCTGGAACAGGCAGCACACCAGCGCGCCAAAATGGCCCGCAACCTGGCACAGGCGGACGACTTCATCTCCATGCTGCGCCGCCTCGGCGCCTAGCAGCCACGACTCAGCTCAGGCACGCAACCGGCCGATCAACGCCGCGACGGCCTGCTCGACGAGCGCTTCGGCTTCCGCCGTCCCGGCAGTCCCGGCAGTCCCGGCAGTCCCGGCAGTCCCCTGCGCCAGGATATCGACACCGTCCGGCTGCAAGGCGTCCGAGAACACCACCAGGGCGACGCCGCGCCCGACGAGTTCCGCCATCGTCTCGACGTCGACGGCGGCGCGGTCCGCCGGCACCGAGCCGAGGATGACGCCGTCGGCCCCGCCGGCGAGCATGAACTGCCGCCAGCTTGCGCCCACCAGGATGACCGGCTGGTAGCCGTGCGGGGGCAGGATCCTGGCGGCCGCCGCGGCAAGCGCACGGTCCCGGGAATCGTCGAGGTCGGTGATCGCCACGGCCACGACGTCGGTGCGTCCGCGACGCATCCCGCGGGCGGCCCGGTTGGGCACATACCCGAGCACGCGGGCCGCGGCATGGACGCGGTCCTGCGTGGGTTGGCTGATCCGAGTATTCCCGCCGGGGCGGCCGGACAACACGTAGGAGACCGTGGTCAGGGACACTCCTGCCATCTCCGCAACGTCGCGGATGGTGGGCTTGGATCCGTGCCGCACTGGTGACTCCCGGGTACTTCTTCGCCACGGATTAGCGGCGGTTGCTGAAAAGCTTCGTTCTGGGGGTGGACGCCCCCTGTGAACTCTATCCCCCAACCCCAACGCGGGGTCACCTCGCGCCCATCCTGAGGCCTTGGACGGGCGCGAAGTGACCCCGCGTTGGTGTTTATCCGGACGGCGGCGGCGCGTGCGCCTTACCGTTGAGAGGCTTGTTGGCTTAGTTGCCGCAAGTGCAGCGCTGGTCCTGGGGCACATCGGCCATGACCGAGTCGACGTGCTCGCCGCAGCCGGCCCAGGTGATTTTTCCACAACGATTACAACGAACTGCAGCGCACATATGAACTCCAATTTCGGGGTGCAGCGGGTGCCGCACCTGATACAGCAATAATACCCCATAGGGTATATTGAAGGAGTCCCCGGCCGCAGGGGAGCTACCCGGGAGCCCGAAGGACCAGCATGGATACGCAAAAACTGCCGGAAGGCTCGACGCCGGACCAGGCCAACACGCCCGGGCACATCGCCCCCACCGCCCCGCCCGGACTGGAAAACCAGCGCCTCCAGCGGCGTGTGGTCTCCGTCCTCGTCGGCGGCCAGATCCTTGGCGGCATCGGCATGGGAGCGACGCTTTCCCTCGGCTCCCTGCTGGCCGCCCAGCTCTCCGGGTCCAACGCGTGGTCCGGCATGGCCGCCACCATGAGCACCCTCGGCGCCGCCTTCGCCGCCGTCCCCCTGGCCCGGCTTGCCCAGGCCCGCGGCCGGCGGATCTCACTCTCCACCGGCGCCCTGATTGCCGGCGCGGGCGCCGTCACGGCTATCACCTCAGCCGCGCTGGGCGTCTTTCCGCTGCTGCTGCTGGGCCTCATGCTCCTCGGTGCGGGCTCCGCCGTGAATCTGCAGGCCCGATTCGCCGCCACCGACCTTTCCCGCCCCGGGTCCCGCGGCCGGGACCTCTCGATCGTGGTGTGGTCCACCACGATCGGCGCCGTCCTGGGCCCGAACCTCTTCGGCCCCGGCGAGAGCGTCGGCGCCGCCCTTGGCCTGCCCCCGCTGACCGGCGCGTTTGCCTTCTCCGTGGCAGCCCAGCTCGCGGCCGCCGTCGTCTATGCGACCGGCCTGCGGCCTGACCCCCTCCTCACCGCGATGGCCTCCCGCGTGCCCGACCTGGAAGCACCGCAGCCCAAGAGCGGCCTGCGGATTCTGCGAAGCAACCCCAGGGCGCGGTACGCCGTGGCAGCCGTCGCCCTCAGCCACGCCACGATGGTGGCGCTCATGTCCATGACACCGGTGCACCTGCGCGACCACGGGGCGAGCCTGACGGTGGTCGGCCTGACGATCAGCCTGCACATCGCCGGCATGTACGCCCTGTCGCCCGTTTTCGGCTGGATGGCGGACAAGGCAGGGCGGCTGCCAACCATCCTGCTGGGCCAGGGCATGCTGCTGGTTTCGCTGGTGCTGGCCGGCGTCGCACCGGATTCCGGAACCGCCGTGACCGCGAGCCTGATCCTGCTGGGGCTGGGCTGGTCCGCCTCGGTGGTTGCCGGTTCTGCCCTGGTGGCCGAGTCGGCCCATGTGCAGGACCGGCCGGCGATCCAGGGCGTTTCGGACCTGAGCATGAACGCAGCCGGGGCGACCGGCGGCGCGCTGGCCGGCCCGGTACTGGCCGCCGTCGGGTATTCCGGGCTCGGCTTCCTCTCCATCGCCCTGGTGGTCACCGTGATCATCTGGACCGCACGGCAACCACGACGCCCCGTCCAGGAACAGGAACAGGAACAGGAACAGGAACAGCCATGACAGTCAACAGCAAGCCCGAAGAGCGCCTCCCCCCGGGCACGGAGCAGGCACCCGCCGAACCAAACCGCGTCCGGCAGCTCCCGCAGGTGCTCCGCAGCTGGTCCCGGTCACGGGTGGCGGCGACCGTCGTCGCCGCCGGCATCGCCGCCGTCTTCCTGATGGCCGCCAACGGCATGATTGCCGGCACCGGCACCGGCTGGACGGGCTACGCCCTGGTGGGTGCGGGGTCGGTTGTGGTTGGCCTCCTGGCGGGCAGCTACGTAAACGCGCCGATCGGCGCAGCCGCCACGCTGTGCGATCTGCGCTGGCCCGTCCTGGGCCTCTTCGGCGTGGTGTGGGCCAGCTCAGCGAGGGAGGCGCTTCCGGCAGCCCAAATCGCCGTCGGCATCCTGTCCCTGGCCGTGATGGCATGGGCCCTGCACGGCCGCCTGGAGCTGGAGCGCAAGGTCACCCTCGGCCGCAGCGGATCACCGGATGCCGACGTCGACGTCTGCACCGACTGCCGCCCGCTGTTCCCGACCAAACCGCGGCCCCGGGGCTAATCCGGCAGCCGCCGGGCGCTGGACGGCCGGTCACTGGTTAGAGGCGGACGTAGGCCCAGCCCTCCCATTGACGTTTGGCGAGATGGGCGATGGCCGCCGGAACTATTCCGACGCCGGGCAGCAGGCCCTCTGCCGGGACCCCCGCCGAACGCAGGCTGTTCCCGCAGGCCAGCACCCGGACGCCGCTGGCGACAGCACTGGAGATGGCATCGCCGCAGGCCGAGCCCTCCGCCAGGAGGGCCACACCGGGTCCCTGGAAGACAGCCTCGACGGGCACCTTTGGTCCGAGCGCTGCAACGGCGTTCTGGCTGCTCCTCAGCGCCCCGGCCAGGGCCCCGTCCGGCAAAGGGCCGGCCGAATGGGCCACGAGACCCGGCCGGCCCGGGTCTGGATGATCCGCCGGGCGGGGCCGGCCGTTTTCAGCGGCGCCCCCGGAACGGTTGTCGGCTGCAACATCAGACACATAATCTCCTTTGGCGCGGACGGACCCGCCCGCTTCAGAGCCGGTCCGGGCCGTTTCCTGCATGCTAGCGGCCGCGGTGCGGAAATGTACAAACATTCCTCCAATGGCGGGCAGGCCGTGAGCGGTCCAGGCTCCCGGCCGGGGTGCTGCCGCGGGATTTCCTGCGTTTTACAACGGCGCGCAGGTGACGTAGCCTCGCACATTACTAAATGTCTAAACATTTCGTTCCGTCACCGGAACGCTTGAGGAGCCCGGATGCCCACGCTGATCAAGCCCGAGGCTGCAGCCGCGAAGCCACGCCGCCGCACCGCATCGTTCGTCCTGCCGGCACTGGGCATCGCAGTGCTGCTGCTGTTCGTGGGACTGCTGTCCTACCAAGGTGGAGCGGCCCAAAGAGACGCCACCGAACAACAGCAGGGGTCCCAGGACCCTAAGAGCCCCGCCGGCGAAAAACTGGACATGTCCCGCCGGATAGCGGACGATCCGACTGCGATTGGAAGCCCGGATGCCCCGGTGGTCCTGGTGGAGTACGCGGACTACCGCTGCCCCTTCTGCGCGCTCTTCTCCCAAGACACCCTTCCTCCGCTGGTGGCGAAATACGTCGACAGTGGCGACCTGAGAGTGGAGTGGCGTGACCTGCCGGTCTTTGGGGCGGAATCATCCGCCGCCGCCGTCGCCGGACGCGCGGCGGGCGAGCAGGGACGGTTCTGGGAATTCAACAAGGCCGTCTTCGCCATCGCGCCGGAACGCGGCCACGCCAAGCTGCCCCGGGAGCGGCTGATCCAGCTTGCCGGTGACGCCGGAGTCCCTGACTTGAAGAAGTTCGAAGCGGACCTTGACTCCGCAGAGCTCAAGGCCGCTGTGTCAAAGGATGCCCAGGAGGCCGCGGCCCTGGGCGCCACCGGCACCCCCACCTTCCTTGTCAACGACACCCCACTCGTTGGTGCGCAGCCGCTGGCCACCTTTGAGAAGGCGGTCGAAGCCGCCCTGAAATCGGCCGGGGGCAACTGATGGATATCGGCTACGCCGGCGCGTTCCTAGGCGGCGTCCTTACCCTGCTGAGCCCATGTTCAGCACTCTTGTTGCCGGCCTTCTTTGCCTACGCCTTCTCCACCAAGAGCCGGCTAGTGGCACGGACGGGGCTGTTCTACCTGGGCTTGCTGAGCACCCTGGTGCCGCTGGGCATCTTTGCCGGGGTGCTCGGTTCCCTCGTCACGCAACACCGGCCAGTCCTGATCAGCGTTTCAGCGGCCCTGGTGATCCTCCTGGGCGTCGCCCAGATCGCCGCAATCCGGCTGCCCTCGGCCCTCACGCCCACTGCCGGCACCGGGTCATCCCGGCTGTCCGTCTTCGCCCTGGGAACGGTCTACGGCGTCGCCGGGGTCTGCACCGGGCCCATCCTGGGCTCCATCCTGACCGTGGCGGCAGTGGGCAGCAACGCCTTCTACGGTGGCGCGCTGCTGGCCGTCTTCGCGCTCGGAATGGCCCTGCCGCTCTTTGTCCTGGCCCTCGTGTGGGACCGGCTGGGCATCTCCGGCCGCCGCTGGTTGCGGCCGCGTCCGTTCACCATCGGGCCGTGGTCGAACTCCTGGCTGATGATCATTTCCGGGCTCATTTCCGTCGGCATCGGCGTGCTCCTGCTGGTCAGCGACGGGACGGCGGGGCTAGGCGGCGTGCTGACGGTCCAGGAGCAGTTCCGGGCAGAGTCGGCCGCCACCGAGGCTGCCGCCGGCATCCCCGACCTTGTCGTCGCCGGGGCCGCAACCCTCGTTCTCGCCATCGGCGTCGCACTGTATTTCAAGAGCCGGCGAAACGAACCGGCGATCACCCCCCGAAACGCCCCCGGAGCCGTCGACCGACAGAGTGCGCCGGAGTCCTCGACCCCCCGGGCCGCCAGTGCCGTTGGCCCGGGCCGACAAAAGACAGGGATGCCCGATGATCCGCAGTAAATACGAAGCCTTGATACCCGCCTTGGCGCAGTGGCCTGCGCGGCGCTGGCTGGCCGCGGCTGTTGCCGCCGCTCTTACCTACCTCGTGGTGGCTGTGCCCACGGACCTGATCGACACGCCGCTTTTCAGCCGCGAGGTCCCGCCGACCTGGTGGTCCTTCCCGGTCCTTGGCGTCACGGCCGTCCTCACCGGATTGCTGCTGGCCACCTATGTTTTGCGTGAACCCTCGGCCGGCGGTGGGACGGACGGCGGCGGGGCGGCCGCCGGCGGCGGGGCGGCCGCCGGCGAGTCCGACAGCAACGGCCGGTTCGGGGCTGCCGGCACCATCGTTTCCTTCTTTGCCGTGGGCTGCCCGGTCTGCAACAAGCTCGTTTTGCTGGCACTCGGCACTTCCGGGGCCATGCAGTACTTCGAACCGATACAGCCCCTGCTGGCGGGACTCTCCATCGCCCTGCTGCTGTGGGCGTTCGTGAAGAGGGCAACCTCTGAGGATCGCTGCCCCGTGCCTCGCACGCCTGCGGCCGCTTAGTCCCGACGGGACGGAGTGGCCTTGCAGCCGAAGGCGGTCGCAATTGCCACGCGGTCGCCCAGGACATAGCTGCGCCGGAATTCGAGGTCGCGCGCCCGGTGGCAGCCGGTCCGCTCGATCAACAACAGCGGGGAACCCTCCGGACACCCGAGCAGTGCCGCGTGTTCGGGAGTGGCGAGCACGGCAGTGAGCTGCTCCGTACCGCCGTCCAGCACGACGCCGCAGCGCTGGTCGAGCTCCCCGTAAAGGGACGCGTCCCGGAAGTCTGCTTCCAGGAGGTTCTCGGCGGTCGCTGCGGGGAGCCAGACCTGGTCCAGGCCGACCGGTTCACCGTCGGCGAGGCGGACCCGCGAGAGGTGGAAGAGCTCCGCGTCCGAATGCAGGGAAAGCTTTGCCGCCACCTCCGGGTTCACCACCAGGTGCTGCTCCAGAACCACACTGCGGTGTGTCATTCCGGACTCCCGGATGGACGCCAGGACGCTGTAGATCGGCCCGTAAGCCGTACTTCTTCCGGCAACCACCGTGGGCTTCTTTCCGGGGTGGGCGGTGATGTGGCCGGCGTCGCGCAGGGGCTTGAGGGCGGCCCGGATCGTGCCCCGGCTCACTCCATAGCGCTGGGCCAGTTCCAGTTCGCCTGGGAACCCTGCCACAAACTCCCCAGCGAGGACTTCCTGCAGGAGCTCGGCGCTGACGGTTCTCCAGAGCGGGCTGCCCTTGGTCCGTTCAGCAGCACCCTTCGCGCGGGAATCGCGCGCTGGCCCCTGGTCATCCTTCACATCGCTCCCGACCGATCCACTCCACAAAGCTGCTGGCATTACGACGTTACTGCATGACACAGCCTTGGCCTCCGCGCCGGATGCCCCTGCTCGTGTCCGATTCCGCCCCGGCAGCTTTTATACCCCCAAGGGTATGTGAGATACTGGCGTCCACCTGTGTTTCACCGCTCGGCGCCGACGGGACAATCCCCGGCGGCCCCCAGTTCCCTGCGCCGGCGGTGACGTCGCTGACCCCCGGTGGCTTCAAAGGCATCTTCGACAGCCTGTAGAATTACCCGTGAGCAAGGAGGAAATATGACGGCACGCGGCCTGCGCCTTGTTCGCGGCTGGATCGGCGCCGTCGTCGCCACCTCCATCGCGGCCGGGTCGCACGTCCTGGCCGGCGGCAACGCCCCCGAACTTCCCCTTCTCCTGCTAACCCTGGCACTGTCCGGTCTTGCCTGTACCGCCCTTACCGGCCGCGGGCTGTCCCTGTGGCGGCTTTCGGCGGGGGTGGGCCTGAGCCAGGGACTCTTCCACTGGCTGTTCGGCGGAGCGGCGGCGCCGCATGGCTCCAGCGCCCCGGCCGGCGGCCACCTGGCCCACTCGACCGCGCTGGAACCTGCCGGTACGCTCCTCTCCTCCGCGGCGGACCATGCGTCGCCACTGATGTGGCTGGGCCACGCCGTTGCTGCCGTCCTGACCGTGGCCATCCTGCGCCGCGGCGAGTCCGCCGTCGTCCGTCTGCTTCAGGCGATGCGCCTGCGCGTGACGGCCTTCTTCCTCCCACTTTTCCAGCCGTTGCCGGTGCGCCCGGCCCCGGCCACCCTGCCCGCCAACCGGCCCGTCAGGCCGCTGCGCAACCTCGGCGCGCCTCTGCTGGTGATGCGCCACCGCGGGCCTCCCCTGCTTCCGCTCGTGTCCTAGGCGCCCGTCGCCTTTCACCCGATAAGCCCCGCCACGCTGTCAAGACAGCGCCGGGGCGGGAAGCAGCCATGACAAGAAAACCCTTGAAAACATGGCGGAATCCTGGTCTGGGAGCAACCCTGCTCGCCGCCCTCCTGCTCTGCGTAGGCGCCAGCCTCCCAGCAGCACCGGCGGCCTTCGCCCACGACCAGCTGATTTCGTCCAGCCCGGCGCCCGATGAGCGCCTGGACAAGACCCCTGCCAGCATCATCCTGGCCTTTAGTTCGCCCCTGCTCGAGCTCGGCCACGAGGTCCGTGTTGTCGATGACAACGCCAAGAACTGGGTCGGCGGCGCCGCGGTACTGAGCCGGGAAACGCTGACCCAGGCGCTCCCGGAACTCCCCGACGGCGGCTACCAGGTCAGCTGGCGGGTGGTCTCCGCGGATGGTCACCCGATCAGCGGCAGTTACGCGTTCCACGTCGGCAATCCTGCCGCCGCTGCACCCGCAGCCTCCGCCAGCCCCACGGCCGGCGTGGAAACCACCCCGGCTGCCGCCACCGGCACCGGGGACGGTGCCGGTATGCCCGGCTGGCTGCCGGCCACCGGGATCGCTGCGGCCGCAGGTCTTGGTCTCTTCCTGGTCTTTGCAGGCCTCCGGCGCATCAAGCGCAACACCCAGTCCCCCAGCGAATAGCACTTTCCAGGCCGGCCCCGTGGGCCCGCCTGCCACGATTCAGGAGCACTACCATGTCCAAGAAGCTCATGTACCCCGCCCTTTCCGTTCTCGCCGCCGCGGCCCTGGCACTCACCGGCTGCGCCCCCTCAGCCTCGGCGCCGGCACCGTCCGCGTCTGCCGGCGCCGCCACCCCGTCCAGTTCCTCCGCCGCACTGGCGGTCAGCCAGCCCTGGGTCAAAGTCGCCGCTTCCGGCATGACGGGTGGATTCGGCGTCATCAAGAACACCTCCGCCGCCGACATCACCGTCACCGGCGCCTCGACCGCCGCGGCCCGGATGGTCGAACTGCACGAAACGGTCGCGGGATCCACCGGCGCCATGCAGATGCAGGCGAAACAGGGCGGCTTTGTCATCCCGGCCGGCGGCGAACTGGCCTTGAAGCCGGGCGCCAACCACCTCATGCTGATGGGTCTTGCCGAGCCCATTACTGCCGGCACTGAGGTGACGTTCACGCTGGTTCTGGCGGACGGCGGAACCTTCGAATTCTCCGCCGTGGCGAAGGACTTCAGCGGCGCCAATGAGAACTATGTCGAAGAGGGGGGCGCCGGCATGTCCCACGGCCAGCCCTCCGGCACCCCCGGCGGCGCCACCAGTTCCGCGCCGACGCCGACTTCGAAGTGACGGCCGGGGACCAGCAGCCCGCGGGTCCAACCGCGGGCAGTGACGGGCCCGGCGCCCCGAGAAAACTGCCGCGGCGCGGACTGCTCTTCGGCGGCGCCGCCGCAGGGCTCGGGGCGCTGGCCGCGGCCGGCGCCCACCTCGCCGGGGCGGGCGCCCAGGGGGCCGGGAAATCTGCAGCGGCCCAGCCCGCGGAGAGCGTCCACGGCGGCGGGGTCGTCCCCTTTTACGGCGCCCGCCAGGCGGGAATTACGACGGCGGCGCAGTCCCACGGCGTTTTTGTTGCGCTGGATCTGCTGCCGGGAACGACGCGCGCCGGGGTCAGGGCTCTGCTGGGGCTCCTCAGCGACGATGCCGCGAATCTCTCCGCGGGAAAACCGGCGCTGGCCGACACTGAAGGCGAACTCGCCCAGGTGCCGGCCCGGCTGACCGTCACGTTCGGTTTTGGGCCCGGGCTGGTTGCCGCGGTGGACCCCGCCCGGGCGCCGGGCTGGTTGAAGCCGCTGCCGTCCTTCAGTATCGACCGGCTGCAGCCCGGGTTCTCCGACGGTGACCTGCTGCTGCAGATCTGCGCGGATGATCCGTTGACCGTGGCGCATGCCCAACGGATGCTGCTCAAGGACAGCCGGAGCTTCGCGACCGTACGCTGGGTGCAGACCGGCTTCCGGCGTTCGTATGGCAGCGAGAAGCCCGGGACCACCATGCGGAACCTCTTCGGCCAGGTGGACGGGACCTCGAACCCGGCGCCGGACACCACGGACTCAGAACGCGTGGTCTGGGGCGGCGGGGATATCCCGGCGTGGACTGACAACGGCACCTCGGTGGTCATTCGACGGATCGCGATGAACCTGGACAAGTGGGATGAGGTGGATAGCGTGGGCCGGGAGGAATCCGTGGGCCGCCGGCTGTCCAACGGCGCACCGCTGACCGGGTCGCAGGAGCACGACGAGCCGGACTTCGCCGCCGTGTCCAAGCTCGGGTTCCCGGTGATCTCGGACGTCTCGCACCTGCGCCGGGCCCGGCCCGAGGACAGTTCCCAGCGGATCTTCCGGCGGGCGTACAACTACGATGCCGCCCCCGGCGCCGGAGGGGTCTCGGACTCGGGGCTGATCTTCGTGTCCTACCAGGCCGACGTCGACAGGCAGTTCACGCCCATCCAGCGCCGGCTCGATGCAATGGACATGCTCAATCAATGGACGACGCCGATCGGCTCGGCCGTGTTCGCCATCCCGCCGGGGTGCCGAGAGGGCGGGTTCGTCGGCGAAGGCCTGTTCGCCTGATCCACCCCGACGCGGGGTCACTCCGCGCCCATCCCGAGGCCTCGGACGGGCGCTAAGTGACCCCGCGTCGGGTTTGGGAAGCGGGCGGGCTAGGGCGTATCCCAGCCGATGCTGGCGGCCTCGTCCAGGGTGCGTGCCTCGAAATGCTCCAACATGTCACGCATTCCCTCCATACTCTGCTTGAACGTAGCGGACGCCCGCCACTGCTCGGCCTGTTCCAGGGATTCCCACGGGCCGGTGCTGATGAACCGGTTCCGGACGTCGTGGTCATGCATCAGCACGGCCTTCGCGTGCGGGAAGTCTTCCTGGGTTTTGCGGGCCAGATCCCGCCAGGCCTGCACGAAATCGTTCTCGCGGCCCGGGTGTACCAGCCAGATTCCCAGCGTATAAACCGACACGTCGATCGCCTCCATAGTCTGCACGGGGTGGATACCCCGATTATCGGCCCCGGCCCGAGACGCCGGTAGTGCCGATTTACCCGTGGGAGGGCCGTCCCGGCTGCAGAATGTCCCCCGCGCGGGACCCGGCGGATTTGCAGGGGATGCAATGAGTGAGACGAAGGAGCAGGTGGACGGGTTCTTCGCGCGCTACGCCGCGGCGCCGCTGGCACGCGATTCCTCAGCGATCGCGGGCATGTATGCGGTGCCCTCGCTCATCCTGTTCCCCGGTACGTCGATCCCGGTGCGCGACTCGCGCCAGACCGGGGAGTTCTTTGCTTCGGCCGAGGGTTACCGGATTCCAGTGCTCACGCTGATGGCCTGAGCACCTCCAATGAAGCAACGCGGGGTCAGTTAGCGCCCATCCGAGGCCGTGGGATGGGCGCTAGGTGACCCCGCGTTGGGGTTCGGCGGTGGAGTCTCCGGGCGGGGGCGAAGCTCAGGCCTTGCGGTGGATCGACTTGTAGCTCAGGTACGCGTTGAGGCCCTCGATGCCGTATTCGGTGCCGAGGCCGGAGTCGTGCCGGCCGCCGAACGGTGCGGCGTGGTTGGACGCGAAGAAGTTGATGCCCACGGAGCCGGTGTCCATCCGGTCCGCCACGGCGAGCGCCGCGTCCGGATCGCCGCCGAACACCAGCCCGCCGAGCCCGAACTCCGTGTTGTTCGCCAGGGCAACGGCCTCGTCCGCGCCGCCGTCGGCGTCGTTGTACTTTAGGATGCAGATCACCGGGCCGAAGATCTCCTCCCGGGAGATCCGCATGTCCGGGGTCACGTCGGCGAAGACCGTGGGTTCCACGAAATACCCGCCCTCCAGCCCGCCGCCCAGTGATGCCGCGCGCCCACCGGTGGTGGCGCGGGCGCCTTCGGCCAGCCCCGACTCCACGTATTCCAGCACGGTGCGGTACTGGGATTCCGTGGCACAGGGCCCGAAGACCGTTTCCGGGTCCAGCGGGTCGCCCTGCCTGCCGGCGGCAATGGTGGAAGTGACCATGTCCACGACTTCCTCGTAGCGGCTGGCGGGGGCCAGAATCCGGGTCGAGATGTAGCACGTCTGCCCGGTGTTGCGCATGGAGGAGCGGATCAGTACCTTGGACATCGCGTCCAGGTCCGCGTCCGGCAGCACGATCGCGCTGGACTTGCCGCCGAGCTCCAGCGTGACGGGGCGCAGCAACTCGCCGCAGGCGGCCGCGATTTTCCGGCCCACCGGCGTCGAACCGGTGAACGCCACCTTGTCCACGCCCGGGTGCTTCACCAGCGCATCCCCCAGCCGGCCGGACCCGGTGACGAGGTTGACGACGCCGGCCGGGACGCCGGCCGCGGCCACCGCATCGATGATCACCCGGAGCGACAGCGGGGTGGGCGACGCCGGCTTGATCACCACGGTGCAGCCGGCCAGCAGCGCCGGGGCGAGCTTGATCACCACCAGGTTGATCGGGAAGTTCCAGGGAGCGATCAGCGCGCACACCCCGATCGGTTCGCGCCGGACCACGGATTCGCCGCCGCCCTTGGGGAAGGCCCGCACGTCCTCGCGCTCCAGATAGTCGGCGAGGGTGGCGAAGTAGCGGAAGATGCCCGCGGCGTTGGCCGCGGCCCCGGCGGATTCGGAGACCGGCGATCCGTTCTCGCGGGTGTTCGTCAGCGAGAGTTCCTCGGCCCGCTTCTCCACTTCCTCGGCGACGCGCAGCAGGTACGCAGCCCGTTCGGAGGGCGCCAGCCGCGGCCACCCGCCGTCGTCGAAGGCCCGGCGGGCGGAGCCGACGGCGGCGTCCACGTCTTCGGGGGCGCCGTCCGGGACGGTTCCCCAGACTTCGCCGGTGGCGGGATCGGTGACCGGGTTCCGGCCCGCGCCCCGAGCCGGGGTCCAGGCACCGTCGACGAAGATGTCGTCCACATGCGTGTACGGCAGTCTGAGCGCGGCGCGCGCGGCCCGGGCCGGAGTGTCGTGTGTCGCGGCGGTCACCGGATGACCCCCGTCTTGAGCAGGGCGGTGGAGCGGTCCAGGTCGGCGGTGGCCATGTCGTGGGCGGCCTGGGTGATGAGTTCGGGCACGATTTCCGTGGCCAGCCGGTCCGTGTAGGTGGCCGGGTCCATCTTGAACCAGGACGAGGCCAGGGCAATCCCGGCCTGGTCGAAGCGCCATAGCCGGTCGGCGTCGCGCACCAGCGCGTCCTCCAGCGACTGGGCCACCGGCCGGGTGTCGTGGCCGTCGATGATCCCGCAGACGCGCTCGATGAATTCCGTGGAGTAGCCCAGACCCGGCAGCACCCGGCGGGCCACCTCGCAGCCCTGCTTTTCGTGTTCGTAGCGGATGGTGGCCTTGCGCCAGTCGCCAGTAAAGCCCTCGGAGATGATGCGGGATTCGTCCACGTGGGCCCAGCCGGTGTCGTGCAGCAGGGTAGCCACCCGGACCAGTTCGGCGTCGGCCTCGGGGTAGGCGCGGCAGAGCCGCTCAGCGAAGGCGAGGGAGATCGGCAGGTGGATGTCGTTGCCGCGGGTGCGGGTCTCGTGCACCACGGCCCGCCACAGCCCGTCGAGGTCCACGAGCGCCGCCGGGGTGGTGGCGATCGGGGTGGTGTCCACCGGTCCCGGCGCCGGAACCGGCCGGACCGGGTACGCGGCGTCGAACTCCGCGCCCGCGGATTCAACTGTCGCGGAATCAACAGCCGCCGGGTTGCCGGAAACCGGCGTCGCGGTGCCGGTGCCGGCTACCGGGGTCTTGGGGGTGCTCATAATGCTCCTTCGGGTGGGGCCAACTTACTGTCTGAGTGGAGTTAGCTGTCCGTGGTGATCGTCTTGAGGGGTGTGGCCGGGTCCGAGGCGGCGTCGGCCGGGACGTTCTGGCCTTTGGCGAGGGCGTTCTTTACGGCCATAAAGTCCAGCGGGGCGTTGACGCAGTCCGCGGCGATGACCTGGCCCTGGCGGTAGTAGAGGACGCTGAACTTGCCGCGTTCCTCGTCCCGGCGCAGCACGGTCCGGTCGTAGCCGTTGCAGAGTCCGGCGATCTGGAGTTTGAGGTCGGCCTGGTTGGACCAGAACCACGGGATGCCGGCGTATTCCTCGCGCCGGCCGGTGAGCGAGTAGGCGGCGACCTTGGCGTGTTCGATCGCGTTGTTGACGCTTTCCAGCCGGATCCGCTCGCCGGGTTCCGCGCCGGGCACCGGGTTGGGCATGTTGGCGCAGTCGCCGATCGCCACCGTGGTGCCGTCCGAGGCGAGCGCGAAGCGGTCCACGACGATCCCGTTGTCCACGGTGAGGCCGAGCTGTTCAGCCAGCTGGATGTTGGGGATCACCCCGATGCCGACCAGCACGATCTGCGCGGGCAGCACGGTGCCGTCCTGCAGTTCGACGCCGACAACGGCGGCGGGACCGTCCCCAGCCGCGGCGGCGGCTGCGGTGAAGCGATTGGCGCTCGTGTTGAGCCGGATGTCCAGGCCGCGGGCGCGGTGGGCCTGCAGGAAGTACTCGGCGGTTTCCTCGCCGACGGCGCGGCCCACCAGCCGTGGGCCGAATTCCAGCACGGTGACGTTCTTGCCCATCTTCTGCAGGCTGGATGCGGCTTCGAGGCCGATGAATCCGCCGCCGATCACCACGACGTCCTGCGCGTCCCCCACCCGGGCCTTAAGCGCCAGGGCGTCGTCGGCGTTGCGCAGGTAGAGCACGCCGTCCAGGTCCCCGCCCTCGATCTCCAGTTTCCGGGCGCGGGCGCCCACCGTGAGGGCGAGGCGCTTGAAGGGGAATTGTTTGCCGGAGGAGGAATGCGCGACGCCGGAGCCGTCCGCTTCCTTCTCGATCCTGACGATGTATTCGCCCTTGACCAGCTTCACGTTGTGCTCGGCCCAGTAGTCATTGGAGCGGAAAATCAGGGATTCGCTCTCCACCGTGCCCTGCAGGAACTCCTTGGACAGTGCCGGGCGCTGGTAGGGGCGGTGGTCCTCGTCGCCGAGCAAGGTGATGTGCTCGTCGAAGCCGAGCGCCCGCAGGGACACCGCGAGCTGGACGCCGGACTGGCTGGCGCCGATGATCAGCAGGCCGGTGCGGGTGGGGCTGTGCGGCTGCGCTGCGCCGCCGGCGGCGGCCTGTGCAGCGGCGGTGTTCGCGGCAGCAGCGACATGGGTGCCCATCACTACACCTGGGTTTCCGGGGTGGTGACGAACAGTTCCAGCTCGTCGGTCAGGCGGAGCTGGCAGGACAGCCGGGAGTTGTCCTCGCGGTCCACGGCGGTTCCGTAGAGCATCTCGTCCTCCATGTCCTCCATCGGGGCGAGCTTCGAAAGGCAGTCCTCGCGGACAAAGACGTGGCAGGTGGCGCAGGACAGCGAACCGCCGCATTCGGCCACGATGCCGGGGACGCCGTTGCGCACCGCGGTTTCCATGACGGAGTCGCCGGGATTGCCCTGGACGTCGCGGATGCCGCCCTCGGCGTCGGTGAAATGAACCGTTGGCATTGGTTCTCCTTGGGGTTGAAGTCGGAAAGTTGGCAAAGAGGGCATAGTCAGATGAACTGGCGGCCGCCGTCGACCACCATGGTCTGCCCCGTGTAATAGGAACTGTCCGGCCCGGCCAGGAACAGTGCCGCGCCCACAATGTCCTCCGGCTGGCTGGCCCGCTTGATCGCACCGCGGTCCACACCGTAGTTCTCGGCGTTCTCCATCAGCCCGTAGCTGGCCTCGGTGAGGGTGAAGCCGGGGGCGATCGCGTTGACCGTAATCCCCCGCCGGCCCAGTTCCTTGGCCATCACCCGGGTCAGGGCCACCACCCCGCCCTTGGAGGCGACGTAGTGCAGCCACTGCTCCGAGCCGCTGAAGATCGTGGCACTGGAGAGGTTGATGACGCGCCCACCCTCGGGCAGGTACGGGCTGGCGGCCCGGGTCACGAGCCAGGGGCCCTTGAGGTTCACGTTCATCACCAGGTCCCATTCGGCCGGATCGATGTCCTCGAACGGGCTGCGGGTCACCCCCGCGTACACCGCGGCGTTGTTCAGCAGGACGTCGATGCGTCCGTTGCCGAAGTCCGCGCAGCTTTTCGCGAGGGCTTCGGTGGAGTCGACGCTGGTGACGTCGGCGTGGAAGGCGGCCGCGTCGGCTCCGGTGTCGAGGACCAGTTTGGCGGTTTCCTCGGCGCCGTCGAGGTTCACGTCCGCCACCGCCACGCGGTAGCCGCGGCGGCCGAAGCCGAGCGCGAATGCCCGGCCCAGGCCGCCGGCTGCTCCGGTGATCAGGACGGTGCGGGCGGCCTGGCCCGGTTGGCCCAACTGGCCCGCACCGTCATATGCCGCAGCAGGCATATTCGCGTCAGACATGGCTGTGGCTGTGCGCGCCGGGCCCGGCGACCTGCAGCTCCGGATCCCCGGCACCGGGAATCAGCGCGTCGAGGATCTGGACGGTGCCCTTGGTCCCGTCCACCCGCAGCCGCTGGCCGGTCTTGATGGTGGTCGAGGCCGAGCCGGTCCCGGTCACGGCCGGGAGTCCGTACTCGCGGCAGACGATCGCCGCGTGGCTCATCATGCCGCCGATGTCCGTGACCGTGGCCTTGATCTTGCCGAAGATCGGACCCCAGGACGGTGCCGTGACGGTGGCGACGAGGATCTCGCCCTGCTGCACCTCGGAGAGCTGGTCCGCGTCGGTGACCACGCGGGCCAGGCCTTCGACGACGCCGGGCGAGGCTGCCATGCCGCGCAGTCCGCCGCCCTCCACCGCTTCGCCGGCGCCCAGCCACTGCTGGACCTGCTCGGTGGTGATGCCCCAGAGCATCCGGGTGAAGGGTTCGGTGATGATCTCCGGCGGCGTGTTCAGCGCCGGGGCGGGACGGGCGGTTTTGAGCGCGTCCACGATCCCGCGGCGGCGTTCGATCTCCTCCGGCCAGTAGTCCGGGCCGATTGGTTTGGCGCCGACGCCCCAGCCGGTGACCAGGTCGAAGAGCGCGTCGCGGACCTCGTTGCGGCCCAGGAAGAGCAGGTCGTCCGGCTCGGTCCAGAAGCCCTCGGCCTGCATCATGCGGCTGAGTTCACGGATCTTGCGCCAGAACACGCCCATGGTCCAGTGCTCGATGTAGAAGTTGTGGTTCTCCACGTAGGGATAGGCGGTCGCGGCGAGCCCGCGCTTGGCGTCAAACAGCGCCTGGTTTTCGCCTTCCAGCAGGTCCCGGTACTCCTCGATGATGCGGTCGCGCTCAATGATCAGGGCCTCGGTCGGGCGCATGATTTCCTGGCCCTCGTCCACACGGCGGATGTAGTCCGCGATGTAGCCGAGCGGGATCTCCTGGTGTTCGTTCCAGTACTTGTCGTGGCCGTAGAAGCCGTTGCCCACGGTGAAGTTGAACCACGGGTCCTTGGCGGTCTCGTACTGGGCCGTCCAGCGGTCCCCGCCGGGGGCCGCGGCGATGGCGGCCAGGGTGGCGTCGACGTCGTCCGGGTTCCCGAAGTGCGCCTGGAGCCCGAGCTCAACGGCGAGCTTGGCGAGCTGCTTAAGCTCGTCATCCGGGCGGAAGAGCTCCATGTCCACGCCCTGCACCATGGTGGCGATGGACTGGTCCGGGATGTTGGGGAAGACCTGCTTGCAGAAGTTGAAGAAGTCCAGGTACGCGATATAGCCGAGGTTGAGGAACTCGAAATGGTACTGCCAGTTCTGGTACGCCAGCTGGATCAGCCGGTCGTAGCTCTCCAGCAGCTTCTCGGAGCCGTCCTTGCCCTTGCCGGAGAGGATGTCCTCCATCGGGACCACGTCCGGGAGCTTGGGGAAGGAGATGGTTTCCATCTCGTCGATGGTGCCTTTGACCTTGACGTGCCACTGCTTGAGCAGCTGCTCCCAGTTCTGGAAGTAGTGGCCCACGCGCTGCTCGAAGAGGGGCACCCGCGCGGCGATCTGGTCCTCCGGCACCGGGATCGGCGACATGTAGAGGTAGCCGAGGTGGATGCGGAATTCGATGCCGTTGGCGTTGGGGATCATCAGGTGCCGGGCGTTGTACTGGCCCAGGCATTTGACCGCGAATTCGCCGCCGATGGTCTCGAAGGGCTTGAATACGGTGGGCCAGTGCTGGCTGTCGCAGAACCAGAACTTGGCGTCCTCCTGCTCCTTGAGCTTGTCCTGGAAGACCAGATAGTACGGGTAGATCTTTTCCCAGCCCTCGGCCCCGGCGGGTACCGCGAGCTCGGAGGGTTTGGGGAAGGACTTCAGGGACATGGCGGTCCTTTCAATACGGGCTCGGCGTTGAGCCTGGGTGACGGAGCGGACGAGCGGGTCAAAACTTCTCAGACGGAGGGCTTGAGCAGGGAAGCGGTGATGCTTCCGAGGCTGAAGCCGGACGCGGACGACGGCGCCGGGCCGGCCGCCGTCGTCGGGGAGCCGGGCGCGGGTGCTGCGGGCGCGGGGCTGAGTCCGCTGAAGTAGCCGCCGGCGGCCGCCGAGGACGGGGCTGTTTGAGTGACCACCGTCGGTCTGGAGGAGTGGACGGTTTCCGGGCGGGACTGCAGCAGGAGCAGGTTGTCACCGTCGGGCAGGTCCGTGTCGAGGGCCCATTCGATGTCCTGCGGGCACTTGTAGTGCTTTTCGGCGCGCTTGGCCATCTGTGCGACGGCGGTGAGTTCGGCGTCGGTGAGGCTGCGGCGGCCGCGGCGTTCGGCGTCGACCTCCCGTTCGACGAGGCCGCGAACCCCGGCGACGGGGACCAGTTCGGCGTGCTTGTCGCCGAGGTGTTCGGAGATGACGGTCAGGGTGACCTTGTCCAGCATGATGTTGTCCGGGGTGACCTGGCCCGAGACCACCATCTCGCCGACCCCGTAGGAGGAGTCGATGGTGATCTTGGAGCGGTCGCCGTTCGTGGGGTCCATGGTGATTGCGACGCCGGAGACGCGGGCATTGACCATCTTCTGCACCACGACGGCCATCGAGAGGCCCTCGTTGGGGATGTTGTTCTTGAGCCGGTAGATGATGGCGCGGGAGGTGAAGAGCGAGGCCCAGCACTGCCGGATGTGCTCGGTGACGGCCTTGACGCCGTCGAGCCAGAGGTAGGTGTCCTGCTGCCCGGCGAAGGAGGCGTCCGGCAGGTCCTCGGCGGTGGCGCTGGAGCGGACAGCCACCGGGACGGGTGCCTCGAAGCGGGACATCAGGGCCTCGTAGGCACCGACTGTGAGCTCGCGCATCTCCTCCGGCACCGCCCGGGAGCAGATATCCTCGCGGATGGCGGCGGAGACTTTGTCCACCTGGCCCATGTCCTCGGGGTCCAGATCGGCGAGGAGCTGGTGGATATGCAGGGTGATGCCGGCCTCCTCCATAAACGCATCAAACTGGGCCGTCGTGACGACGAAGCCGGGCGGGACGGGCATGTCCGCCTCAGTCATGGTGACCAGGGACGCGCCCTTGCCGCCGAGGTTCTCGAGCTTCGGTTCGATGCCGCCGTCGAAGAACTGGATGTATTCGTTGCTTTGCATATTTCTCAGGCCTTCCAGCTGACGGGGACGGTCTCGGGGACGCGGAAGGAGAGGTTTTCGCGGAAGCTGATGGCTTCCGGCTTCTCCAGCTGCAGCTCCGGGGCGAGCCGGGCGACTTCCTCGAGGGCGATTTTGGCCTGGAGCTTGGCGAGCATATTGCCCAGGCAGTAATGGATGCCGTACCCGAAGGACAGGTGCTCGCGGGCATTGGGGCGGGTGATCTCGAAGTCCTCGCCGGCGTCGAACTTGTTCCCGTCCCGGTTGGCGGAGCCCATCAGGAGGAGCAGTTGCGCCCCCTTTTCGATCGCGACGCCGCCGACTTCGGTGTCCTTGAGGGCTTTGCGCCGCCAGCCGACGATCGAGCCGGCGTAGCGGAGGACCTCGTCGATGGCGGCAGGGATCTTCTTCGGGTCCTCGACGAGCTGCTTCCACTGCTCGGGGCGGGCCAGGAGCTCGCGGAAAGCGTTGGAGATCAGCGTGGTGGTGGTCTCGTGGCCGGCGAAGAGCAGGCTGTAGAGGACGGAGGCGATCTCGTGGTCGGAGATCTCGGCCCCTTCCTGTTGCGACTTCACGAGGTCCGCGGTGAGGTTGTCGCCGCCTTCCTCGTGGGCCACCTTGACCAGGCGCAGGCACTCCTGCCAGTACTCGACGAGGTTGTGGGCGTGCGGGATCTGTTCCTCGTCGCTGAGGTCGCCCCAGGTCATCGCGGCGCGGGAATCGCTCCAGCGTTTGAAGGTGTCCACCTGGGAGGCGTCCGCGCCGATCAGGGTGAGGATGGTGATGGTGGGGACGTCGTAGGCAAGGTCCTTGACCATGTCGCCGCGGTGTTCCGGGCGGGCAAGCATCGTTTCGAGCAGCTCGACGACGTTCTGCCGGATGAAGGGTTCCAGGGCCTTGTAACGGCGGGGCGTGAAGGCCTTCTGGACCACGGCGCGGATGCGGGTGTGCTCCGGAGGGCGGCGGGCAGACAGGCCGGAGTAGGCGGTGAAGCCGCCGTCTTCCATGATCTTCTTCGCTGCGGCGCCGCGTTCGCGGACGGGGGCCTGGGCGTTTTCGCTGGAGAAGGTCTCCCAGTCATCGAAGACGGCCTTGATGTCGTCATAGCGGGAGATGACGTAGAGGCCGACCCGCTCGTCGAACATGACGGGCTGCTCGGCCCGGAGTTCTGCGTAGGCGGGGAAAGGATCCTTCATCTGGAACGGCTCGTAGCCGTGGTGCCCGGCGGGGGCTTCGGCGCCGTGGCCAAAGGGACAGCGGCCGGCCGTTTCAGTCGACGATGACATCTGGGCTCCTTGGTTTTCGGTCCCGCCGGCGGCGGCGGTGCCTGCCGGGGGTTCTTATTTCCCAGTGTGGCCCCGATCACTCTCCGAGGGCAGGGTTGGCTTCCACTGAGTGGAAACCAGTTGTTTTCGTGCCCCGTGGCGCGGGTGCTGGCCGCGGTCCGGGCCGCAAGTCGAGGGCTGCCGGCTCAGTCCGTGCCGGCGATGTGACTGCCCAGCAGCGTCTCCAGCGGAATCCTGGCCGTGGCACGCTCAATCTGGGCGGCGATGCCCTTCAGGACCGGCAGGTGGCGGGTCATTGTGGCTGCCTGGCTGGTGGGCAGCACCAGGCCGATTGCGGCACCGATCCTGCCGGTGTGGAAGACCGGGACGGCGATCGAACAGGATCCCAGCCGGACCTCCTCCAGCGTGGTGGCGTAGCCCTGTTCGCGGATCTGGGTCAGCTCCGCGGCCAGCTTCTTGGGGTCCACGTGGGTATGGGCCGTGTGCCGTTCCAGCTGCCGGTTCAGGTACGCGTCCCGGACCCAGTCCTCCTCGAAGGCCAGGATGACCTTCCCGACAGCGGTCGCGTGCATGGGAAGCCGGCCCCCGACCCTGCTGGCGCGGGGTACCCGTTTGGAGCCGTAGACGCGGTCAATGTAAAGCACCTCGTGGCCGGCCCGGACCGCCAGGTGGGCGGTTTCGCCGGTGAGCGAGAAGAGGTCCTGAATGTAGGGCCGGGCTGCGTCGCGGAGCTGCCGCCCGGTGTTCTGGGCCAGTTCCCAGAGCCGGATGCCCAGCTGGTAGCGGCCGTTCGGTTCGCGGGAGAGGAATCCCCAATCGGTGAGCTCATTGACCAGGCGGTGCGCGGTGCTCAGCGGCAGCCCGGATCTTTCGGCGATGTCGGTCAGGCTCAGGGCGCCCCGGGATTTCTCGAAGGCCTCCAGGATGGCGAGGACCTTCGAGGCCACGGTCCTGCCGGGTTCGCGGCTGCCGCCGGCCATCCTGACCTCCTGTCGCGGGTGCTGGATGCATTCCCTGCCGTCGTGAGGCCGGTGGCCACCCGGAATGGAGTCTAGTCCGGAGTGGCGTCAAAGGGCTCGGAGCCGCCCCAATCAAGCAACGCGGGGTCACTTACAGCGACGACGACGGCGGCATGCGGCCTTCTCGGTGCGCGCCGCCGTCGTTCTTCCAGGGATGGACCGGGGAGCCAGCCGCCCGCGCCCCAAGGTGACGGCCCGCAAACCGTTCCGCACCGCGGACGGCACTGGCATGCTGGTGAGGTGACTTCGACCTCGACGGACAGTCAACGTACGGCGCTCAGCTGGAAGCTGGTGCCGGCGGCGCTTGTCTCGGTGTCCGGCGTGCTGCTGTTTGGCGCCGAGAATGACCTTCCTGGCTACGGCCTGCTGGCCATGGGCGTGGCCACGGCGGCTTTCATCGACCGCGAATTGATGCGGCACCTCGCGCTGATCGCGGCGGGAATGGTCATCATCAGCGTGGTTCCGCTGAACGCTGATTTGAGCACCCGGCATATGGTCCTCATGGGCGGCGCCCTCGCCCTGGCCGTGCTGGTGCCATGGCTGGTGTCGCGGTTCGTCTACGGCGAGGACATCATCACATTTCCGGTGAACACCGGCCGTAAATGGCCGTTGACCGCGAGGTTGTATTTGATCGGCGTGGTCCTGCTCGGATACTTCATTCTGCCCGTGTACCTGATCAGCACCGGGGTCTACCAAAACTGGCCGGACGCCTCCGACCCGGCCATCTTCTGGAAACTTTTTCTCGGCGTGAACGCCGTTGGCATCTGGGATGAGCTGTTTTTTATCTGCACCACGTTCGCACTGCTGCGGCGGCACTTTCCGGACTGGCTGGCCAACATCCTGCAGGCCGTGGTCTTCTCGTCGTTCCTGTGGGAGATCGGCTACCAGGCGTGGGGGCCACTGTTGACGTTCCCGTTCGCGCTGCTGCAGGGCTACACCTTCAAGCTGACGAAGTCCCTCACCTACGTCGTGACGGTGCACCTGACCTTCGACTTCGTCCTGTTCCTCGCGCTGGTGCACGCGCACAACCGCGACTGGCTGCCGATCTTCCTGTACTGAGCGCTGCCTTTAGCCTTCGTCGCAGAGCAGGTGGTACCGGCTGTCGGCGAGCACCTCGAGGGCGTGGTCGCGGCTTGCCGGACAGCCGGGCGGCCGGGCGGCCGGGCAGCCGGGCAGCCGGGCGGCCGGGCAGCCGGGCAGCCAACTCAGAGTGAGCGGAGGATCCCGCGCTCCCGCCCAGTTACTAGCCCAGGAAGCGGTCCGGACCAGGCGACACGCCGTGGCCGGGCCTCCTCCGAAATGGTAACTGGGCAGGAGCGCAGTTCCACCGTGACAGGAAAGGCGCCGCGGGGAAGTCTCCCCGCGGCGCCTTTGTCTACTGTCTGAATCGCGTTGCCATGTGGATCGTTGTGCCCTACGCCGGAACAACTGCGGGCGCGGGTTCACGGACAAGTTCGATTGCGAGGTCGACGGCCAGATCTCCCACCACGCGCTCGTACAGCAGCCCGCCCTTGGCAGTGCTGGAGCCCGCGGCCGATGACAGGCAACCGGTGGCGGGTGTCCGCGCCGGCACTACCGGCAGCCTGTCGAAGCGGGGCAGGACCGCGGCAGGACCGTCGATCAGGCGGTCCATGGCAACCCGGGCCGGTTCGAGGTGGAGCATGAGCGAGGTTTCCAGGACCCCGCCGTGCTCGATGTCCCAGCCCGGGAAGCCATCGGGGTAGACCTGCGTCAGCGTGTCCTGGCTGACAAAGTCCCAATACGACAGCAGCAGCACGCTCTGCTCTGCCCCGGGCTCAATCCCCAGTTCGGCCAGGGCCAGGTCGATTCCCTCGTACAGGAACTGGTAGTTCTCGAAGTGGCCGTTGACGAAGACCAGGTGCCGGACGCCCTGCTTGAGGAATGACTTGACCAGGTTGCGCGCCACGCCGATGAGGGTGGTGCCATCCAGGCTGACAGTACCCGAGAGGTGGTCGCCGCCGCCGGACTTCTGCTGCGACTTGTACCCGTAGGCGATCGGCTGGGCAACCAGTGCACCCAGCCGGCGGGCGACACCCTCCGCAAAGTGGGAGGCCAGGATGGTGTCCGTTCCGAGCGGGAGATGAGGGCCGTGCTGCTCCAGGGACCCGACGGGAATGAGGACGAGCGCCTCCCCGGATGCCAAGGCTTCGCGATAGGCAAATGCATCCAGGTCTTCCAGAAATACTGACTTGTCCATGCTGGTGAACTCCTGGTCAGAGGGCTGTGGTGGCGGCGGAGAGGTCGCTGACGCGAGGCTGGGCTGAAACCGGGGCAGCCTCGTCGGCGCCGAGCACCGTGAGGTACTTCCGGTGGAAGCGCGGCCCCATCAGGGCGTAGGCCGTGGCGCTGGACAGTCCGCCGGCCAGCCAGGACAGGTCCCATCCCCCGAGGGCGACGGCGATCGGGCCCTGCATTGCCGGTACCAGTCCGTACATGAACAGCCAGGTGGCGAAGATTCCGATGAGCAGGGATGCGATGCCGGCGGGATTCACGCCCGGGAGGCGCTTAGTGCCCACCGCGTCGAACAGCCGGGCCGGGTCGCTGGGCCAACGCTTCTCAATCCAGAAGTAGTGCACCAGCATCACACCGCCCCAGGCGGCCACCCACGCTACGAGTCCGATCAGCCACGCGTCCAGGACGGCGGCGAAGTCCTCCTGGAAAATGAAGAAGACGACGGCGGCGAGCGAGAACACTCCGACGAATAGGTTGAGCTTGCGGCGGCTGATGGTGATGTCGAGGGCCTGCGTCGCGACGGAGAAGGTGTAGATGTTCAGGATGTTGGTAGCGATGGGCCCGTGCAGGACCATCAGGAGTACCGGGAGGGCCAAGACGCCGAAGTTCTGGACGATCAGTTTGCCGGGGTCGATCTCGCCGCTGTTGGTGGCCAGGCTGGCGCCCAGGATGCCGAGCCAAACGACGGGGATGAACTGCCCCAGAACCGAGGCGAGGTAGACCTTGCGCTTGGGCACTTCGGTGCTGACGAAGCGGGAGTAGTCGGCGGCGTAGGTGAACCAGGTGATGCCCCAGCCGATGCCGATCGCCGTCATGACCGCGCTCATCGCCGCGATGCGCTCGGAGCCTTCTAGGATATTGCCGGCCGGTCCGGCGTAGGACCAATTGATCTTCATGCCGAACCAGGCGACGGCGGACATCACGGCGAGGATGATGATGGTGGGCGGCACGGTCCACTTTTCAAAGGCCGCAATGGCCTTATAGCCGAACCATGCGATGGCGACCTGCGCGGCCATGATCGCCGTGGCGACGCCGATCTTCCAGGCGTAGTTTTGGGCCGTCGGGTCAACCCATCCGAGGGTTCCGAACAGCGCCATCACCAGGTCCAAGATGATCCAGGTGTTGACCGCGCACCAGCCGATGACCAGCAGTGCCTGGATGGCTGCCGGAAGGTAGTTGCCGCGCCGGCCAAATGCGGCCCGGGCGAGGACCATGCCGGTCGCCCCCGTCTTCTGGCCCAGCAGCACAAAGCAGCCGAAGAGCAGCATGCCGATCAGGTTCCCTAAAACCAGAACGGTGACGGTGTCGGCGAAGCCGAGGCCGAGGTGGATGCCGAGGGCGCCAAGCACCCAGTTGATCGGGGCGAGGTTGGCACCGGCCCAAATCCAGAACTGGCCTGAGACCTTCCGCGTCCGCTGGGATTCGGGGATGGGCTGGAGCCAGGCTTCGCAGTCTTCGTCAACTGCGGGAGCGGGGCTGGCCGAAATCAAAGGGGGTTTTTCACGCATTGGAGCCTCCGTGAGTGAGTGGGTCCTTCAAGATTATGTGGCGCATGCCACATCCGGCTATATATGATCTGTCTATCTAATCCTTGCTTTACGCGACGGAGTGTCATGTCAATACGTCTTGAAGATGTCTTAGCCCACCCGACTCTCTCCGCCGCTGATCCCGTGGTCCGGGCGGCGGCCGGTACCGCGGCCAGGACCCAGCTCCGCTGGATCCACTCCAGTGAGATTCTGGACATCGCGCCGTTACTGGACGGCGGGGAGCTCCTGCTGACGGGAGGGGAGGCCCTCGCCCTCGCCTCCGAGGAACGGCGGGTCACCTACATCCGCCAACTGGCAGAGCGCGGGGTGGCGGCCCTGGCCATCGAAACCGGCGTCGCCCTCCCATCACTCCCGTCCTCGATGGTTGCCGCTGCCGAGGCTGCCGGCCTTCCGCTGATCGAACTGCGCAAGGTCGTGCCGTTTGTCAGTGTTATGCAGGCCATCAACTCGTCACTGGTCAGCGAGTCGGTCTCGCAGTTGCGGCGGGCCGATGAGGCCAGTCACGCGATGGCCGTCGAGCTCGCACACGGCGGCAGCCTGGACCGCATCCTGGCCGTGCTCGCCGAAATCACCCACAGTGAGGTGACCTTGGCGTCCCTCACCGGCGCGCCCCTGGCCAGTGCAGCGCCAGCACACGCCGAGACCGCCGACGACGGCGCGCCCGAGCCCGGGACGAACGAACCCGCGATGCCGGAACATGCACGCCTGATCCACATCGACGTTCCGGTCCGTGGCATCCTTGCCGCGCAGCTCCTGCTCCGGGTCCCGGCGGACGAGGACGAGAACCTTGCCCGGACAGCCGGAAAACGCTCCGTGGACATTCTGGCTCTGGCCATGCTGCAGCGGATGTCGCCCGGACTGCGGGAGGTTGCCGGAGCTGCGCTGATCCGCGCGATCGATTCGGGCAGCCAGCCCTGGCGGCTGCAGCAGTTGGCGTCAGCCGCCGGAATTCCGGTCTCCGCCCCGCTCGTGGCCGTGGTGGTGCGCTCGGATATCTCCCAACAGCTGCGGACATCCCTGGAGCAGCACCTGTCCCGGGCGGCGCAGTCCCACGCCACCTACGTCGACAACGCCGAGCTTCTCGCCATAGCCAGCCTGGCCGGGGATGCCATGGAAGAGAGCCGGCAGCGGCTCCTGGCAGACCTCTCGGAGCTGCCCGCCATGGACGGAACGCTCGCCGCCGTGGGCCCCCTGGTGGCCGGCATTTCGGACGCTCCCTGGTCGCTGTCCGAAGCCAAGCTCACGCTGGAATTGGCGGCTTCCCCGGAGCAGGCCCGCCCGGGAAGCGGCGGCGTGCACGGTCCCGTGATCGACGCCGAGGCTTTCGCGGTGGAACGTCTCACCGTTCAATCGCTGGACCCGTACCAGCGGCGGAACTTCGTGCGCCAGCAACTGGGCGCGCTCCTGGATCACGATGCACAGCGAAATTCGAGGCTGCTCGACACCCTGGCCACGTGGCTGGACTGCGGCTGCAACACCGCCCACGCGGCCCGCGAGCTTCATGTGGAGCGGCAGTCGATGCACCAGCGGCTGCGGCGGATCTTCGAGCTGTGCGGCGGTGACCCCCGGGACTCGGGCCGGCTGGCGGCACTGCATCTGGCCGCCCGGCTGGCCCGGCTGGCCTGACTAGTTAAGCTGCCCTGTGTCGCCCGGCCGGCCGGGGTCCTACCCGGGGCCGGCCTGCTCCGGCCTCCTCGGCGGACGTCCGCCGAGCCGCGTGGTGACCCGGCCTGCCGCAGCCGCGCACGCCTCGCCCAGGCTTTGCAGCCGCTCGCGGGAGACGCGGAAGCGGGGGGCCGGGATCAGGACGGCGGCCACGATGTCGCCGCGGTGGTCATAGACGGGCGCGGCCACGCCGACTTCGTCGATGGATGATTCACCGTAGTTGATGGCCCAGCCCCGGCGGGCCACATCGCCGAGTTTGATCTGATAGCCGTCGAGGCTGGCATCATCGAGCCCCGGATAGGTGATGGCTCCGCTTCGGAGCAGGCCGCGGACACGCTCGGCCGGTTCGGCGGAGAGAAACACCTGCACGGAGGCGCTCATGGCGTCTTGGTAGCGGGCTCCCAGCGGGGTGGTGTGCTTGATCTGGTGGTGGCTGGCGATCTGTTCCACGCACATCGATTCGGACCCGTTCCAGACCATGAGGGCGCTGGTTTCGCCAGTCTGTTCGGTGAGTTCCCGCAGGACCGGGTAGGCCACGCGCCGTTCCTCCAGTTCCGCGAGCAGCGGGCCGGCAACGGCGATGAGGCCCAGGCCCAGCCGGAACCGGCGGGTCTCCGGATCCCGCTCCACGAGGTGTTCCTGCTCGAACGTGGCCAGGATCCGGGACACGGTGCTTTTGTGCAGGCCGACGCGGCTGGCGATCTCGGTGACCCCGAGCAGCGGCTCGTCGGCGGTGAAAGTCCGCAGCACGGCGATGGCGTTGACGATGACGGAGGTGCCCTTGGTGTCGCCGTTTCCGGTGGTGTCAGCAGATTCTTCTGGACTCATGGTGACTTCCATCATTCCTTACGGGGGCCCGAAAAGCGGCGCCACGTCGAACGTGGCGCCGCTTCAGTGCGGGTCAGAAGATGGTCAGGCGCCCACGATGTTGTGTTCGGGACCGAACGGGAACTTGGTGATGTTCTCTGCGCCGTCGTCGCCGACCACCAGGATGTCGTGCTCACGGTAGCCGCCGGCGCCCGGCTGTCCATCCAGGACCGTGATCATCGGTTCCATGGAGACCACCATGCCAGGTTCGAGCACGGTGTCGATGTCCTCGCGGAGCTCGAGTCCGGCCTCACGGCCGTAGTAGTGGCTGAGGACGCCGAAGGAGTGCCCGTAGCCGAAGGTCCGGTTGGCCAGCAGGCCGTGTCCGACGTAGATCTCGTTGAGTTCAGCGGCAATGTCCTTGCAGACCGCGCCCGGCTTGATGAGTTCGAGGCCGCGCTTGTGGACTTCCACGTTGATGTTCCACAGCTCCAGGGAGCGGGTATCGGGTTCGCCGTAGAACAGGGTGCGTTCCAGGGCCGTGTAGTAGCCGGAGGTCATCGGGAAGCAGTTCAGGGACAGGATGTCGTGTTCCTGGATCTTGCGGGTGGTCGCCCAGTTGTGGGCGCCGTCGGTGTTGATGCCGGACTGGAACCAGACCCAGGTGTCCCGGATTTCGGAATCCGGGAAGGTCCGGGCGATTTCGTGGACCATGGCTTCGGTGCCGATCAGTGCAACCTCGTATTCGGTGATCCCGCCGGTGATGGCATTGCGGATGGCTTCCCCGCCCAGGTCACCGATGCGGGCCCCGTGCTTGATGACCTCGATCTCTTCAGCGGACTTGATCATCCGCTGGCGCATGGCTGCCTGGGCGACGTCGACCAGGGTGGCGGATTCGAAGGCGGCCTGGATCTTGTTGCGGTTGTCCAGCGGGAGCGAATCGTCTTCGACGCCGATCCGGCGCGGGGAAATGCCGCGGGTGCGCAGCACCTCCTGGATGGCGAAGATGTAGTTGTCGCGGCGCCAGTCCGTGTAGACCACGTTGTCACCGTAGCTGCGGCGCCAGGGCATGCCGGCGTCGATGTTGGCCGTGACGGTCACGGTTTCGTCCTTGGTGACCACCATGGCGTAGGAACGGCCGAAGTAAGTGAACAGGAAGTCGGAGTAGTACTTGATGGAGTGGTAGCTGGTCAGGACGACGGCGTCCAGGCTTTTCTCCGCCATGATGCGGCGCAGGCCGGACAGCCGGCGTTCAAACTCGGCGTCGGAAAAGGTCAGCTTTTCCTTCTGTCCGTTGTGCAGGACTTTCAGTCGCTCCAGATCGGAGATCGATGAGGCGTTGGCAGATGTTGTGACAGTCATTATGGTGGTGCCTTTCTTCGGTGTTGTTCTTTTCGTGAGGAAAGTTTGGGAGCGGACTGGGTTTATTCGTGAGTCAGCGGTTCCTTGCTGGTTTCACGGGAGAGTGCGACGGCGATCAGGGAGATGACGGCCGCGGCGACGAGATACCAGGCCGGGGCCAGGTCGTTGCCTGTGGTGGCGATGAGGAGGGTGGCCATGAAGGGCGCGGTGCCGCCGAAGAGCGCGTTGGAGAGGTTGAAGCTGACGGCGAAGCCGCTGTAGCGGACCCGGGTGGGGAACATCTCCGCCAGGAAGCTCGGGAGCGTCCCGTCGTTGAGGGTGAGCATGGCGCCCAGCAGGATCTGGACGAGGACGATGACCAGGAAGTTTCCGGTGCCCAGCAGGGCGAAGGCGGGAACGGTCAGCACGATGAAGCTGAGGGATGCGGCGATGAGCACCTTCTTGCGGCCGTAGCGGTCCGAGAGCATTCCGGTGAGGAAGATGAACCCGATGTACGTCAGCAGCGCGATGGTGGTTGCGAGGAAGGATTCGGTTGCCCCGAGTCCGAGTTCGGAGGACAGGTAGGTCGGCATGTAGCTGAGGATCACGTAGAAGCCGACGGCGTTGAGCAGCACCGCCCCTACAGCCTTCAGCAGCAGCCGCCAGTGGTTGCGGAAGAGCCCGAATACGGGGGCCTTGACGGTCTGGTCCTCTGCTGCGAGCTCGCGGAATACCGGGGTGTCTTCGAGCTTGGTGCGGATGTAGCGTCCGATGAGGCCCATCGGGGCCGCTAGCAGGAACGGCAGGCGCCACCCCCAGCTTTGCATTGCGTCGGTGCTGAGCAGGGTGGTCAGGAGCCCCGCGAGCAGGGAGCCGAGCAGCAGGCCGGCGGCGGTACTGGCGGGCACGACGGCGGCGTAGAGGCCGCGCTTGTTGGCGGGGGCGTACTCCACGAGGAAGGCGGATGCGCCGGCGTATTCACCGGAGGCCGAGAAGCCCTGGGCGACGCGGATGATCAGGAGCAGGATCGGCGCCCAGATACCGATTGTGTCGTAGCCAGGTATCAGTGCGATGCAGAACGTCGCTCCGGACATGATCAGGATTGACAGGGAGAGGGCAGTCCGGCGCCCGACCCGGTCGCCGATGTGGCCCCACACGAAGCCGCCAAGGGGCCGTACCAGGAACGAGATAGCAAACAGGGCGAAAGTCAGCAGCAGACCTGTCTGGGGATCGGATTCGGGGAAGAAGACCGCGGCGATGGTGACGGCCAGGTAGCCGTACACGGCGTAGTCAAACCACTCGACGAAATTTCCGATGAAGCTCGCCGCGACCACCCGGCGCCGGGTTTCCTTGCTGACCGCGGAGTGTTCCCCACCCGGGCCGGACCCCCCGGCCGTCGGAGGCTGTGAGCCTGGGTCCGGAGCCCGCCGTGAGGTGTGATCCGGGATGGTTGACGCTTTGCTTGGTTCGTTACTCATATGTCCACCAATGAAAATTTGGGTTGCACTGAACGCAACGCTGTTGCATCAGATTATGCGTGAGCTGAAGCACAGTCAAGGGATTTTTACCCGCCTGGTAAGAAATATGTTTAAAACGTTCGCGCCGAAAAAGCCATTGACGCAACACCGCTGGCGATCTAAAGTTGCAACCAACGCAACACTGTTGCATTCCCCTTACTGTTTTTTGAACCGAAAGAGGCCGCCATGACGGGCACCCTGAATGAACCCCTGGCCAGCGTCGACGCTGACGTCGCCCGGGCCATTGACCACGAGCTGGCGCGCCAGCAGTCGACCTTGGAGATGATCGCTTCGGAGAATTTCGCTCCTGCGTCGGTCATGGAGGCGCAGGGCTCCGTCCTGACGAACAAGTATGCCGAGGGCTACCCGGGCAAGCGCTACTACGGTGGCTGCGAGCACGTTGACGTGATCGAGCAGCTCGCGATCGACCGGGTCAAGGCTCTGTTCGGCGCGGAAGCCGCGAACGTGCAGCCGCACTCGGGTGCGCAGGCTAACGCCGCCGCGATGTTTGCCCTGCTGGATCCGGGCGACACGATCATGGGACTCTCGCTGGCGCACGGCGGACATCTCACCCACGGGATGCGCATCAACTTTTCCGGCAAGCTTTACAACGTCGTCCCCTACCATGTGCGCGAATCGGACATGACCGTGGACATGGCCGAGGTCGAGGCCCTTGCCCTGGAGCACCGCCCGAAGATGATCGTGGCTGGCTGGTCCGCGTACACGCGCCAGCTCGACTTCGCGGAGTTCCGCCGGATCGCCGACGCCGTGGGCGCCTACCTCATGGTCGACATGGCCCACTTCGCCGGCCTCGTCGCCGCGGGACTGCACCCGAACCCGGTGCCGTACGCCGACGTCGTCACCACCACCACGCACAAGACCCTCGGCGGCCCGCGCGGCGGCGTGATCCTGAGCAAAGAGGAGTACGCCCGCAAGATCAACAGCGCCGTCTTCCCGGGCCAGCAGGGCGGGCCGCTGGAACACGTGATCGCCGCAAAGGCCGTGTCCTTTAAGATCGCCGCAAGCGATGAGTTCAAGAACCGGCAGCAACGCACCCTAGAAGGGGCCAAGATCCTGGCAGAGCGCCTGCTCGCACCGGACGTCGCCGAATATGGGATCTCCGTAGTGGGCGGCGGCACCGACGTGCACCTGGTCCTGGTGGATCTGCGCAATTCTGCGCTGGACGGGCAGCAGGGCGAGGATCGCCTGCACCGAATCGGCATCACCGTGAACCGCAACGCGGTCCCGTTCGACCCCCGCCCTCCCATGGTCTCCTCCGGGCTTCGGATCGGCACACCGGCCCTGGCCACCCGCGGCTTCGGGCCGGCCGAATTCACCGAGGTTGCCGACATCATCGCCGAAGCCATCAAGGGCGAGCTCAGCGACGAGTCGGCCGTACTGCTCCGCGACCGGGTATTGGTCCTCGCCGAGAAACTTCCGCTCTACCCGAATCTTTCCGGAACAGCCGGAACCACCCCGAACGGAGTTGCACAATGAGCACGGAACAGCTTCCGGAGCACCCGGATTTCCTCTGGCGCAACCCGGAGCCCAAGTCCTCCTACGACGCCGTGATTGTCGGCGGCGGCGGGCACGGCCTCGCCACCGCCTACTATCTGGCCAAGAACCACGGGATGACCAACATCGCCGTCCTGGAAAAGGGCTGGCTTGCCGGCGGCAACATGGCCCGGAACACCACCATCATCCGCTCAAACTACCTCTGGGACGAGAGTGCGGCGATCTACGAGCACGCCCTGAAGCTCTGGGAAATCCTGCCGGAGGAACTTGAGTACGACTTCCTGTTCAGCCAGCGCGGCGTGATGAACCTCGCCCACACCCTGGGCGACGTCCGCGAAAGCATGCGCCGCGTGGGGGCGAACAAGCTCAACGGCGTGGACGCCGAATGGCTGGACCCGCAGCAGGTCAAGGAACTCTGCCCCATCCTGAACATCAGCGACAACATCCGCTATCCCGTCATGGGCGCCACCTACCAGCCGCGCGCCGGCATCGCCAAGCATGACCACGTCGCCTGGGCCTTCGCCCGCAAGTGCGACGAACTCGGTGTTGACATCATCCAGAACTGCGAGGTCACCGGCTTCCTCAAGGACGGCAACCGCGTTGTCGGCGTCAAAACCAACCAAGGCACCATCAACACCGAAAAGGTGGGCCTCTGCGCCGCCGGACACAGCTCGGTCCTGGCCGAAATGGCCGGCTTCAAGCTCCCCATCCAGTCCCACCCGCTCCAGGCCTTGGTCTCCGAACTGCACGAACCGGTCCACCCCACGGTGGTCATGTCCAACCACGTCCACGTCTACGTCTCCCAGGCGCACAAGGGCGAACTGGTCATGGGCGCCGGCGTGGACTCCTACAACGGCTATGGCCAGCGCGGATCCTTCCATGTGATCGAGCACCAGATGGCAGCCGCCGTCGAACTCTTCCCGATCTTCGCCCGGGCACATGTGCTCCGGACCTGGGGCGGGATTGTGGACACCACCCTGGACGCCTCCCCGATCGTGGGCACCACCCCGGTGGAGAACATGTTCGTGAACTGCGGCTGGGGAACCGGCGGATTCAAGGGCACCCCCGCCGCCGGGCTGACGTTCGCGCACACCATCGCCACCGGCACACCGCACGCCCTGAACAAGCCCTTCGCCCTGGAACGCTTCGTAACCGGGGCCCTCATCGACGAACACGGCGCCGCCGCCGTCGCCCACTAGCCGCCGTCCCTTAGAAAGAAGACGCACATGCTGCTTATCTCCTGCCCCAACTGCGGCTCGCGCGACGAGACCGAGTTCCACTACGGCGGCCAGGCCCACGTCCCGTACCCGGAGAACCCGAACGACCTGAATGACCAGGAATGGGCCCAGTACCTGTTCTACCGCGAAAACCCCAAAGGCATTTTCGCCGAACGCTGGCTGCACAGCACCGGCTGCCGCCAGTGGTTCAACATGCTCCGCGACACGCTCACCTACGACATCCAGGCCATCTACCCGATGGGCACGCCCCGGCCCGATGTGACGGTCCAGGCCGCCAATGAATCCGGCACTGCCAGCACCGCTGCTGACAGCACCACCACCGGGGACTCGGCGCCCAGCATCTCGGCTTCCAGCATCGCCCCGGCCGCAACACCCGCCAGCACCACCGCCCCGAAGGGAGCAACCAAGTGACTTCCCAGAACGCCCGCCTCGCCGCCGGTGGACGAATCGACCGCACCATCTCCTGGCGTTTCACCGTGGACGGCGAGGAGTTCACCGGCCACCCAGGCGACACCCTCGCCTCGGCCCTGATCGCGAACGGCCGCATCTCTGCCGGCAACTCCCTCTACGAGGACCGGGCCCGGGGCATCATGTCCGCCGGCGTGGAGGAATCCAACGCCATGGTCAAGATTGCTGCGCGCTTCCCCGGCGACGTTGCCGAGTCCATGCTCCCCGCCACCACGGTCACCCTGGTGGACGGTCTGAAAGCCGAACTCCTCAACGGCCTGGGCAAGCTGGACCCGGAGGAGGACCGTGCCGAGTACGACAAGAAGTACGTTCACACCGACGTCCTGGTGATCGGCGGCGGCCCCGCCGGCCTCGCTGCGGCCCGCGAGGCCGTCCGCACCGGCGCCCGCGTGATCCTCATGGACGACCAGCCCGAACTGGGCGGGTCCCTCCTTTCCGGCGCCACCGCGCCCGGGCTGGCTGAGACCATCGAAGGAAAACCGGCCCTGGAATGGGTAGCGGACGTGGAAGCGGAACTCGTCTCGGGAGCCGACAGCACCGTCCTGAACAGGACATCCGCCTTCGGCGCCTACGACGCCAACTATGTCATCGCGGTCCAGAACCGCACCGACCACCTGTCCAGCCCGGCCGCCCCCGGCGTGTCCCGGCAGCGGATCTGGCACGTGCGCGCCAACCAGGTGGTGGTTGCCCCCGGCGCCCACGAACGCCCGCTGGTCTTCGAGAACAACGACCGCAACGGCATCATGCTGGCCTCGGCCGTCCGCAGCTACCTCAACCGCTACGGCGTTGCCACGGGGCAGCGCGTGGTCATCAGCACCACCAATGACAGCGCCTACGCCCTGGCGGCGGACCTGCAGGCCGCCGGCGTCAAGGTCGCCGCCGTCGTCGACGCCCGTGAAAAGCTCACGGACGTTGCTGCGGCCGCCGTCGAAACCGGCACCCGGGTGCTGATCGGCAGCGCCGTTGCCAACACCGCCGCCCCGGGCTCCGGCGACGGCCGGCTCAACGCCGTCACCGTCCGCAGCATCAACGCCGACGGCGAACTCACCTCCGGCGTCGAGGAGATCGCCTGCGATCTGCTGGCCGTGTCCGGTGGCTGGAGCCCGCTGGTCCACCTCCACTCCCAGCGGCAGGGCAAGCTGCGCTGGGACGACGAGCTCGCCGCTTTCGTACCGAGCACCGTGGTACCGAACCAGCAGAGCATCGGTTCCGGCCGCGGCAGCTTCGAACTCGAGGACTGCGTGGCCGAGGGCATCTCCGCCGGAGCCTCTGCCGCCACCGCCGCAGGCTTCGCATCCTCCGTCGAGCCCGCCCCCATCGGCGAACCCAAGGCGTCCGCCCCGACCCGGCAGCTGTGGCTGGTCCCGGGCCAGGAAGGCACCCCGGATAACTGGCACCACCACTTCGTGGACTTCCAGCGTGACCAGTCTGTGGCCGACGTGCTGCGATCCACCGGAGCCGGCATGCGGTCCGTGGAACACATCAAGCGTTACACCTCGATCAGCACCGCCAACGACCAGGGTAAAACCTCCGGCGTCAACGCGATCGGCGTCATCGCCGCTGCGCTCCGCCAGGCAGGGGAAGCCTCGCGCGGAATCGGCGACATCGGCACCACCACCTACCGGGCTCCGTTCACCCCGGTGGCGTTCGCGGCACTCGCCGGACGCCAGCGCGGCGAACTGTTCGACCCCGCCCGCGTCACCTCCATCCACCCCTGGCACGTCGCCCAGGGTGCCCTGTTCGAGGACGTCGGGCAGTGGAAGCGCCCCTGGTACTACCCGCAGGCGGGGGAGGACATGGACGCCGCAGTGCTGCGCGAATGCGCCGCCGTCCGCGACTCCGTGGGCTTCATGGACGCCACCACGCTGGGCAAGATCGAAATCCGCGGCAAGGACGCCGGTGAGTTCCTCAACCGGATCTACACCAACGCCTTCAAAAAACTCGCCCCGGGTTCCGCCCGGTACGGCGTGATGTGCATGGCAGACGGCATGATTTTCGACGACGGCGTGACCCTGCGTCTCGACGAGGACCGCTACTTCATGACCACCACCACCGGCGGCGCCGCGAAGGTGCTCGACTGGCTGGAGGAATGGCTGCAGACCGAATGGCCTGAACTGGACGTGCACTGCACCTCCGTCACCGAACAGTGGAGCACCATTGCCGTCGTCGGGCCCAAATCCCGCGCCGTTCTCGCAAAGCTGGCACCGCAGCTTGCCGCGGACGGCGGGCTGGAAGCGGAAGCCTTCCCGTTCATGACCTTCCGCGAAACCACCCTCGCCTCCGGCGTGCAGGCCCGGGTCTGCCGGATCTCGTTCTCCGGCGAACTGGCCTACGAAATCAACATCCCGTCCTGGTACGGGCTGAACACCTGGGAGGCCGTGGCCGCCGCAGGGGCCGAATTCAATATCACCCCCTACGGCACCGAAACCATGCACGTGCTCCGCGCCGAAAAGGGCTACCCGATCGTCGGGCAGGACACCGACGGCACCGTCACCCCGCAGGACGCGGGCATGGATTGGGTGGTTTCCAAGGCTAAAGAGTTCATCGGCAAGCGATCCTACGCCCGCGCCGATGCCAAGCGCGAGGACCGCCGGCACCTGGTCAGCGTCCTTCCCGTGGACGGCACAATCCGGCTGCCCGAAGGCACCCAGCTGGTGGAAAAGGGCATCCCCACCAGCCCCGCCTACGGCCCCGTCCCCATGCAGGGCTTCGTGACCTCGAGCTACCACAGCGCGGCCCTGGGCCGTTCCTTTGCGCTGGCACTGATCAAGAATGGCCGCAACCGCATCGGCGAGACCCTCGTGGCCGCCGCCGGCGACCAGCTGGTTGATGTCGTTATCGCAGAAACCGTACTTTTTGACCCCGAAGGGACCCGCAAAGATGGCTAATACAGCAGCACTGACAGGCATCAATGGACTCCAGGACATCCGCCGCAGCCCCGCCTCCCACCTGGCCGACGCGCTGGCGGCCGGCTCCGTACCGGGCAAGGTCGTCCTCACCGAAGGCCCTTTCCAGACCATGGCCGGAATCCGCGTGGACCCCCGCTCCGAGGCAGGCGCACGGATCGCCGCCGTGACCGGCGGACTGCCGGCACACTGCGGCGAAGTGACCGGCACGGACAGCATCAGCGTCCTCTGGCTCGGACCGTCCGAGTTCATGGCAGTGGCACCGGAAGCCGCCCACGATTCCCTGGGCGGCAACCTCATCGGCTCCCTCGTGGAAGCACTGGGCGACGCCCCGGGCCAGGTAGTGGACCTCTCCGCCAACCGCACCACGTTCGAGCTCTCCGGCCCGCGCGCCCGGGCCGTCCTGGAAAAGGGCTGCGCCCTTGACCTGCACCCCCGCAGCTTCACCCACGGAACGGCGCTGACCACCGAAGTCGGCAACATCCCCGTGGTGCTGCAGAAGACCGGGGAGGACAGCTTCCGGATCTTCCCCCGGGCATCGTTCGCGGACTTCCTGGGCCGCTGGCTCCTGGACGCCATGCGCGAATACGCCTCCCCCGAGGTCCCCTGATGGCGCTCAGCGTCCTGGATCTCTTTTCCGTTGGCATCGGGCCCTCGTCGTCACACACGGTCGGCCCGATGCGGGCGGCAAAGCTGTTCGCCGACGGACTCAAGGGCGACGGCCACCTGAGCGCCACCAAACGCGTCCAGGCCGAACTGTTCGGCTCCCTCGGTGCCACCGGCCGGGGCCACGGCTCCGACAAGGCCGTGGTACTCGGACTCCAGGGTTTGGACCCGGAGACTGTAGACACCTCCACCGCCGATGACCAGGTCGCGGCCGCCGCGCTCGATGCCGAACTCCGGATCGGCGGAGAGCATCGGGTGGACTTCAACTGGGACGAGGACGTGGTGCTGCACCGCCGCAAGTCCCTCCCAGCCCACCCCAACGGCATGACCTTCCGGGCCCTCGACCACGGCGGGACGGTCCTCAGCGAACGAAGCTTCTGCTGCCCTACCCCTTCACTTCGGGCGACGAGCTCCTGAAAATCTGTGCCCGCGAGAACATGTCCATCGCCGACGTGATGCTCGCCAACGAGCTCGTCTGGCGCAGCGAAGCCGAACTCCGGGACAGGCTCTTGGCCCTCTGGGCGGTCATGCGCCAGTGCGTCGAGAACGGCTGCGCGGCCGAGGGAATCCTGCCCGGCGGGCTGAACGTCAAACGCCGTGCCCCGGCCTTGTTCCGGACGCTGGCAGCATTCGCCGTCAGCGCCGAAGCCGAAGCGAGGAACCCGTCCCCAGTCCAGGTGCCCGCGGACCCACTGCTCGCCATGGAATGGGTGAACCTGTTCGCCCTGGCCGTCAACGAGGAGAACGCCGCGGGGGCCGGATCGTCACCGCCCCCACCAACGGTGCCGCCGGGATCGTGCCCGCCGTCCTGCACTACTACGTCAAGTTCGTCCCCGGGGCCAACGACGACGGCGTCATCCGCTTCCTGCTCACAGCCGCCGCCGTCGGGATCTTGTTCAAGATAAATGCCTCCATCTCGGGGGCGGAGGTCGGCTGCCAGGGCGAAGTCGGATCGGCCTGCTCCATGGCGGCAGCCGGGCTATGCGAAGTCCTTGGCGGCAGCCCCGCCCAGGTGGAAAACGCCGCCGAGGTCGGGATCGAACACAACCTCGGGCTGACCTGCGACCCCGTCGGCGGACTCGTGCAGATCCCCTGCATCGAACGCAACGCCATTGCCAGCGTCAAGGCCATCAACGCCGCCCGCCTCTGCCTGCACGGCGACGGCAGCCACAAAGTGTCCCTGGACAAAGCCATCAAAACCATGCGTGAAACAGGAGCGGACATGAAAACCAAGTACAAGGAAACCTCCCGCGGAGGCCTCGCCGTGAACGTGATCGAGTGCTGAACTGTGAATACCCTCACTAGCAGCGCCAACGAATACGTCCTGACCCTCGACTGCCCGGAAACACGGGGCCTCGTCCACGCCGTGTCCGGATTCCTGCTGGAACAAGGCTGCGACATCCTCGAAAGCAAGCAATTCGACTCCCAGGACGACGGCCACTTCTTCATGCGGATCCACTTCGCCTCGGCCGACGACTCCCCCGGAGGACCGGCCACCCAAGAGTCGCTCCAGGAGGCCTTCGTGCCCGTGGCCGAGAAATTCGGCATGCAGTGGCAATTGCGTCCCCACGGGATGAAACGCCGGGTCCTGATCATGGTCTCCAAATTCGAGCACTGCCTCAACGACCTGCTGTTCCGCGCCCGCATCGGGGAACTGCCCATCGACATCGTCGGGGTCGTTTCGAACCATCCGGACCACCGGGGAATCGTGGAATGGCACGGCATCCCCTTCTTCCATGTGCCCGTCTCGGCCGACACTAAACCGGCCGCCGAAGCGGCCCTGATGGAGCTCGTCGACCGGCTGGACGTCGAACTGGTGGTCCTGGCCCGTTACATGCAGGTCCTCAGCGACGAGCTCACCCGCCGCCTGGATGGCCGCGCCATCAACATCCACCACTCCTTCCTGCCCAGCTTCAAGGGCGCTAAGCCCTACCACCAGGCGCACGCCCGCGGCGTGAAGACCGTCGGCGCCACCGCGCACTACGTCAACGCGGAGCTCGATGAGGGACCGATCATCTCCCAGCAGGTGGTGGAGGTCGACCACACCTTTGGCGCCGAGGACCTCGTCGCCGCCGGACGCGACACCGAACGCAAGGCACTCTCCAACGCCGTCCGCTGGCACTGCGAAGGACGCGTCTTCCTCCAGGGCAACCGGACCGTCGTACTGAAATAGCCGCCACGGAGTCAACCAACAGTGCGGGGGCAACTGTGTCACCCGGCGCCGGCCGCCCCCACAACAACGAAAGAGACATCCAGTGAATCAGTCAGTTCCCCGGGCCACGGGCAGCAGCCGCGTTAAGCGCGGCATGGCGGAGATGCTCAAGGGCGGCGTCATCATGGACGTCGTCAACGTCGAGCAGGCCCGCATCGCTGAGGATGCC